>DASYBQ010000042.1:0-52785 GCA_036500625.1 Pseudonocardia sp. | reverse complement strand
TGGCCTCCATGGACAGCGACACGTCGATCACCAGCATCACGGTGGCCCGGTTGCGCGGCACCTTGGCCTGCGCGGTCGGACCGGCGAGCGCAACGGTCAGCAGCAGCAGCGCGACGAGCACCAGCGCGGTCGGCACGTGGCGAATCCACCGGGGCCGGTTGGGCGCCACCTTGTCCAGCACCTCGAGGTTGCTGAACTTCAGCGTGTCCCGCTGCTTGCGCCGCTGCATCAGCCAGTAGGCGAACACCAGTGCCGCCACCACCAGCAGCAGGAGCAGCCACCAGGGTTGCGTGAAGCTCATCGAACCACCGCCGCGCGGCCCCCGCCGCCGGCAGGGCGCGAACCCGACGCGTCCGACCACTGCCGCTTGCGCGCCACCGCGAATCGCACGATGTCCGCGATCCAGTCCCGGTCGGTGCGCAGCACCAGGTGCGCCGCGCCGCAGCGGCGCAATGCGGTGGCCACCCGCTCACGGTGCTCGGCCGCCGCGGCGGCGAACTCCCGGCACAGCAGCGGCGTGGTGTCCACCTCGCGCTGCCGGCCCGTCTCCGGGTCCGCGAGCACCACGGTGCCCACCTCGGGCAGTTCAAGGTCACGCGGGTCCAGCACCTCGATCGCGAGCAGCTCGTGCCGCGCGGACAGCCCACGCAGCGCGCGCTCCCAGCGCGGCTCGCCGAGGAAGTCGGAGATCACCACGACCAGACCCCTGCGCCGAGGCGGCCGGCGCAGCTGCTCGATGGCCTCGGCCAGGTCACCCCTGGTGCCCTCCGGTGCCCTCGGCGTCTCGGCGACCCGTTTGACCAGGCCCCTGGCCTGTGCCAGGCCACCCCTGGCGGGAATACGCACGGTGCGCTCCCCGGTGGCGACCAGTGCGCCGATCCGGTTGCCGCCACCTCGGGTCAGGTGCGCCACCGCGGCGACGGCGGCCACTGCCAGGTCCCGTTTCTCGCAGCTCGCGGTGCCGAAGTCCAGGCTGGCCGACAGGTCCACCAGTACCCAGGTCTCCAGCTCGCGGTCCGCATCGGTCTGGCGGATGTGCGGCTCGGTGGTCCGCGCCGTCACCGCCCAGTCCATCCGGCGCACGTCGTCGCCGGGCTGGTACAGCCGCGCCTCACCTGGCTCGCTGCCCGGTCCGGGTACCAGGCCGATGTGGTTGCCCTGCAGCAGCCCGTCCAGCCGACGGCGCACGGTCAGCTCCAACGCCCGCAGCGCGGCGTCCAACCGTCCGTCGCGCAGGTTGGGCGGCGCCGGGTTCGGCGTGCTCACTTGCCGATCACGCTACCTTGCTCAGGTTGCCGTTGCGTACTGCGGACGCGAGCTGACCTGCGGCAACGGCACAGCCTGCAGCACACGGGAGAGAATGTGGTCCATCGGCACCGCGTCCGCGACGGCGTCGTAGGACAGCACCAACCGGTGCCGCAGCACATCCGGGGCCACATCCATCACGTCCTGCGGGAGCACGTAGTCGCGGCCGCGGACCAGTGCCAGCGCACGGGCGGCGGCCACGATCCCCAGGCTGGCGCGGGGCGAGGCGCCGTAGGCAACCCAGCTGGCCACGTCGTCGAGGCCGTGCTCGCCGGGGGTACGGGTCGCCACCACCAGCCGGACGACGTAGTCGACCAGGGCGTGGTGCACGAACACCCGCGACGCGACACCCTGCAGCCGGACCAGCTCGGCGGGGGTGATCACCTGCTCGGCGGTGGGCGCGTCGACGCCCATCCGGTAGATGATCTCCCTCTCCTCCTCGATGTTCGGGTATTCGATGATCAGCTTGAACAGGAACCGGTCCCGCTGCGCCTCCGGCAGCGGGTAGACACCCTCGTTCTCGATGGGATTCTGGGTGGCCAGCACCAGGAACGGGTCCGGCATCGGGAACGTCCGACCGCCGATGGACACGTGCCGCTCGGCCATCACCTCGAGCATCGCGGACTGCACCTTGGCCGGCGCCCGGTTGATCTCGTCGGCCAGCACGAAGTTCGCCACCACCGGACCGAGCTCGACGTCGAACTCCTCGCGGCCCTGCCGATAGATGCGGGTGCCCAGGATGTCGGCGGGCACCAGGTCCGGAGTGAACTGCAACCGGGCGAAGCTGCCACCGACCGCCTTCGCCACCGTCTCCACGGCAAGTGTCTTGGCCACGCCGGGCACACCCTCGAGCAACAGGTGGCCCCTGGCCAGCAGCCCGACAAGCATCCGTTCGACCAGCCGGTCCTGTCCGACGATCACCCGCTTGACCTCGAAAACGGTGCGCTCGAGCAGCTCGCCCTCCTTGGCCGGACTGGGCACCCCACCCTTGCCCGGCTCGGCCTTCGCCTGCTCAGGCTGGCGCTGTTCAGGCTTGCCCTGCTCCACCTGCCCCTGGCGCCGGCCCTCCTCGGGCTCGCCACCAGGCTGCTCGGGCTTGCTCACCGCGTGTCTCCCTCCGCCGAGGCGTCCCCCGGTTCTTAGCGGTACCCAACCCCGCAAGCCGTATGACGGCCGTGAAGCCATCTCTGACCCGGAGATCGCGGAGGGCGCAAGGTGAGGTCGACGGTTCCCCGGCGACGGCGGCCAGTGCGTCGTCGCCGGACTCGAGGACTGGCAGGGTCACGACGTCCAGGTCGATCTCGGTGTGTTGGTGGAAGGTCTGCAGCAGCACGGCGGGGGGCGGTCCGCCGGTTGAGGACGTCGACGCGCAGCGCCCGGCGGGTCGGAAGCACGGACGCCACAGCGCGGTCCGCGACGCGCAGGAGCTCACGGGCGTGCGGGAGGAACGCCTGGCCGTCGACGCTGAGGCGCACGCCCTTCGGGCCGCGGACGAACAGTCGGGCGCCGAGATCTCGCTCGAGCGTCGCGATCCGTTTCGACACCGTCTGCTGGGTGATGGCCAGCTCGTCGCCGGCGGCCTGGAACTGGCCGGTATCGGCGACGGCTACGAACGTGCGCACGGCGTCGAGCTCCACTGGGCGAACCTTATGTCTACAACGGCCAGTTGTCCGCGCAGTGCGTGTCGGTTGTTTGAGAGGTGCGGCTCGGTTCGGTTTGCTGCTGTCCGGACAACTCGTTGTTGTCCTTGGTCGGCGTCGGTGGGAGAGCTACATGCGGTTGTTTGGTGGGCTCGGCCGACGCTTCGGATGGTTGTGGGCCGCGTACGCGCTCAGCGCCTACGGGACGTGGCTTGGGTTCGGGGCGTTCTCGTTCCTCGCGATCACGGTGCTGCACGCCAGCGCCGCCGAGGTGGCCGCGATGTCAGCATCCGGGCTGGCCGTCGGGGCACTAGTGGCGGTGCCGCTGGGCCCGTGGGTCGAGTTCCGGCGCAAGCGTCCGGTGATGATCGCGATGGACCTGATTCGGTTCGGGGCGCAGGCCTCGATCCCGTTCGCCTACGTAATTGGCGTGCTGGGCACCGCCCAACTGATCGGCGTCTCGATCGTGCTGTCGGCGGCGAACATCGCTTTCACCGCCGGTAGCGGCGCGTTCCTCAAAACCCTCGTCGAGCCGGGCGACCTGCTCACGGCCAACGCGCGCTTCGAATCCACCACCTGGTCGGCCAGCGTCGTCGGCCCGATGCTCGGCGGAGCCGCGATCGGCCTGCTCGGCCCGGTCGTGACCATCGCCGCGGACGCGGTTAGCTACCTGCTCTCCGCGCTGGGTATCACCGCGATCGGCGGCGGAGAACCGGCCCCAGCCACAGCGCCCTCTCGACTGACCCTCGCCGCCCTGGCCGAAGGCTGGCGCTACATCTGGCACCACCGGCAGCTGCGCCGCCTGTTCCTCAACTCGATCGCGGTCAACGGGTTGATCATGGCCGGTGAGGCGCCGCTCGCCGTGCTCATGCTCGGCCAGCTCGGCTTCCCCGCCTGGCAGTACGGACTCGCGTTCGCCGTGCCCTGCCTGGGCGGTCTGATCGGCTCCCGCCTGGCTCGCCCGCTCGCGGCCCACTACGGCAACGACGTCGTCCTCCGCGTGTTCGGCTCACTGCGGTGCTGCTGGCCCCTCGGGCTCGTGCTGGTCCGGCCCGGATTACCGGGCCTGCTCATGGTAATAGCGGTCGAGCTGATGCTGATCATCTGCTGCAGCATCTTCGGCCCCGTCAGCGCCACCTACCGGCTGCACACCGTCGACCACGACCGCGTCTCCCGCGTCCTGGCCGCCTGGTCGGTGAGCAGTACCGCGACCAGGGCGGCCCTTATCGCGCTGTGGGGAGCCCTCGCTGCCGCCACCAGCCCACGCTGGGCGCTCGCCGCCGCCGGCGCACTCCTGCTCGCCGCGCCCCTTCTGCTGCCCCTCGGCATCGCCGCAGACTCCGCTACACCGTCATCGTCGTGCATACCCTCGACCGGCTCGGGCGCACGGTGCGCGACACCCTCAACCTGATTCACGACCTCGCCGAGCGAGGCGTTGCCATCCGCAACCTGACCGACCCGATCCGGGTCGACTCCATCCGGCCCGATGACCCCATAGCCCAACTCGCCGTGGTCATGCCGGCCGGCTGGCCTTCGAGGGTCTTCTCGCGGATGTAGATGCGGATGAGCCGGGCGGCGAAGTCCAGCGACGTCGGCAGCCGCCACCCCCGGTACTTCGCCACCGGCCGTACATGCTCGGTCCGGGTTTTCGCCCGTTGCCCATACGTCCGCAACACCCCCGACCAATCCCGAGCTGGGTCGGCCAGGAAGGTCGGGGCGAGCGGCCCGGCAGTACGTCGATCCGCTCGCCGATTGAGACGCAGTTCACGCGAGAGGGATCACCGCACAGAACAGAAGTACCCATCTGGCCGGATTCATCGCAGGAGAGCCGTCATGTCGGAATACGTTCGAGTCGCGCCCGTCCTGGAGCAGGCAGCGGCCGAGTTCGCCGCTGCGACCGCCAACCCGCCCTACCTGTTTCGACCTCAGCCCCGTCGAGGGCCGCAAGGAGGTCGGCGCGGTCCAGTCCGGCGAGTCGACAAGCCCACCGTCAGCGAGGAGTGGATCACCGTCACCGGCAGCCCGGCTCGCAGACTGAGCAAGGCGGACATCTTCCGGGTCGGCCGGTGTGCCCGGATCGCGCCGACCGCTCACTGACAGGTCAGCGGTGATGGCGCCCAAGCCTCGGTGTTCGGCCATCAGCTTCTGCGCTGGAACCGTCGAGCTCCCGGAGAGTGATCCGCAAGCCGAAGCCCAACCGAACACGATCAACACCTTGATCGACTCCCGCCGGGAGTCTCTGCCGTGCACCTGCCGTGACCTGCGGGGTCTCACATAGGTGGTACAGAACGATTCTCCCTCATCGTCCGGCGAGCTTTACAACCTCCGAGGCCACGGCTGGATCGGGTTGGGCGCCTCGTGAGACGGCGTACCGGTCTCGCCGCGCGGTACCGCTCGGCCCCGAACGCGTTCCACTTGGGAGCGAAGAGTTCACCGAGAACCTGCAGGCGTTCTCGCTAGAACATTCGGGCGGCGTTGGGCATGAGGCCGTCTCCGTAGCGGACGGGGCTGATGCGTACCGCGCCGCCGGAGTACGGGGCCTCGACCATCTTGCCGTTGCCGATGTAGAGGGCGACGTGGTGGATGGTGCCGCCATCGGACCAGAACAGCATGTCGCCCGGCTGGATCTGCGAGATCGGCACCTTTTTGCCCGCGTTGTACTGGTAGCCGCTGAAGTGCGGCAGGCCGATGCCGGCGACCTGGAATGCATAGATCATCAGTCCGGAACAGTCGAACCCGGTCTTGTCGAAGTCGCCGAACTCGTCGGCAACGCCGCCGTCCCTGATGCCCTTGCTGGGTCCGGAGCCGGTACCACCCCCCCAGGCGTAGCTGACGCCGAGTTGCGACATCGCCCGGCTGATCACCGCCTGCGCTCCGCCGCCCGAGGTGGCGGAGCCCGCCGAGCCTCTGGCGCCCCGTGCGGCACCGACTCGGGCGGCCAGGGCCTGCGCGGCCACCTGTGCCTGGTAGTCGAGGTAGCGCTGACGCTGGGCGTGCAGCCCGGCGTCCTTCGCGGTGAGCACGTCGAGCTGATGCTCGATGCCGGCTCGCTGGCTGTCCACCTGGCGCAGCTGCGCGAGCCCGGCCGAGACAGCGGCCCTGGCGCTGGCCACCGCGTTGTCGGCGGTCTTGCTGGCCGAGGTGGCGGCGTTGCGCGCCGCCAGCGCCTGCTGCTCGGCGGCCCTGGCCAGCGAGTCGGAGTTGACCTTGGCGATCTGCGCGCGGCGGATGGCGTCCATCGCGGCTCGCTGGTCCTGGGCCACGTCCTCGGTCAGCTCGGCCCGCCCCACCACGTCGTCCGGGTCACCGGCCTCGGCGAGCAGGCCCAGCGACCCACTCTGCGCGCCGCGCTCGTAGGCCGCCGCGATGAAGGTGTCCAGCCGTTGTTGCGCCTGCTCGACCGTGGCGGAGGCGGCGGCGGTCTCGGCGTGTGTCGCCTGGGCCCGCCGCGCCGCCGAGGCGGCCGCGTCCCGCGCGGTCTGCAGGTCGACCAGCGCCTTGTTGGCCGTCTCCCGGCGCACCTCCAGCTTGGCTCCGAGTGCGTCGGCCCTGGCCTGCGCGGCGGCGAGCTCGCCGGTCAGCCGCCCGACCTGGCCGGCCGCGCCGGTCACGTCCTGTTTGCTCCGGTCCAGCTGCTGGTCGGTGGGGTTCGAAGGGCTCGGTGGCTGCGGTGGCCGCGGAGTGGGATCGGCGAGGCCGAGTCCGCCTCCGGTGAGCATGGCCCCGGCGGTCAGCGCCAGTACCACCACCACCCGACGGACCCTCGGGCGGAGCACACGCACGACCGGCCTCCCCACGTGTGATCGGCAGACTCTCGGACCGTCTCACTCTGCGCAGTCGAAATCTGGGTGCAACGCCACGACAGTGCGATGCATTCACCGATTGGGTGACAGTGAGCGGGAGATGGCCACCCAACGAGGCCGATTCGCACCTGACGAGGGCACTCAGCTCGCCTGGACAGGCAAATAGTACGAGCGTACTGTTTGAGGCAAGGGGCCTTGCAGCTATCCATGGTCAAGCGTGCGAAAGACTGTCCGCGACGCCCGTTACCACCACCCGATGCCGATCGTGCAGGTCGGATGCGAATCGGAAGCTTCGAGAGAGGACGCGACGTGAGTTCCGACGTGAGTTCCACAGACCCGGCGGGGAGCGAGGCTCCGGATACCTTCGGCGCCCTCGGCACCCTCAGCGTCGGCGGCACCGACCATCAGATCTTCCGGCTGTCTGCTGTCGACGGAGCAGAGCACCTGCCCTACTGCCTCAAGATTCTGCTGGAGAACCTGCTGCGCACCGAGGACGGCACCAACGTCACCGAGGAGCACATCCGGGCGCTGGCCGGCTGGGACGCCGACGCGGAGCCGGAAACCGAGATTCAGTTCTCCCCGGGCCGGGTGATCATGCAAGACTTCACTGGCGTGCCCTGCATCGTCGACCTGGCCACCATGCGTGAGGCGATCACCGAGCTGGGCGGCGACGCAGCCAAGGTCAACCCGCTGGCACCGGCGGAGCTGGTCATCGACCACTCGGTGATCATCGATGTGTTCGGCACCCCGGACGCCTTCGAGCGCAACGTCGAGTTCGAGTACGGCCGCAACAAGGAGCGCTACCAGTTCCTGCGCTGGGGACAGGGTGCCTTCGACGAGTTCAAGGTGGTGCCGCCGGGCACCGGCATCGTGCACCAGGTCAACATCGAGCACCTGGCCAGGGTCGTGATGACCCGGGACGGCAAGGCCTACCCGGACACCCTGGTCGGCACCGACAGCCACACCACGATGGTCAACGGCCTCGGTGTGCTGGGCTGGGGCGTCGGTGGCATCGAGGCCGAGGCGGCCATGCTCGGCCAGCCCGTCTCCATGCTCATCCCGAAGGTCGTCGGCTTCAAGCTGACCGGGGAAATCCCGCCCGGCGCCACGGCCACCGACGTGGTGTTGACCATTACCCAGATGCTGCGCAAGCAGGGGGTGGTCGGCAAGTTCGTCGAGTTCTACGGTGACGGCGTCGCCGCCGTCCCACTGGCCAACCGGGCAACCATCGGGAACATGAGCCCCGAGTTCGGCTCCACCTGCGCCATCTTCCCCATCGATGACGAGACGATCCGGTACCTGAAGCTGACCGGCCGGCCGGACGAGCAGATCGAGCTGGTCGAGACCTACGCCAAGGAACAGGGCCTGTGGCACGACCCGGCCCACGAGGCGCGGTACTCCGAGACACTGGAGCTGGACCTGTCCACCGTGGTCCCCTCCATCGCCGGGCCGAAGCGGCCGCAGGACCGGATCGCGCTGGACCAGGCCAAGGAGGCTTTCCGTAGCTCGCTGGGCGACTACACTGACGGCGGCTCGACCGGGTCCTCCCTCGACGAGGCCGGCGCGGAGAGCTTCCCGGCGAGTGACCCGCCATCTCCGACCAAGGGTTCAAACGGCGCGGGGGCACCCAGGGAGCCAGTGTCGGCCGCCGAGGGGGCGCACGGCCGGGTCAGCTCACCGACACCGGTCAAGATGTCCAACGGGACGGAGGTCGAACTGGACCACGGCGCCGTGGTGATCGCCTCGATCACCTCGTGCACCAACACGTCCAACCCTTCGGTGATGCTCGGTGCCGCGTTGCTGGCGCGCAACGCCGTCGACGCGGGCCTCGCGGTGAAGCCGTGGGTCAAGACCTCGATGGCGCCTGGGTCGCAGGTCGTGACCGACTACTACGAGAAGGCCGAGCTGTGGCCCTACCTGGAGAAGCTCGGCTACCACCTGGTCGGTTACGGCTGCACCACCTGTATCGGCAACTCCGGCCCGCTGCCCGAGGAGGTATCCGCGGCGGTCAACGACGCCGACCTCGCGGTGGTCTCCGTGCTGTCCGGCAACCGGAACTTCGAGGGCCGGATCAACCCCGACGTCAAGATGAACTACCTGGCGTCGCCGCCGCTGGTCATCGCCTATGCGCTGGCCGGCACGATGGACTTCGACTTCGAGAACGAGCCGCTGGGCACCAGCAGTGAGGGCAAGGACGTCTACCTGCGCGACATCTGGCCCAGCCCCGAGGACGTCCAGGAGGTGATCGACTCCTCGATCAGCCAGGAGATGTTCACCAAGGACTACGCGGACGTGTTCAAGGGCGACAAGCGCTGGCACGACCTGTCCACCCCGGAGGGCGACACGTTCGAGTGGGACGCCAACTCCACCTACGTGCGCAAGCCCCCGTACTTCGAGGGCCTTGCCGCGCAACCCTCGGCGGTGCGGGACATCTCGGGTGCCCGGGTGCTGGCGCTGCTCGGCGACTCGGTGACCACCGACCACATCTCCCCCGCCGGCGCGATCAAGCCGGACACCCCGGCCGGCAGGTACCTGACCGAGCACGACGTGGACAAGAAGGACTTCAACTCCTACGGCTCCCGCCGGGGCAACCACGAGGTGATGATCCGGGGCACGTTCGCCAACATCCGGCTGCGCAACCTGCTGCTGGACGACGTCTCCGGGGGCTACACCCGCGACTTCACCTCGGACGGGGAGCAGTCGTTCATCTACGACGCCGCGCAGAACTACGCCGGGCAGGGCACCCCACTGGTAGTGCTCGGCGGCAAGGAGTACGGCTCGGGTTCGTCGCGGGACTGGGCGGCAAAGGGCACCGCGCTGTTGGGGGTGCGCGCGGTGATCGTGCAGTCCTTCGAGCGGATCCACCGGTCCAACCTGATCGGGATGGGTGTGCTGCCGCTGCAGTTCCCCGACGGCGAGAGCGCCTCCTCACTGGGGCTTGACGGCACCGAGACGTTCGACGTCAGCGGCGTCACCGCGATGAACGACGGCTCGACGCCGGCCACCGTGCACGTCACCGCCAGCCGAGAGGGCGGTGAGCCGGTCGAGTTCGATGCGGTGGTGCGCATCGACACCCCCGGCGAGGCGGAGTACTACCGCAACGGCGGCATCCTGCAGTACGTCCTGCGCCGGATGCTCGCCGCCTGACCGGGCGAACAGGGAGGCGCGGCGGCGCCTCGCCGCGGCGCCTCCCTCGAACCGCGCCCGTTGACGGCCGCGTCGAATCAGCTTGAAGAGCTGCACATGCTACAGTATGAGCATGTCGGCCGACCTGACGCGACGCCTGCAGGTGTTGCTCGACGCCCAGCGTTACGAGCGGTTGGAGCGGTTGGCACGGCAACGCGGTGCCTCGGTGGCCACCATCGTGCGCGAAGCGATCGACGCCGCGTTCCCGGACGATGTAGCAGACCGGGCGGCGGCGGCCGAGCGCATTTTGGCCGCCGAGCCCATCCCGGTCGATGACTGGAACCACATCAAGGACGAGCTCGAGAGCTTCTACCAGCCGCCCCTGCGATGACCCGATTCTTCTTCGACACGGCCGTCTTCGTGTATGCCCGAGGCGCCGAGCACCACTACCGGGAGCCTTGCCGGCGGATCGTCGAGCTGGCGGGACGGGGCATTCTGCGTGGCGAGGCCAGTGTCGAGCTCGTCGCCGAGTACTCGCACCTGCTACGCCGACGGGGTTTAGCTCCCAAGGCTGTAGCCGAACAAGCGCGACACGTAGCTGCCATGTGTCGCCTGCACGCGTTCGAACCCGAAGATCTCTCTGTCGCGCTGGCGCTGTTGGTCGGCCATCCCGGCCTTGGCGTGCGGGACGCGGTGCAGGTAGCCACTGCCTTGCGCCGCGGTGTGACGGTGATCGTGTCGACCGATCGCGACCTTGACGGGATCCCTGGCGTGGAACGGCTGGACCCCTCGGACGCGGTCAAGCGCCTGCTGCCGGACCAAGCGCCCTGAGCGCACCCGGCACGCGGTCGACCTACCAGCCCAGTGGCCAACCGTCCCGCGAGTCGGGCCTCCTCAGGGCCCACTGAGTCGGAGCTCCGAGCACACCATCCGCTCCAATCGTGTGTTGAGAGTCCCGACTCGGTGTGCCGGGAGGCCCGACTCGCGGGTATATCGGGCTTGATCAGGTGAGGACGGCGAGGTCGAGTCGTCGCAGGCGCGTGGGGTCGGCGATCACGTCGTAGCGGGTGATCCTGTCGTTCTCGATGGTGAAGGTCAGCGCGAGCAGCAGCCGGCCGCGCGGAGCCACCACGACCCCCACCGTCCCATTGACCAGCGCCAGCTCGGCGAACCGCGACCTGGCGGCCAGCACAACCGTCCCCTCCGCCACGGCCAGGGCGCCTCGGACCTCGCCCGCTCCGCCCGGCGGCAGCGCGGCGGGGTCGGCGCGGCGCACCACATCGGGGGCCAGCACCCCGAGGACCGCGGTGAGATCACCGGCCCGCGCGGCGGCCAGGAACGCGGAGACGACCCGCCGGTGCCGGGCCAGCTCGCCCGCCAGGACCACCGGGTTGCCCCGCACCTTGTGGCGTGCCCGACTGGCCAGCTTCTTCGTGGCAACCGGGGTGCGGTCCACGAGCTGTGCGATCTGGTCGAAGGGCACGGCGAACATGTCGTGCAGCACGAACGCGATCCGTTCGGCGGGGCCCAGAGTGTCCAGCACCACCAGGAGCGCGCGGCTCACCGAGTCGGCCAGCAACGCCTCCTCCTCCGGTTGGGTCCCCCGAGCCAGCTCCGCGACCTGGTCGGGCACCTGCTGCCCGGTCGGGTCCTCCCGACGTGACGCGCGGAGCGCAGCATGTCGAGGCAGATGCGGGTCACCACCGTGCGCAGCCAGCCGGCGAGGTTGTCCACCTCCCCGGCGACGACCCCGCTGAGCCGCAGCCACGCCTCCTGCACCGCGTCGTCCGCCTCGCCCGGCGAGCCGAGCATCCGGTAGGCAACCGCGCGCAGTTGGGGGCGCTGTGCCTCGAAACGTTCCGCCAGCCCGTCCCGCTCGTGCACCGGTCACCTCTCCCCGTCGTGCTCCGTCAACTCAGATGACGAATGCAACGCGACCGAAGTGACAGGAGAACCGGTGACATCCTTGTTGCACCTGGATTCCAGCGCGAACACCTCCGGTGAGTCGGTCAGCAGGCAGCTGACCGCGTCGTTCGCCGACACCTGGCGGGACCTGCACGGCTCGGACGGATACCGGTACCGGGACCTGGTCGCCGATCCGGTACCGCCGCTGGACACGGCATACTGCACGCTCGGCCGGCGACTGGGACAACACGGTCTCGTCCCACCGGCCGAGGTGGCCGCACTGCTCGAGAGCCCGGCCGAGGAACAGCAGTGGGCACTGACCTACCCGCTGGTCACCGAGCTGCTCGCGGCCGAAACCGTGCTGATCGGCGCCCCGATGTACAACTACTCGGTACCCGCCTCGCTGAAGGCCTGGATCGACCGGGTGACCTTCCCCGGGGCATACACCGACCCGGACACCGGTGACAGTCTGTTGCGCGAGACGAGTGTCGTGGTGATCACCCCGCGCGGCGGCACCTACGGCCAGGGAACCCCGAGGGAGGCATGGGACTTCCACACCCCTTACCTGCGGACATATCTGCGCGGGCTGGGCGTGTCCGAGGAGAACCTGTGTTTCGTCAGCGCCGAGCTGACCCTCTCCGGGCTTGTCCCGCACCTGGGCCACCTCCAGCCGCTGGCGGCAAGGTCGCTGGCCGAAGCCCGGGTACGGGTGGCCGCCCTTTGCGGGGGCGGCGCTACCGAGCGGTGGCCAGCGAGAGGGCGAACCGCTGCGCCGAGTCCGTCCACCACTCGGTGAGCTCGAAGCCGGCGGCCGCCAGCTCACCGCGCACGCCGTGCCGCCGGAACTTTGCCGAGGTCTCGGTGCGGATCTCCTCGTCGTGGGCGAAGGGCACCTCGATGCCCAGCTCGGCGACACGCACGATCATGGACCGCCGGGCCCGCAGCCGCATCTCGATCCACTCCCGCTCCGCGTTCCACAGCGCCACATGGCTGAACGCCTCCACGTCGAAGTCGGCGCCGAGCTCCCGGTTGAACACCCGCAGCACGTTGCGGTTGAACTCGGCCGTGACCCCGAGGGCGTCGTCGTAGGCCGGCACCATCACCGAGGGGCTGATCACCAGGCCGGTACCCAGCAGCAGCTGCTCGCCGGGGCGCAACGCGGCGCGCGCGGTGTGCAGGAAGGCTTCGCGCTCCGCCGGCAGCAGGTTGCCGATCGTGCCGCCCAGGAAGGCCAGCAACCGTTTGCCCTGGGCCGGGAGCTGGCCGAGGTGGCGGGTGAAGTCACCGACGATGCCGTGCAACGCCAGCGTCGGGTACTCCACCGCGAGCGAGTCCATCGCCTCCCGCAACGCCGACTCCGATACGTCAAGCGGCAGGTAGCTGTGCAGGGTGCCGCCCGTTTCCAGCGCGTCCAGCAGCAGCCGGGTCTTCTCCGACGAACCGGAACCCAGCTCGACCAGCGCCTCAGCCCGAGACACCTCGGCGATCCTGGCGGCCTTGGCACGCAGAATCTCGCGCTCGGCGGCGAACGGGTAGTACTCGGGCAGCGTGGTGATCCGCTCGAAGAGTTCGCTGCCCGTCGCGTCGTAGAACCACTTGGGCGGCAGTACCTTCGGGATCGAGGTGAGCCCGCTGCGCGCGTCCGCGCGCAATGCGGTCTCAGCCTCGGAGCTGGTCAGGTAGACATCGAGCACGGCGGTGGGCATCAGGCTCCTCTGCTGTCAGCGATGGCATCGAGGTGTTCGTGGGCCGGACCGGGACCGGCGGCCCCGGAGATCGGCATCGAGTGGGCTTCGCCCTCGCCGCCCACCACGAGGTGGCCGTCCGGGACCGGAACCCAGCCGGGTAGCTCGTCGTACGGTTCGGAGGCGATGACCAACGAGCCGGCGGTGGCGCGGTAGCTCAGCGCATGGCTCCACGCGGTGGCGTAGATCCGGACACCGTCGGTGAGCAGCAGGTTCAGCCTCGAGCCCCGCGCTGTCTCTGCCACTTCGGTGACCAGGCCGGCGAGCACCCGCTCCGGCGACAGCCCTCGGGCCAACCGGTCCCTGGCCAGTGCCCAGAGCAGCGCCGAGTCTGTCGGCGCGTCGAGGGTGACCAGGTCGGTGACCGGTAGCTGCCCGGCGAGTTCAGCGATGGAGTGCGGCCAGCCGGTCACCATCCCGTTGTGGCTGAACAACCAGTGCCCGTCGGTGAACGGCGCGCAGGCCGTGCTCACCACCGGCATGCCCACGGTGGCCGACCGGACCGCCGCCAACACCGCGCCGGACTCGGTCGCCGCCGCGAGGGCGCGGAACGAGCTGTCGGTCCACAGCGGTTGGTCGTGTCGGTAACGGGCCGGGCCACTCTCGGCGCCCGGTGGGTACCAGCCGACGCCGAAGCCGTCGGCGTTGACCGTGCCGCCGCCGCGCATGTCCCGAGGGGCGTAGGACTGCCGCAGCAGCCCGAACTCCGGCTCCAGCATTAACTCCGCGATCGACCTCGGCCGACCCAGGTACGCCAGGTGGCGACACACCCGCTACGCCACCCCGCCGCTGTGCGCCTCACTCGCCGTTGCGTCCCTTGCACAGCGGAACCCGGAGAAAATCTGCCGGCGGATCGGGTGGTCCCAGTTGCGGAACGTCGCGCGCACCACGCCCGCGTCGGAGCCGAACGATCCGCCGCGCAGCATCCGGTAATCGCCGCCGAAGAAGACCTCGGAGTACTCCGGGTAGGGAAACATCTGGAAGCCCGGGTAGGGGTGGAAGCCCGAGGACGTCCACTCCCACACGTCGCCGATCAGCTGGTGCACGCCCAGCGGCGAGGCACCCTTCGGATAGGCACCCACTGGCGCCGGGCCGAGGTGGCGCTGGCCGAGGTTGGCGTGCTCCGGCGTGGGTGCCTCGTCACCCCACGGGTAGCGGCGGGTGCGCCCGGTGGCCGGATCCCACCGGGCGGCCTTCTCCCACTCGGCCTCGGTGGGCAGCCGCCGGCCGGCCCACGCGGCGTAGGCCGCCGCCTCGTGATAGCAGACGTGCACCACCGGCTCGTCCGACCGCGTCGGCTCGAGCACACCGAACCTGCGCCGCCACCACTGGCCCGCCTGCCGGAGCCAGAACCGAGGTGCGACCAGGTTGGCGTCGACCCGGTGGCGCCAGCCCTGCTCGCTCCACCAGCGCGGCTCGTGGTAGCCGCCGGCGGCGATGAACTCCGCGTACTGGCCGTTGGTGACCGGTGCCGCGTCGATGACGTAGTCCGCCGTCGCGACGCGGTGCGCCGGCCGTTCGTTGTCCAGCGCCCACGGCTCGGTCGAGGTGCCCATGTCGAACTCACCCGCCGGCACCAGCACCTCGGCCGGTACCGGAGCGGCCACCGAGTGCGGCAGCGGCTCCGCGTGCAGCACCGAGGGCCCCTCCCGCAGCTGGTGGGTGGACAGCATCGTCTCGTCGTGCTGCTGTTCGTGCTGCACGATCATGCCGAAGGCGAACGCGTTCTCCTCCAGCCGCCGGCCCCGCAGCCGGCTGTGCTCCAGCGCGTCCAGCGCCTTCTCCCGGACCTCGGCGACGTAGACCTTCGCCTCGGCGGGGGTGAGCAGCGGCAGGTCCACCCGGCTGGCCCTGGAGTGCTGGAACGCATCGTAGAGCCCGTCGATCTCCGGGCGCAGCGGTTTGCGGCCACCGACGTCGCGGACCAGCCACAGCTCCTCCTGGCTGCCGATGTGCGCCAGGTCCCACACCAGCGGCGACATCAACGGCGAGTGCTGGCGCACCAGGTCGGCCTCGTCGACCGACTCGGTGAGCACCGCGCTGCGCGCTCTGCCCCTGGCCAGCTCGGACGCGACGTAGCCGCGCAGCCGCTCGGTGCTCATCTCGGTGAGCGGATGGTCGAGCTCGATCTCGGCTGTCACGAGGTACCTCCCTGCCGGTCCGGGTTGGTGACATCTGAGTTGTTGGCGTAGCCGTTTCGCCCGGTCAGCTCGTCGGCAGGGCACCGCCCGCGCAGCACCCGCCGCTCGACGACCCTGGCCACCAGGTCGAGCACCGGGCCCGGCCCGATCAGCCGGGGCAGCGTCTGCAGGGCGAGGGTGAACACCCGCGCGGCGGCCCTGGCCAGTTCGGCGTCGGCCAACCCACGCTTCGCCGCCCGCCGCCACTGGCCCGCGACCGGCAGACAGGCGTCCACCGCGGCGGACGTGCTGGCCGGGTCGGCGAGCAGCGCGGCAAGCACCGCGACCGGTACCACCCACTCCGGGCCGGCCTGGGCGTCGATGTAGCGGACCTCGACGTGGCCGTGCGGGCGGACCGGCGGGAAGAGCGTCGACAGGTGCAGCTCGAGGTCCTCGGTGGTCGGCGGATCGGGCAACGCGCCGTCGAGCCAGTCGGCGAAGGTCACCCCCACCGGGGCCGCCCAGCTGTCCGCCGAGCGGCGCAGGCAGATCAGCCCGGCATCCAGTGCCCTGCGGGCGTAGCCGGTCGCCGGGTCGGCCACCGACAGGTCCGGAGGGGCGGTGCGCGGTGGGTCGAGAGCCAGCCACACCGCCATCCGGGAGGACTTCCACCCGGTGTAGCGGCCGTGCAGCACCGGTGAGTTGGCGAACGCCGCGACCAGCACCGGGCCCAGCAGGTGCAGTGCCGTCCAGCGCAGCGGCAGGTCCTCCCGAACGCCCAGATCCAGGCTGGGCTGCACCGCGGCAGTCGAGCACATCATCGACCGCCCCTCCGTGCCGAGCAGGTCGAACGCGGCCTCCATCGCGGCGTAGCGCGGGATGGTGAGCAACCGGTGCGGGGGAAAGACCGGATCCGCCGCGAGTGGGCGGGGATGAAGGTCGTGCTCGGCGAGCCGGTCGTGCAACGTGGCTGTGTCCGCCGAAACGGCGTCTACCAGCGACTGGAGCGTCTCAAACGGCGCGCTGGCGATCTCGACCTGGCCGCCGGGCTCCACCGTGACGATGGAACCGTGGGGCAGTGGCATTGCGGGAGTGAGTGGATCAAGGCTTGGTGGGGCGTGTGGACCTAGCGCGGCGGCGAGCGCGGCCAGCTCCGGCCGGGCGGAGGGCAGGGACCGGCGGGCCAGCAGCCATTCCAGCTCGACGCCGATCAGCTTCGGCGGCCCGTGTTTGAAGCAGACCGAGGCGACGTAGGCCTCCGCCTCCTCCCGGCTGTGCAGAACCTGCACGGCCCGCTCCGCAAGGCCGGACCGGCCGGCCCGCGTCTGAGCTACCGCTTCCGGTGACACCAGCAACCACTCCCCAACAGTGTTGAGCGCCGGAACGCGACGGTACACAAGGACACCGACAAAAGCAGGCGTCGCGCACGAGGCGACGCGTCAGCTGGGTCACGTGCGGATACGCTACGAGGATGCCTCGCGTCAGCGCCGGCCATCTCGCCGCACGCCGCGAGCAGATCCTGGACGGTTCCCGGGCCTGCTTCAGCAAGTACGGCTACGAGGGCGCCACGGTCCGTCGTCTCGAGGAGGCCACCGGGATGTCCCGGGGGGCGATATTCCACCACTTCCGGGACAAGGACTCGCTGTTTCTCGAGCTGGCGCGGCAGGACGCCCGTCAGATGGCCAAGGTGGTCGCGGACCAAGGCATGGTGCAGGTCATGCGGGATGTGCTGGCCGATGCCGCGACCGGGGGCAGCAGCATCAGCTGGCTCGGTACCCGTCTGGAGGTGTCCCGCCGACTGCGTACCGACCCGGCCTTCCGCGCGGAGTGGGAGGAGCAGGCGAAGGAGCTGACCGAGGCGCTGCACAGCCGGCTGGCCCGGCAGCGCGCCGCCGGCGTGGTCCGGCCGGACCTGCCGATCAGTGTGCTCGCCCAGTACCTGGAGCTGGCGTTCGAGGGCCTCGTCTCGCACCTGGCGATGGGGCTGTCCGCCGAGGACCTGCGCGCGGTGCTGGACGTGGTGGAGACCAGCGTCCGCCGGTTGCCCACCGCGGACTAGCCGATCCGCTTTCAGAGCTCGAACCAGGTCTACCGAAAGTTAGTCTCAGCCCTTTTCGTGGGCGCCCCGCTAACTCGGACGGGTGTCAGTGAGTAGCGGAAAGTGGCGTTACAATCATAATTCCAAGTTCTCACCTCGGCCATCGACGCCGTGTGAGGAGACAGATACCGCATTTGATGTGACGGCTATCGACCGGCAACCGACAACGGGTAAACATTGGCGATGACGACAGCAGAGGCAAGGCCCTGCATCTACGAGACCATCGGCCGGACCGACTCGGTGCGCGTCGCCGTCGACCAGTTCTGCGACCGGGTTCTCCGGGACGGGGAGCTCACCGGCTACTTCGTCAACAGAGATCTCACCTGCCTCAAAGCTCATCAGCGGGGCTTCCTCGCGGCCACGCTGACCGGTACCGCCCACCTCTCGAATCGATCGATGAGGGATGCCCACGCCCAGCTGCACATCCAGCCCGAGCACTACGACCGGATCGTCGAATACCTGGTAGAGACGCTGGCCGCGCTGGGGGTGCCGGCGATGGTGATCGGCGAGATCGCCGCGAAGCTGGCACCACCGGTCCAGACGCCGCCGACACTACCGACGCCCCGGGCGGCAGCACCACGCCCGCACGGCGGTGGCTCCGCCGCGGTGAGCCGGCCGGCCGACGGGCCGCCGGGCCGCCGGGCGTGGCCACCGCCGCCACGGGTGGGCAAGGTATGCGCGCCACGATCCCGGCTCACCCCGGAACGGGGCCACCTCTCGCCTCGCCGCCGTGACCGGCCCGGTCGAGAAATCTGACTGGAAACCCACTGGGTGCCTGCCTAATTGCGCAAGATATCGCACACGTCGCGGCGCACCGGAAACGCGGCTCGCCGACGGTGAACCGGCCGTATTTCTCAGATGCATTTACCTCGCCGAGGCGGTTCAGGCGACCGCGTCGAATGATTCCCCGGGCCGACCGGCGCGGAATTGCCGCCGGTACAGCGCTGCGTATCGGCCGCCCTTGGCGAGCAGTTCGTCGTGACTGCCGCGCTCCACGATCCGGCCGTGCTCGAGCACCGCGATCAGGTCGGCGCCGCGCACGGTGGCCAGCCGGTGCGCGATGACCAGCGCGGTGCGTCCGTGCAGCGCCTCGGCGAGCGCCTGCTGGACCTGAGCCTCCGAGTCGGAGTCAAGGTGCGCGGTTGCCTCGTCCAGCACTACGACGGACGGCTGGGCCAGCAGCAACCGGGCGATGGTGAGCCGCTGCCGCTCGCCGCCGGACAGCCGGTAGCCACGCTCACCGACCATCGTGTCCAGCCCGTCCGGCAGCGAGTCGAGCAGCTCGCCCAGCCGGGCCCGGCGCATCGCCTCGATGAGTTCGTCGTCGCTCGCGGTGGGCCGTGCATAACTCAGGTTGGCCCGGATAGTGTCGTGGAAGAGGTGCCCGTCCTGGGTCACCAGGCCGACCGCGTCGCGCAGTGCGGCGAAGCTCAGGTCCCGCACGTCCATGCCGGACAGCTCGACCGCGCCGGAGTCCACGTCGTAGAGCCGCGCGAGCAGGCTGGCCACAGTGGACTTCCCCGCGCCGGACGAACCGACCAACGCGACCTGCGCGCCGGCCGGCACCTCGAGGTCGACACCGTGCAACACCTCGGCACCGTCCCTGGCGTCCAGGGTGGCGACCTCCTCCAACGAGGCCAGTGAGACCGCCGAAGCCGCCGGATAACCGAAGTGCACGTCGCGCAGCCGTACCGACACCGGGCCCCTCGGCAGCGCACGGGCGTCCGGCCGCTCGCTGATCATGGGCTTCAGATCGAGTACCTCGAACACCCGCTCGAAGGAGATCAGCGCGCCCATCACGTTGACCCGGGCGTTGGACAGCTGGGTCAACGGCCCATAGAGCCGGGACAGCAACAGGGCAAGGCTGACCACCGTGCCCGGGGCGAGCTGTCCGGTCACCGCCAGGTAGCCGCCCAGCCCGTACACCAACGCCTGCGCCAGCGCGGAGAGCAGACTCAGCGAGGTCATGAACGTCCGGGAGACCATCGCGGTGCGCACGCCGATGTCGCGCACCCTGCTGGCCCGGGAACCGAACTCACTCGCCTCGTGCTCCGGGCGGCCGAACAGCTTCACCAGCGTCGCGCCCGGCGCGGAGAACCGCTCGGTCATCTGTGTGGTCATCACCGCGTTCAGGTTCGCCGACTCGCGTTGCAGGGTTGCGACCGTGCCGCCCATCCGCCGCGCCGGTAGCAGGAACAACGGCACCAGCAACAACGCAGCCAGCGTGACCTGCCAGGCCAAGGTGATCATCACGGCCAGCGCCAGTACCAGCTGGATCACGTTGGACACCAGACTGGCCAAAGTGTCGGTGATCGCGGACTGCGCGCCGATCACGTCGTTGTTGAGCCGGCTGACCAGTGCCCCGGTCCTAGTCCTGGTGAAAAACGCCACCGGCATGCGCTGCACGTGCTCGAAGACCGCCCGGCGCAGGTCCAGGATGAGACCTTCGCCGATCCGCGCGGAGAGCCACCGGGTGCCGAGGCCGATGCCGGCGTCCAGCACCGCGAGCCCGGCGATCGCACCGGCCAGCACCAGGACCGGGCGGACCGCGTCGGGCAGCCGGCCGGCTCCCACGATCACGTTCACCACCCGCCCCGCGAGCAGCGGCGACAACACACCGATCGCGGCGGAGGCCACCGTCAGGAACAGGAACACCGTCACCAGGCGCCGGTAGCCGACCGCGAAACGCCAGATCCGGGCCACCGTGAGCCTGGACACCGACCGATCCCCCAGCTCCGCGCGGCGCGCCGCCGCCCGCATCATCGTCCAGCTGCCCACATCGCTCATCCAGCACCGCCCGCTCCCGGTGGCGCGTCGGTCGACACGTCACGCCTCCTCCTGCCACTGAACGTCCAGGGAGCTCGTGCGCTTCCCCGTACCACGACAAGCATGCAACCTCAAGTTACGTAGAGGTCAACCTCGAGGCACGGACCGCGTTCCATCCGGTCCGACATCGCCCGCGTCGGAAAGCCCGGGGATATGCGGCGGGCACGGAGTAGGCCTTATATCGCCGGCGGCAAAGGGGTGCGGCGGCCCGGCTGAATCCGGGCCGGCGAAACCAACACAGGAACCTCACAGAATAGGCCGCATTCAGTCAATACTCGCGACCGAGTAGCCACCGTGGAGCGGCTCTGACCGGAACGTTTGCGGCACCACGCAACTGTGTGTCGCGCGTAGTGCCCCAAGCAACTGGTTCACCGGACGACCCACGCCGAACCTGATTGGGGCTCCACAGGTAGGCGCGGCACACCAGAAGAGTCAGCGAAGGTGACAGCGGCAGGGCAGGTCAACTGCGAAGACGGGACGAGCGACTGCTCGGAGTGGGGCGACGCTCATGGTGGCGACCCAGCCCGGTACAGCAGTCGGGCGAACCAACTCGCCCGCCGACGAGCTACTTCTTTTTCGTCCGGGTCGCTCCGCCCCGGCCACGCAGCTGCACACCGGTTTCACTCAACACCCGGTGCACGAACCCGTACGAACGGCCGGTCTGCTCGGCAAGTGCCCGAATACTGGCACCTTTCTCGTACTTCTTCTTGAGATCGGTCGCTAACTTGTCGCGCTGGGTGCCGGTAATCCGGGCACCTTTCTTAAGGTCGGCCACGCGGTCGGCCCTCCTTCGCCGATTGCAGGATCTCTGCTCGAAATCCCCTGGTGGCGTCATGATGATCCACCGGCCCGAGCAACGCCAGGAGATCGACACAGAGATCGGCGAACGGTTCGACCAAATGGCTTCCGCGTCTGGGTGATCATTGCCTCGCGTTCGGGTGATCAGGCCAGATCGACGAGCTCCATGTACTCGGCGGACCAGTGGTCCTCGGTGCCGTCGGGCAACACGATCACCCGCTCCGGGCCCAGCGCGCGGGCCGCCCCGGGGTCGTGCGTCACCAGCACAACGGCACCCTCGTAGCGGCGCAACGCGTCGAGCACCTGCTCACGGCTGATCGGATCCAGGTTGTTCGTCGGCTCGTCGAGCAACAGGACGTTGGCCGCCGAGCTGACCAGCCCGGCCAGCGCCAGACGGGTCTTCTCTCCGCCGGAGAGTGTGCCGGCCTGCTGGTCGAGCTGGTCCCCGGAGAACAGGAACGCACCGAGCAGGGTGCGCAACCGCTGCTCCGGGGTGTCGGGTGCGGCATGGCGGATGCAGTCCCACACCGAGGTGTCCAGGTCGAGCGTGTCGTGCTCCTGGGCGTAGTAGCCCAGCCGCAGCCCGTGGCCCGGCAGCACCTCGCCGCCGTCGGGCTGCTCCTGGCCGGCAAGCAGCCGCAACAGCGTTGTCTTGCCCGCCCCGTTGAGCCCGAGGACGACCACCCTGCTGCCCCGGTCGATCGCCAGGTCCACCCCGGCGAAAATCTCCAGCGAGCCGTAGGACTTGGCAAGGCCCTCGGCGGTCAGCGGGGTGCGCCCGCACGGCGCGGGCTCCGGGAACCGAATCTTGGCGACCTTGTCGTTCTGCCGCACGTCGTCCAGGCCGGCCAGCAGCGTGTCGGCCCGGCGCGCCATGTTCTTCGCGGCCACCGCCTTGGTCGCCTTGGCGCCCATCTTGGCGGCCTGCAGGTGCAGAGCGGCGGCCTTCTTCTCGGCGTTGGCCCGCTCCCGGCGGCGGCGCTTCTCGTCGGTTGCCCTTGCTTCGAGGTAGCGCTGCCAGGACAGGTTGTAGAGGTCGATCTCGCCACGGATCGCGTCCAGGTACCAGACCTTGTTGACCACCGCGTCGAGCAGGTCGGTGTCGTGGCTGATCACCACGAGGCCGCCCTCGTGGCGCTGCAGGAAGCCGCGCAGCCAGGTGATCGAGTCGGCGTCAAGGTGGTTGGTCGGCTCGTCGAGCAACAGCGTGGTTGCCGAGCGCCCGCCGGCGCCGGCGTCGCTGGCCGCGTACAGGATGCGGGCCAGCTCCACCCGACGCCGCTGGCCGCCGGACAGCGTGCCAAGGATCTGCTCGAGCACCCGGTCGGCCAGGCCGAGGTGTGCGCAAATCCGGGCGGCCTCGCTCTCCGCCGCGTACCCGCCGAGCGCCGAGAACCGTTCCTCGATGTGCCCGTACTCCCGCACCGCGCGTTCCCGCTCCGCGCTGTCCACCAGCTCGGCCATCGCGGTCTGCGCCTTCTCCATATCGCGCAGCAGCGTGTCAAGGCCGCGGGCGGAGAGCACCCGGTCCTTGGCGGTCACCGAGAGGTCGCCCTCGCGCGGGTCCTGGGGCAGGTAGCCCACCTCGCTGGACGCCACGACCGAGCCGCCGTAGGGCTGGGCCTCGCCGGCCAGCACCCGCATCGTGGTGGTCTTGCCGGCGCCGTTGCGCCCGACGAGGCCGATGCGGTCGCCGGGCGCGACCCGCAGGTTCGCGCCGGCGATCAGAATGCGCGCACCGGCGCGCAGCTCGACATCGGACGCAGTGATCATTTAAGGGGAAGCTCCCAACGAAATGGCGGACAGAACTTTGGCGGCCCACCTGTCGTAACCGGCGGGCATCCAGGCGGCTTAGCTCGTCCGGACCACGTCTCTCAGTATAAGGGACGCCGAGAAGCCGATTAGGGTTGGACGTCATGAGCCCAGTCACGCCCACACCGGCGGAACTCGCCGACCTCTCCGACCGCGCGGCGATCGTCACCGGCGGCAGCCGGGGCATCGGCTACGCCATCGCCGCCGAGCTGCTCGCCAGGGGCGCGTCCGTCACGATCACCGCCCGCAAACCCGACGAGCTGGCCGCCTCGGTGGAACAGTTGGCCGCCTCGGTGCCCGACGGTGACAAGCGGGTCATCGGGCTGCCGGGCAATGCCGGTGACCCGGAGTCCCGGGCGCAGACTGTGGCACGCACCGTGCAGCGGTTCGGCCGCCTGGACATCCTGGTGAACAACGCCGGGGTCAACCCGGTATACGGCCCTTTGATGGACGCCGACCTGGAAGGCGTGCGCAAGGTCTTCGACATCAACGTCGTCGCCTGCCTCGGCTACCTGCAGGAGGCCTACCGGGCCTGGATGGGTAAGCACGGTGGCGCGGTGGTCAACCTGGCGTCCACGGCCGGGCTGCGCTCCACCGGGGTGATCGCGGCGTACGGCGCGTCCAAGGCGGCGCTGATCCGGCTGACCGAGGAGCTGGCCGCGCAGCTGGGGCCGAAGATCCGGGTCAACGCGGTCGCGCCGGCCGTGGTCAAGACCAAGTTCGCCACCGCGCTGTATGCCGACCGGGAGGAGGAGACGGCCCGTGCCTACCCGATGAGGCGGCTGGGCAACCCGGAGGACGTCGCCAGCCTGGTCGGTTTCCTGGTCTCCGACGCGTCGTCCTGGATCACCGGCGAGACCGTGCGGGTGGACGGCGGCGTGCTCGCTACCGGCAACCTGGGCTGAGGACGGCCGGGCCCTGTCGGAGTCCTCGTCGTGCTCGACGTGCTGGTGGTCGGCGCCGGACCGGCCGGGCGCTCGGTGGCGGCCGCCTGCGCGGAGCGTGGCCTGCGCACCGAACTGCTGGATCCGGCGCCCGGTCGCCCGTGGCGCGCCACCTATGGCGGATGGCACGACGAGCTGCCCGCGACACTGCCGCCCCAGGTGATCGCCGCGAGCGCGCGGGGCAGGGCCATCGCGCGCACCGAGCACGACCTCGGCCGGGACTACGCGGTGCTGGACACCGCCGAGCTGCGTGGCCACCTGGACGCTCGACTGCGGCACGCCGGTGTCGCCGTGCGGCGTGGCCTGGCCCGCGCCGGCGAGGTGCCCGCCGCCGCCGTCGTGCTCGATGCCGGTGGCGCGGCCCAGCCGTTGGCCGCCGGGCCGCACGGCACCGGTGTCGCGGCGGAGCAGACCGCGGCGGGGGTGGTGGTGCCCGCCACGTCGGCCGCGCCGCTGGTCGCTCCCGGGCAGGCGCTGTTCATGGACTGGCGCCCGGTCAACGACGCCCCCGGGTTGAGCTTCCTCTACGCCGTTCCGGTCGGGCCCGGCGAGGTGCTGCTCGAAGAGACCTCGCTGGCCCGTCGACCCGGGTTGGATCTGGCCGTGCTGACCCGGCGGCTACACACCAGGCTGGACCGGCACGGCATCCGGGTCCCCGGAACGGCCCGCCGCGAGGTGGTCCGGTTCCCGCTGGACCGGCCCCGCCACCGCGGCCGCCAGGCGCTGGGCTTCGGCGCCGCCGCGCCGCTGACCCATCCGGCAACCGGTTACCAGTTGGCTACCGCGCTGCGGTTGGCCGCCCCTGTCGCGGACGCGATAGCCACCGGACTGGCCCGAGGGCCGGCGCAGGCCGCGCACGCTGTCGACGCGGTGCTGTGGCCGCCGGGCGCCCGGCTCACCCACCAGCTGCGCCGGCGCGGTCTGGAGTGCCTGCTGCGCCTGGCACCCGAGCGGCTGCCGGATTTCTTCGAAGGTTTCTTCCGACTCTCCGATCAGCACCAGCGTGCCTACCTTGGTGCGCGGACCGATCCCTTCGGCACCGCGGCCGCAATGGCCGCTCTGTTCCACACTACGAGCTGGCCGCTGCGGCTTCGCCTGATTGGGTCGTCCCTGCTGGTCAACGCCCCTCCCAAATCGCCGGCTCCGGTGGCGGTGTTGTAGCGTCTGGATCAACCTTGAGAGAAGGAGGCTTCCAAGTGGGCTCCTACAAGAAGATCCTCGTGGGCACCGACGGCTCGGACACCTCGCTGCTCGCGGTGGACAAGGCCGGCCTGCTCGCCGCCGACAGCGGCGCCGAGCTGCTGATCGTCACCGCATACGAGCCGGCAAGCAAGGAGGACATCCGGGCCGCCTCGGATGCACTGAAGGAAGACGCCTACCAGGTCGTCGGTTCCGCCCCCGCGGAGAGCGTGCTGCGCAACGCGGCGGACCGGGCCCGCTCGGCCGGCGCGACCAAGGTCGACACCAAAGCCGTGCAGGGCCCGCCGGTCGACGTGCTGGACCAGGCCGTCGCCGACTCGGGAGCCGAGCTGCTGGTCGTTGGCAACGTCGGCCTGAACACCCTGACCGGCCGGATCCTGGGTTCGGTGCCGCAGAGCGTGGCCCGCCGGTCCGGCGTGGACGTGCTCATCGTGCACACTTCCTGACCGACCAGGTGACCCCAGAGGTTCGCGCCCTGGGTCAGATTTGGCGCGCAAGGCTGGGCCGGCTGCTGCCGGGCGGGTCCAGCGGTGACGAGAACGGCGACGCGGACATCCAGCAGCGGCTCGAGGAGCTGCTGCTCGGCGGTAGTCGGCGTTACTCCCGGGCTCAGCTGATCGAGCAGGCTTCGGTGGATGCGGACCTGACCAAGCGGATCTGGCGTTCCCTGGGGTTCGCCGAGGTCGGCGATGACGAGGTCGTGTTCACCGATGGCGACCGGCAGGCACTGCGCACCTGGGAGGACCTGCGGGCCGACGGTCTGGTGCCGGCGCAGATCGAGGACTCGGTGGCCCGCTCGGTAGGCCAGGCAATGTCCGGTTTGGCCGACTGGCAGGTGGAGACGATCTACCAGCTGGTGGACCACGGTCACGACGAGATCGATGAGCGCGAGCTGATGGAGATCGCGGCCAGGATACTGCCGCTGATGCGCCAGATGCAGAGCTATATCTGGCGCCGCCAGTTGGCCGCCGCCGCCGGCCGGTTGCTGACCGGGCACCCCCATAATTCGCAGACCCGCTCGCTGGTCGTCGGGTTCGCCGACATGGTCGACTTCACCAAGGCCAGCCACCAGCTCAGCCTTGCCGGGCTGGCCGAGCTGATCGAACAGTTCCACCGCACCTCGAACGAGGTCGTGGCCAGCTGCCGCGGCCGGGTGGTCAAGACCGTGGGCGACGAGGTGCTGTTCACCACCAGCGAGGCCCCGGACGGCGCGGAGATCGCGCTGGCGCTGCTCGAGCAGTTGGCCGCGACACCCGGCCTGCCCGAGCTGCGCATCGGGCTGGCAGTAGGCCCGGTGGTGACCCGGTTCGGCGATGTGTACGGCGAGCCGGTCAATATCGCCGCCCGACTGACCTCACACGCGCGGCCAGGTCGGACCCTGGTGGATCGCAACCTGGCCGCGGCGCTGGAAGACGATGACCGGTTTACCCTGCGAGGGCGCCGCCCCTTGGCTGTGCGGGGTTATCGGCATCTCCTGCCATGGGAACTGAGCAGATCTAAGCGACGGTCGACTCCTGGATCTTCGCCGGGCGACCCCGACCGCGCTTGAACGGGATCACCCGGCCTCGATCGAAGATCTCTCCGCCCCAGACACCCCACGGTTCACGTCTGTCCAGGGCGCCGGTAAGGCATTTCCGGCGGATCGGGCAGCCCCTGCACAGCTGCTGTGCCCGGCCGAGCTGGTCCGGACGCTCGGCGAACCACAGGTCGGCATCCCTGGTGTGGCATGGCAGGGATGCGTCAACTTCTGGCACGGCAGCCCGCGACTCATCCTGGACAGCCGCCACCGTGAGGCGCGGACCGACTGACACCAATCCCCCGCCCTCAGGCGGAATCTTCGCGATGAACACTGCAACTAACCCCCTCGATCACTGAGCAACATCAGTTACTCAGTGACTGAGCCTGCCTTGCCGAGGCGGCTGGGTCGTCACTCTCTCGGACCGATCCGCCTCCTCCTTAAGGTGGATGCGGGTACGGCCGAGGGAACGGTCCCCAACGGGGTGGTCAGTTTCGCGTAACGATATGGGCGAGCCGTTCGATAATACTACCGAGGCACTACCGCTGGCGTAGTGCGACCGTAGCAGCGCTACGGGCGCCCGCCTACGCCTTAATGTCGCGCTGACCAGGATTTTCCGGGGTCGCGGCGCACAATCACCCTTTTGAGCGAGCGCCGGGCTGGTGTTCCGGCTCGCGAGCCCGGGGGTCAGACCGTGAAGCCCAGGGCACGCAGCTGCTCCCGGCCGTCCTCGGTGATCTTGTCCGGGCCCCACGGCGGCATCCACACCCAGTTGATCTTCACATCGTCCACCAGGCCGCCACCGCCGGACCCGACCAACGCCGAACGGGTCTGGTCCTCGATCACATCGGTCAACGGGCAGGCCGCCGAGGTCAGCGTCATGTCCACCAGTGCGACCCGGTTCTCGTCGACCCGGATGTCATAGACCAGGCCGAGGTCGACCACATTGATCCCCAACTCCGGGTCGACGACGTCGCGCATCGCCTCTTCCAGGTCGTCCAGGCTCGGCGTGCCGGCTTTGGCCGAGGGCGGCTCAGGCATGCCGGCCGCGCCTCGGTTGACCTTGCTGTCCGGCTGTACGTCGGTCATCGATCTGCTCCATTCACTCCGGTTCGCCCGCGCCCCGCCGGCACCCGGACCACCGCGTCCTTGAACGCCATCCAGCCGAGCAAGGCACATTTCACCCGTGCCGGGTACTTGGCCACGCCGGCAAACGCCACTCCGTCGCCGAGCACCTCCTCGTCCGGCTCGACGGTGCCCCGACTCTGCACCATCTCCTGGAACGAATCCAGGATGCGCAATGATTCCGCCACGGTCCGTCCCACCACCAGGTCGGTCAGCACCGAGGTGGCGGCCTGGCTGATCGAGCAGCCCAGTGCGTCGTAGGAGACGTCGGCCACCGTGTCGGCGCCCTCGGCATCCTTCTTGACCGCTACCCGCAGCGTCACCTCGTCGCCACAGGTCGGATTGACCTGGAACGACTCGGCGTCGAAGGGCTCCCGCAGGCCGGCGCCGTGCGGGTCCCGGTAGTGGTCCAGGATGATCTCTTGGTACATCTGGTTGAGCTGCAAGTCAGGCCACCCCGAAGAAGGACTGCGCGGCCCGCACACCCTTGACCAACGCCGTGACGTCATTGGGTGTGTTGTACACCGCGAAGCTGGCGCGCACCGTGGCGGCGATCTTGTACCGCCGGTGCAGCGGCCAGGCGCAGTGGTGCCCGACCCGCACCGCGACACCCTGGTCGTCGAGTACTTGGCCGACGTCGTGCGCGTGTACGCCGTCGACAAGGAAGGACACCGCGCCGCCGCGCTGCTCGGTGTCCGTCGGACCGACGATGCGGACCCCCTCGATCTCGCCGAGCCCGGCCAGCGCGGCGGCGGTCAGCTCGCGCTCGTGCGCGGCGACCGCCTCCATCCCGATCGAGCTCAGGTAGTCCACCGCGGCGGCAAGGCCGACCGTCTGCGAGGTCATCTGGGTACCCGCCTCGAACCGCTGCGGCGGCGGCGCGTACGTGGTGCCCTCCATCCGGACCAGCTCGATCATCGAGCCGCCGGTGATGAACGGCGGCATCGCGGCCAGCAGCTCCTCCCTGCCGTAGAGCACGCCGACGCCGGACGGCCCGAGCATCTTGTGTCCGGAGAACACCGCGAAGTCCACGTCGAGCGCGGACAGGTCGACCGGCGAGTGCGGTACCGACTGGCAGGCGTCCAGCAGGACCAGCGCGCCCACCCGCCGTGCCCGGCTCACCAGCTCCGACACCGGGTTCACCGTACCCAACACGTTGGACTGGTGGGTGAAGGCGACCAGCTTGGTCCGTTCGGTGATCGGGTCGGAGTCGAGGTCGAGGCGGCCCTGCTCGGTCACCGAGAACCAGCGCAGCGTGGCGCCGGTGCGCCGACACAGCTCCTGCCAGGGCACCAGGTTCGCATGGTGCTCCATCTCGGTGATCACGATCTCGTCACCGGGGCCGAGCGCGAACCGGGACGCCGGGTCGTCGGCACCGAAACCGATGCTGGCGTTGCTCATCGCATAGGCGACCAGGTTGATGCCCTCGGTGGCGTTCTTGACGTACACCACCTCGCCAGGCTCGGCGCCGACGAACCGGGCGATCCGGGCCCGGGCCGACTCGTAGGCGTCGGTGGCCTCCTCGGCGAGCTGGTACGCACCCCGGTGCACCGGGGCGTTGTGCTGCTCCAGGAACGCGCGTTCCGCGTCCATCACCTGGCGCGGTCGCTGCGCGGTCGCCCCCGAGTCCAGGTACACCAGTGGCTTGTCGTCCCGAACCGTGCGGGACAGCAGTGGGAAGTCCGCCTTGAGCTTCCCCACGTCGAGCTGCGACATGCTCTGACCTCCCGCCCTGGCTATGCGGAGGTGGCCGCGTCGGTGAACCGCACGTAGCCGTGCTCCTCCAGCTCGTCGGCCAGCTCGGCCCCGCCCGAGGTGACCACCCGCCCGCCGGCGAACACGTGCACCACGTCCGGAGTGATGTGCTTCAGGATCCGGGTGTAGTGGGTGATCAGCAGTACGCCGACGTCACCGTCCGCGCGGTAGCGGTTGACCCCGTCGGAGACCACCCGCAGCGCGTCGACGTCCAGGCCGGAGTCGGTCTCGTCGAGCACCGCGAACCTCGGCTTGAGCAGCGACAGCTGCAGCACCTCGTGGCGCTTCTTCTCCCCGCCGGAGAAGCCCTCGTTCACACTGCGGTCGGCGAAGGCCGGGTCGATCTCCAGCTCGGCCATCGACTGCTTGACCTCTTTGACCCAGTGGCGCAGCTTCGGCGCCTCGCCCCGTATCGCGGTCACCGCGCTGCGCAGGAAGTTCGAGGTGGACACCCCGGGCACCTCGACCGGGTACTGCATGGCAAGGAACAGCCCGGCCCTGGCCCGCTCGTCGACGCTCAGCGCCAGCACGTCCTGCCCGTCCAGCAGCACCTCGCCGGAGGTGACCTCGTACTTCGGGTGGCCGGCAATCGCGTAGGCCAGCGTCGACTTGCCTGACCCGTTCGGACCCATGATCGCGTGCGTCTCGCCGGACCGGACGGTCAGGTCTACGCCACGCAGGATCTCCTTCGAGTCCGAGTCGGTGCCCGCGCGCACATCGACGTGCAGGTCCTTGATCTCCAGGGTGGACATGTGCTGGTGCTCCAAAGAATGTGTGGTGGTGGTTGTTCTTTCGGGCTCCGCGTACCGCTGCCCGGGGTCAGCTCTCCACGGCGGCCAGCTCTTCTTCCACAGCGGCCTCGAGACGTTCCCGGACCGCCGGCACCGCGATCCGGTTGATGATCTCGTTGAAGAACCCCCGGACCACCAGCCGACGCGCGACAGACTCCGGGATGCCTCGGGAACGCAGGTAGAACAGCTGCTCGTCGTCGAACCGGCCGGTCGCGCTGGCATGCCCGGCACCGGCGATCTCGCCGGTCTCGATCTCCAGATTGGGCACCGAGTCGGCGCGGGCGCCCGGGGTGAGCAGCAGGTTGCGGTTCAGCTCGAAGGTCTCGGTGCCCTCCGCGGCAGCCCGGATCAGCACGTCGCCGATCCACACCGTGTGCGCATCGTTGCCCTGCAGCGCCGACTTGTAGACCACGTTGGACCGGCAGTGCGGCACCGCGTGGTCGACCAGCAGCCGGTGTTCCAGGTGCTGGTTGTCGTCGGCGAAGGTCAGCCCGGCCAGCTCGGCGTCGCCGCCGGGGCCGGCGTAGCGCACCGTCGGGCTGATCCGCACCAGGTCACCGCCAAGGCTGATCGTGGTTGCCCGCAGCGTGGCGTCCCTGCCGATCAGGATGTGCTGTGCCCCGACGTGCACCGCGTCGTTCGCCCAGTCGTCGATGACCACCAGGGTGAGCCGGGAACCGTCGCCGAGTACCACCTCGACGTTGTCCGCCACGGTGCCCGAACCGCTGTAGTCGAGTACCACGACCGCTTCGGCGTGCTCGGTGGTGCGCAGCTGCAGGTGCGCCAGCGCGGTCTTGCCCACTCCGGGGCCGGCCACCCTGACGGTCACCGGCTCCGGCCGGCCACCCAGGGTGACCACGGTGGCCGGCGGCGCCTCCGCCCATGCCAGCGCGGCGACCCGGTCGGCCGGCGCGCCCGCCACCCCGAGACGCTGGTCACCGTGCTGCACGGTCTCTACGGTGACCTCGTCCGAGGTGCCGTCCACCCGAATGTCGACGTCACCGTCGATGACCGCGCCGCCGTTGTGCAAGCCGCGCAGCCGGCGCATCGGGGTGAAGCGCCAGTTCTCCTCACGCCCGCTGGGTACCTCGAATGCCGCCAAGTCGAAGGAGCTGAAGCGCTCCCCCGCCGAGCCGATGGGCACCTCGCCGGAGCCTTTCTTGGCTCCGGCGAGCTCAGGTGCCAGTCCAGCAACTTCCGTCATGCTTCCGCTCCGCGCTCGGTCCGCTCCTCGCTCGCTAGCGCTCGCTGTGTTCGCCCCACCCCGCCGGCTGCCATCCTCCGGGGTGCTCCCTCGCTGTCGCGTTCAGAAGTCATCCGACCGAACCCTCCATCTGCAGCTCGATCAACCGGTTCAGCTCGAGCGCGTATTCCATCGGCAGCTCGCGGGCGATCGGCTCGACGAACCCGCGCACCACCATGGCCATCGCCTCGTCCTCGGTCAGGCCCCGGCTCATCAGGTAGAAGAGCTGGTCATCGCTGACCTTGGAAACGGTGGCCTCGTGGCCCATCGTCACGTCGTCGGTGCGGACGTCCACGTAGGGATAGGTGTCGCTGCGACTGATCGTGTCGACCAGCAGCGCGTCACACTTGACGGTGCTGCGACTGTGATGAGCTCTGGGATTCACCCGGACCAGGCCGCGGTAGGACGTGCGCCCGCCGCCCCTGGCCACCGACTTCGAGATGATCGTGGAGCTGGTGTGCGGCGCCAGGTGCGTCATCTTGGCGCCGGCGTCCTGGTGCTGGCCCTCGCCGGCGAACGCGATGGACAGCACTTCGCCCTTCGCGTGCTCGCCCATCAGCATCACGGCCGGGTACTTCATGGTCACCTTGGAACCGATGTTGCCGTCCACCCACTCCATAGTGGCGCCGGCCTCGCACTTCGCCCGCTTGGTGACCAAGTTGTAGACGTTGTTCGACCAGTTCTGGATCGTCGTGTAGCGACAGCGTCCGCCCTTCTTCACCACGATCTCGACCACCGCGCTGTGCAGCGAGTCGCTGGAGTAGATCGGCGCGGTACAACCCTCGACGTAGTGCACGTAGGCATCCTCGTCGACGATGATCAACGTCCGCTCGAACTGGCCCATGTTCTCGGTGTTGATCCGGAAGTAGGCCTGCAGCGGGATGTCCACGTGCACGCCCTTCGGCACGTAGATGAACGAGCCGCCGGACCACACCGCGCCGTTGAGCGCGGAGAACTTGTTGTCCCCGTGCGGGATCACCGAGCCGTAGTACTCGCGGAACAGCTCCGGCTGCTCGCGCAGCGCGGTGTCGGTGTCCAGGAACAGCACGCCCTGCTCCTCGAGGTCCTCACGGATCGCGTGGTAGACGACCTCGGACTCGTACTGCGCGGCGACACCGGAGACCAGCCGAGCCTTCTCCGCCTCGGGGATGCCCAGCTTGTCGTAGGTGTTCTTGATGTCCGCCGGCAGGTCGTCCCAGCTGGCCGCCTGCTTCTCGGTCGACCGCACGAAGTACTTGATGTTGTCGAAGTCGATGCCGGACAGGTCGGCGCCCCAGCTGGGCATCGGCTTGCGCTCGAAGAGGCTGAGGCCCTTGAGCCGGCTCTCCAACATCCACTCGGGCTCGTTCTTCTTCGCGGAGATGTCCGCGACCACGTCGGAGGACAGGCCCCTGCGGGCGCCTGCGCCCGCATCATCCGAGTCGGCCCAGCCGAACGCATACTTGCCAAGGGAGGCGAGAGTCTCCTCCTGGGTCAATGCGGTCGACGGGCCGCCGGCTGTGGCCGTCCGCTCAGGAGCGGTGGTCATACGCGCTGCCTCCCCGTTCGGGATGTTGTGGTGGTGTCGCTCCGCTCGGCTGGCGGCGCCCCGTCTTCGGGTCGGGCGCCGTCGGGAACTCCGAGCGGGACGTGTGTGGTGCACGCGGCGTCGCCGCGGGCGATCGTGGCCAGTCGCTGGACATGGGTACCCAGCATCTCGGCGAAGGCATGCGTCTCCGCCTCGCAGAGCTGGGGGAACTCAGCGGCAACGTGGGCCACCGGGCAATGGTGCTGGCAGAGCTGCTCGCCGCTGCCCGCGCGCCGTGCCGTCGCAGCGTATCCCTGCGCGGACAACACGCTGGCCAAGGCATCCACCCGGTCCGCGACCGCCGGCGGCGCGACGATAGCGGACTGGTACCGCCCGACCAGCTCGCTGGCCCGCCGCTCCGCGAACATCCGCACCGCGTACGGCCCGCCGGTCTCGGCGAGGTACCGCAGTGCCGCCACCGCCAGGTCGTCATAACCGTGACCGAACCGCACCCGACCCGCGCCGGTGAGCAGGTAGAGCCGAGCGGGACGCCCCCGGCCCCGGCGACCGCGCTGTGGCGCCTCCCGGGTGGAGGCTTCCCCGTCGGCGAGCAATACGTCCAGGTGGCGCCGCACGGCGGGTGCGCTGAGCTCCAGCGCGGCGGCCACATCGGCCGCCGTCACCGGGCCGCGCTCCAACAGCAGCCGGGCCACCGCGACCCGCGTACCGCCGTCACTCGCACCAGCGCGAGCCTCAGTACCGCGCGCCGCCCGTTCGGCCGCCGCCGGATCCGCTCCGCTGGTTTTCATAACACCAGTGTTGCGTATTTCTGCTCATTCGTCCAAGGCAGGCCCCTACACGGGTGATTCGACTCACCCGGACCTCGGCCACCCGATCCGGCCACGGCACGAGCCCTGCCATACCCTTTATCGCCATGGCTGCGCCCGAGCTGAGCACTTCGAGGGACGCTGCCCCTACTCCGGAACCACCGGAGCAACCACCGCGCAACCCGATCGCCACCACGGTCCGCCGGTTCGGAATGACCGGCGCGCTGCTGATGGCGATCGGTTCACTCGGCGCGGGTGCGCTGCCGGTGCCGAACCCGGCGTTCGGGCTGCGGCTACTCGGGCTGCCCTCACGCAACGCCACGGTGTCCATCGCCATCACCTACGCCGGCATGGCGATGGTGGTGCTCGGCTGGCTCTGGCTCGGCCGGCTGCTCAAGCGGGACCAGAACGGCGGCACCCCGCTGGCCAAGGGGTTCATCACCCGCACCATGGTGCTATGGGCACTGCCGCTGTGGGTCGCACCGCCACTGTTCAGCAAGGACGTCTACAGCTATCTGGCGCAGAGCGCCATCGCCGCGCACGGCATGGACCCCTACCAGCTCGGGCCGGCCGACGCGCTGGGCATCGACGACCCGCTGACCCGCAGCATCCCGACCGTCTGGCGGTCCACCCCGGCGCCCTACGGCCCGCTGTTCCTCTACCTCGGCCGCGGTATCACCGCGCTGACCGGCAACGACGTGGTGCTGGGCATCTTCGCGCACCGGCTGCTGGCCATCTGCGGCATCGCGGCGATCTGGTGGGCGCTGCCCAAGCTGTCCAGCCGCCTCGGCCTGGATCCCCGCTCCGCGCTCTGGCTCGGCGTCGCCAACCCGCTGGTGCTGTTCCACCTGTTCAGCGGCGTGCACAACGAGTCGCTGATGCTCGGTCTGATGCTGGCCGGGCTGGAGATCGGCCTGTCCCGCTCCGTGCTGCTGGGCACCGTGCTGATCACGCTGAGCTCGGACATAAAAGTCCCGGCACTGTTGGCGCTCGGCTTCCTTGGCATGTGGGCGGCCCGAGAACGCGGCGGGCGGCTGCTCGACGTGCTCAAGGTCGGAGTGTCGATGCTGGTGGTGGCCGGCGCGGTCATGCTGGCGGTGGCCTACGGCACCGGCCTTGGCTTCGGCTGGATCGACACGCTGGACATACCGACGCTGATCCGCAGCTGGGTGTCGGTGAGCACCGACCTCGGCCTCGCCGGTGGCCAACTCGGCATCCTGGCCGGTCTGGGTGACCACACCACGGCGGTGTTGACGCTGACCAGGGTGCTGGGCGGCGTGGTGTCCGGCGCGATGTGCCTGTGGCTGCTGCTCGGCACGCTGCGCGGGCGGATCGACCCGATCACCGGCGTCGGCTGCGGGCTCGGCGCGGTGGTGCTGCTCAGCCCGACCGTGCACCCCTGGTACCTGCTGTGGGCGGCCATCCCGCTGGCCGCCTCGACGGCCCGCATCCGGTTCCGCCGGCTGTCCGTCGCCGGTTCGGCGATCGTGGCGCTGCTGGTCCCGCCGACCGGCGCGGACTTCGCGTTCCGCGCCTACCAGCTGCCGATGGCCATCGCGGCCGGAGCCGTGATCCTTTTCGTACCGCTGTACCTGATTCGGCACCGGATCCCGAGATAGGGCGTGAAACAGATCCTAGTTCGACGAGACGTAGAATCTGGAGCCGTGGGTTCCTCCGGAGATCCGTCCGACGCCGCGCCCGCCGCGGCCATTTCGGACGGTGCGCTCCAGGTGAGCGGCCTGGTCAGACGCTTCGGGTCCGGCAGTCACGCACGTACCGCGGTGGATGGGCTCGACCTGCGGCTGGAGCCCGCGACGGTGCTCACGCTGCTCGGCCCGAACGGCGCGGGCAAGACCACCACGGTGGAGATTTGCGAGGGGTTCCAGCGCGCGGACGCCGGTGAGGTCCGGGTGCTCGGGCTGGACCCGAGCACCCAGGGCGACCGGCTGCGGGCCCGCATCGGGGTAATGCCGCAGGGCGGCGGCGCCTATCCGGGGGTGCGGGCCAAGGAGATGCTGCGCGTCATCGCCGCGTGTTCGGCGAATCCGCTGCCCACCGACTGGCTGCTCGACGTACTGGGGCTGACCGGCTGTGCCCGCACCCCGTTCAAGCGGCTCTCCGGTGGCCAGCAGCAACGCCTGGCACTCGCCTGCGCGGTGATCGGCCGGCCCGAGCTGGTATTCCTCGACGAGCCGACCGCCGGCATGGATCCGCAGAGCAGGCGGCTGGTGTGGGAGCTGGTCGCGGGGCTGCGCAGGGACGGGGTCTCCGTGCTGCTCACCACGCACCTGATGGACGAGGCCGAGGCGCTCGCCGACCAGGTGGTGATCATGGATGCGGGCAAGGTCGTCGCCAAGGGCACGCCCGCCTCGCTCACCGCGCGCAGCGGCGAGGCGGCGCTGCGCTTCCGGGCCCGGCCGGGCATGGATCTCACGGCGCTGGCCGAGGCGTTGCCTTCCGGCTACCACGCCGAGGAACCGATCGCCGGCAGCTACCTGGTGCGCGGCACGATGAACCCGCAGCTGCTCTCGGCGGTCACCTCCTGGTGCGCCGAGCAGGGCGTACTGGCCGACGAGGTGCGGGTGGCGCGGCGCAGCCTCGAGGACGTGTTCCTCGACCTGACCGGCCGTGAGCTGCGCTAGTGACCGCCCAGTCGAACTCCGCGGCCCGGTTCCCCGCCGGCACATTCGTCCCCTCGCCGGGGCGCGGCCACTTGGGCCGGATGCTCACCGCCCAGGCCGGGGTGGAGCTGCGCCTTGCGTTGCGCAACGGCGAGCAGGTGCTACTGACCCTGCTCATCCCGCTGGCGCTGCTGGTCGGGCTCACCCTGCTGAACGTGGTCCCGCTGCCGGCACCCCGGGTGGCCATGGTCACCCCAGGCGTGCTGGCACTGGCGGTGCTGTCCACCGCGTTCACCAGCCAGGCCATTTCACTCGGCTTCGACCGCCGCTACGGCGTGATCCGTCGGCTGGCGGCCACCGCGCTGCCCCGTTGGCTGCTGGTCGCGGGCCGGTTGGCGGCGGTGCTCGGCGTGGTCGCGGTGCAGATCGTCATCCTCGGCGCGGTAGCCGCGGCGCTGGGCTGGCGCCCAGCGGCCAGCGGGGTCGGTTGGGCACTGCTGCTGATGCTGCTCGGCTGCGCCGCGTTCGGCAGCCTCGGCATCCTGCTGGGCGGCACGTTGCGCGCCGAGATCGTGCTCGCGGTGGCCAATGTGGTCTGGTTCGTGCTGCTGCTGGGTGGCGGCATCGTGCTGCCGGTCGCCCAGCTGCCCGGTCCGATAGCGACGGTGGCCGCCGCGTTGCCCTCGGGCGCGCTGGCCGAAGGGCTGCGCACCGCGTTGGTGACCGGCGCCGGGCCCGGCACGCGGCCGATCCTTGTCCTCGTGGTCTGGGCGGTGCTCGCGGCCGGCGTCGCGGCCCGCACCGTCCGCCTGCGCTGATGCGCTGATCCTGTCCGTGTTGCTGGCGCGGCGCGCGGCGACGCGCTACCAAGGGAAGCAATGAGCACCGAGTCGCTGTGGGCCCTGCTGGATCCAGCCAACCGGGCGGACCCCTATCCGCTCTATGCCCGCATCAGGGCCGCCGGCCCGGTCACGCTGCCCCAAGGGCCGACCACCGTGTTCGCCTCGCACGCGGACTGCCTTGCCGTGCTGCGGCATCCGGCGTCCTCGGCCGACCGGCGCAACTCCACGGTCTGGCGCCGGCGCCTTGAGCAGCTACCTGCCGCGTCGCCGGGCCAGCGGATCGACTACGGCACGCCGTCGTTCCTCTTCCTCGACCCGCCGGACCACACCCGGCTACGCCGGCTGGTCAGCTCGGCGTTCACGCCGCGGATCATCAACCGGCTGCGCCCCTTCCTGACCGAGCTGATCGACGATCTGCTGGACGGGGCCGCCGCGCGGGGCGAGCTTGAGTTGGTCGCGGATCTCGCCTACCCGGTGCCGGTCGCGGTGATCTGCCGGTTGCTGGGGGTACCGCTCGCCGACCAGGCCCGCTTCCGCACCTGGTCGGAGCTGTTAGCCCGCTCGCTGGATCCGTTGGTCGCGCTCACCGGGGCGGAGGACCCGGAGACGCCGACCCGCATGCAGGCCGCCGAGCAGCTGCGGCACTACATCCAGGAGCTGGTGGCGGCGCGCCGCCACTCCCCCGGCGGAGACCTGATCACCGCGCTGATCAGGGTCGAAGAGTCCGGCGAAGGGCTGAGCGAGCAAGAGATCATCTCGACCTGCGTGCTGCTGCTCATCGCCGGCCACGAGACCACGGTCAACCTCATCGCGAACGGCGCGCTGGCCCTGCTGCGCGAAATCGGGCAATGGCAGGCGCTGGTCGACGACCCAACGCGGGCGCCGAAGGTGGTGGAGGAGACGCTGCGCTTCGACCCGCCGGTGCACGTGGTGGGTCGGGTTGCCCGGGGCGGGCTGGAGCTGCCCGGCGGCGCCCGGGTGCCGGATGGCGGCTATGCGCTGCTGTTGATCGCCGCGGCCGGCCGCGACCCCGCTGTGCTGGCCGAGCCGGATCGCTTCGACCCGGACCGGCCCGAGGTGCGCAACCTTGCCTTCGGCATGGGCCCGCACTTCTGCCTCGGTGCGCCGCTGGCCAGGCTGGAGGCCCAACTGGTGCTGGGCCGTCTCGCTCAGCGGGTGTCCTCGGCCCGGCTGGCCGCCGACCCGCCGCCGTACAAGGCCAACATGGCGTTGCGCGGGATGAGCGCGCTGCCGGTGCACGCCGGGCCGCTCGCGCCGAGGACTGTCCCCTGGGTGTGACCGGCGATCCGGGTGCTCCGGGCGCGGGGCGGGGCGGCACCTATCATGGGTTCGTGCTCCTGGACCGGCTGCCCACGACTCCACCGGCCCTGATGCGGGCGCTCGGCATCGCGGCCGTGGTTGCCCAGGCGGGTATCGCGGTGACCGGTTCCGTGGTTCGGGTGACCGGCTCGGGGCTGGGCTGCCCGGCCTGGCCGAGCTGCTTCTCCGGCAGTCTCGTGCCGGACCCGCGCTACAACGTGGCGCCGCTGCACCAGTGGGTGGAGTTCGGCAACCGGCTGCTCGGCGTGCTGGTCACCGTGGTCACCATCGCGTGTGTGCTGGCCGCGCTGCGAGCCAGGCCGAGGCGACGGCTGGTCCGGCTGTCCGTCGCGGTGCTCGCCGGCGTGTTGGCCCAGGCGGTGCTGGGCGGCATCACCGTGCTCACCGGCCTGATCTGGTGGACCGTGGCGGCCCACTTCCTGGTCTCGATGATACTGGTCTGGATGGCGGTCCTGCTGTCCCGAGCGACCGCCGCACCGGAAGCCCCAGCCTGCCCGGTGCTCCCCCGCGCCGGGCAGGCACTGCTCGCCCTGTGTGTGCTGGTGCTGGCCGGGCTGCTCGTGGCCGGCACCCTGGTGACCAGCGCCGGCCCGCACGCCGGCGACGCCAAGACCCCTCGGCTGGACCTGCCGGTATCCAGCCTCGCCCAGCTGCATGCCGACCTGCTGATCGGGTTCCTTGGCCTGCTCGCCGGCCTCGGCTTCCTGCTGCGGGTGGTCGGCGTCCCTCCGTCGGTACACCGGCGCTACTGGGTGCTGGTCGCCGTGGTGGTGGCCCAGGGCGTGCTCGGTGCGGCGCAGTACGCGCTCGGGGTGCCGGAGGTGCTGGTCTCCCTGCACGTGCTCGGCGCCTGCCTGGTCACCGCGGCCGCCGCCGGACTGTGGGCGGTCACCCGCTGCGCACCTGTGGCACCCCCGCAGAGCCGCCGAGCGCGGCAGCAACCAGCCCCAGCCGAACTCAGCACCGGCTGACACCCGACGTCAAGTCGGTTCGAGAGCGACAGTCGGACACGTAAGGCACCTGCTGCCGCTTGCCCCGCACGAACACCGCCACACCGCGGCGAGTGCCCAGCTCGTCGACAGCGAACCGCACAACGCTGGCCGCGAGGACTTCGGTGTCCTTCGACATTGCGCGAGCGCCGGGTGATCTAGGAGGGGGTCGCATGTCGGTCGAAGCCGAGATCAAGGCCAGGGTGACCGATCCCGACCGGCTCCATGCGGCGCTGTCGCGGCGCGCGACCGGCGAGCGGTGCACCTATCACGATCGGTACTTCGATTACCCGGACCGACGGTGGACCGCCGACGGTCACGAGCTGCGGGTGCGTACTGTCACCTCGGAAGATGGCGAGAGCCGGGTGCTGCTGACCTTCAAAGAACCCGTCATCGACGCCGACAGCGGGTCGAAACCAGAGCACGAGACCACCGCCGCTGACGCACAGGTCCTCGTCACGGTACTGACCGCTCTCGGCGTGCAGGAGATCATTGCATTCCGGAAGCACTGCACGAACTACGCGTTCAGCGACCGGGGCCGCAGCCTGACGGCGACCGTGGTCACCGTCCCGGAGTTGGCCGGCGAAACCTTCATCGAGTTGGAAACCACCGTCGAATCCGATCAACTCGACGCCGCGCTGACCGTGATCCGCTCGGTGCTCGCCGACCTGGGGATCGAGTCTGACGACTACACAACCGAGTTTTACACCGACGCGGTGGCACACCGACGCCACCGGGCTGACGCAAGTAGCCCCGGCCAGACCAAGCGCCCCAACTGGCCCAGTACCTTCCGGCGCCGCCTGGGTGCTCCCCGGTTGGACACCAGCCCAGGACCTAAGGTCGGGCTCGGCCGGAACGCGGCCGACGACGAAAGGAGCAGCACTGTGCGCGCGATCCAGGTGGAGCAGACCGGTGGGCCGGAGGTGCTGCGCGAAGTCGAGCTGGCGGACCCGAACCCGGGTGCGGGCGAGCTGCTGGTCGAGGTGCACGCGGCCGGGGTCAACTACATCGACACCTACCAGCGCTCCGGGCTCTATCCGAGGCAGACCCCGTTCACGCTCGGCCTGGAGGGCGCTGGCGCGGTCCGCGCGGTCGGCGCCGGTGTCAGCCGGTTCGACGTCGGCGACCGGGTTGCCTGGTCGGATGCCCAGGGTAGTTATGCCGAGCTGGCAACGGTGGCAGCCGAACGGGCGGTCGCGGTGCCGAACGGCGTGTCCTACGAACAGGCCGCCGGCGCGCTGCTGCAGGGCATGACGGCGCACGTGCTGGTCACCTCGACCTATCCGGTGGCCGATGGTGAGGCCGTCCTGGTGCACGCCGCAGCCGGCGGGGTCGGCCTGCTGCTGACCCAGCTGGCCAGCGCCCGAGGTGCTCGGGTGATCGCCACCGTGTCCACCGAGGAGAAGGCGGCGCTAGCCAGGGCCGCCGGCGCGGCCGAGGTGATCCGCTACACCGAGGTGGCTGACCTGGCGGCCGAGGTCAGGGCACACACCGATGGGCAGGGCGTCGCGGTGGTGTACGACGGCGTCGGGGCGAGCACCTTCGACGCCAGCCTGGACAGCCTGCGCCGGCGGGGCATGATGGTGTTGTTCGGCGCGTCCAGCGGGCCGGTGCCGCCGGTCGATCCTCAGCGGCTCAACAGCAGCGGCTCGCTCTATCTGACCAGGCCGACGCTGTTCCACTACGTCACCACCCGCGAGGAGCTCGAGTACCACGCGGGCGCGGTACTCGACTCGGTCGCGGACGGGACGTTGGACATCCGCGTTGGGCACCGCTACCAACTGGCGGACGCGCGCACCGCCCACGAAGATCTGCAAGCCCGCCGGACCAGCGGCAAGCTGGTGCTGCTGCCCTGATGTCCGGGAGCCTCGCCGGACTGGCCACACGCGTAGCGATACGCCAGGCTGGGCGGATGGAATCCGCGATCCCGGGCCATCTCACCGTCGAGCGCACCCAACCCCGCCGAATCCCGGACGACCACGAGCCCCCGTTCCCGGCGATGGTCTCCCGGTTCCCGCAAAAGGTCCGCCAGGTGGTGATGGCCTACTTCGGCCTGCAGTTCACCGGTGATCCGCCCGACGGCGCACTGGGCGAGCTGGACACCGCACTAGCGGGTGAGGACGGCCCGGCGCACCGGGACCGGGCCCAGCAGACCGACCCGGCCGGCCACACCGACATCCTCAGCATCGCGTACTGGGATGACCCCGAAGCCTTCGACCGCTGGATCACCAGGCACCGGGAGTCCTGGATCGGTGCGGACCAGCCAGCCGACGGCAGCGGCCGCTGGATCGAGGTGATCCGTCCGACGGTCCACGAGTTCGAGACGCTGTTCACCACCGAGGACCGGCCGGAAGGCATCGCGATGCTCGCCGACGGCTGGAGCGGCGAAATCCAGGAGCATGCCTACTGGGGTGGGGTGCGCGACCGGATTCCACTGTCCCAGACCGACCCGATGCTCGGCTCCGGTGAGCCGGCCGCCGAGGCGGACGGCTCTCGGGTGCGGGTCCGGCCGAGGCAGGGACTCTGCCTGATCCGCTCCGGCCAGGACTGGTCGGACACGGTCGGCGCGGACCGGGAGATGTACCTCAACGAGGTCGAGCCGGAGCTGCGCGCCGGCATGGACTTCCTGCGCGACGAGGGCCGGGCCATCGGTTGTTACGCAAATCGCTACCTGACCGTGGTCGAAGACGGTCGCCCGGTGGACAAGTCTTTCGGCATGAGCTGGTGGCGCAGCCTGGATGCCTTGGAACGCTGGGCGGAGTCACATCCGACGCACGTGGCGATCTTCGGCGCCGCGATGGAGTACCTGGCGAACATGGGTCCGGACGCACACCTGCGGCTTTACCACGAAGTCTCCGTGGTTGACGCCGACGAGCAGTACTTCGAGTACCTGAACTGCCATGCTGGCACCGGCATGCTCGGTGCCTGCTGAGCGCCCCGCGCTCGGCTCAGAACGGCCAGCCCAGTGCCGGGAGGCCCAGCGCCGCGTCCGCCGCGACGGCCACGAAAAGCCCGCACAGATAGGTGTTCGACAGGTGGAACAGCCGCATGGGCCGGGTTTCCTCGCCGGCACGCACCGAGGAGTGCAGCCGGTGCGCCATCAGGACGAACCACCCGCCGCCGAGCACCGCCACCACGCCGTACACCCAGGAGGTCACCGGCAGCAGCAGCAGCGACCACAACGCCATGGCCCAGGAGTAGGCCACGATCCGGCGGGAGACCTGCTCGGGGGTGGCCACCACCGGCAGCATCGGCACACCGGCCGCCGCGTAGTCCTCCCGGTAGCGCATGGCCAGCGCCCAGAAATGCGGCGGCGTCCAGAAGAAGATCACGCCGAACATCACCAGCGCGGGCCAGCCGACCGTGCCGGTCACCGCGGCCCAGCCGATCACCACCGGCATGCAGCCGGCCGCGCCGCCCCACACGATGTTCTGCGCGGTACGGCGTTTGAGCAACAACGTGTAGACCAGCACGTAGAACGCGATCGCCAGCACGGCCAGTGCCGCGGCCAGCCAGTTCGTGGTGAGACCGAGCCAGACCGCGCTCAACGCGCCGAGCACGAGGCCGAAGATCAACGCGTGCCCGCGCGGCACCTGGTCCCTGGCCAGCGGACGGGACTGGGTGCGCTTCATCTTCGCGTCGATGTCCGCGTCGGCCACACAGTTCAGCGCGTGCGCGCTCGCGGCCGCGACGGCCCCGCCGAGCAAGGTGGCGGCGAGCAGCCAGACCGAGGGCAGCGAACCGTTGCCGGCGCGGCGCTCCGCCAGGAACATAGCCGGCACGGTCACCACCAGCAGTTGCTCGATGATCCGGGTCTTGGTCAGCGAGAGGTAGGCCCGCAGGACCGAACGGCTTCGTTGCAGCGTGGGGGTCGTGCGGGCGCGCGGCGCCGAGGGACTCAGCACGGGTCGCCTGTCCGCCCTTGTCGGGACACCGGGAGCACCTCACATGCACGTGGATCGGGTTTCGGCCCGTGGTTGCGGGCCGGCAGCGACACCTTTACTCGCAGTAACGCCTCGCATCCGATGTTAGCCGTCGGGTATTTGCGCGAGGGTCGGCGGGTAGCACTATTCAGACATGTCCGACAGAGATCACACTCGCTGCCGGACTTCATGCCCGGAGCAGACTAGATTGGATATCACCGTTGCCCCAGCGTTGCGGCAAGGCGTCGCGATCGACCTCTGCCGAAGCACGGACTTGTACTGAAGGCCACACCTACGTGACGTCAGGAGCCACCCTCCCGTGACAGACATCGACATCGCCGAGCTCACCCACCGTTCGGTCCCCCGCGACTGGACCGACCTCGACACCCGGGCGGTGGACACCGTCCGGGCATTGGCCGCGGACGCGGTGCAGAAGAAGGGCAACGGCCACCCGGGTACGGCAATGAGCCTCGCCCCGCTGGCCTACAGCCTCTTCCAGCGGGTCATGCGCCACGACCCCAGTGACCCGGACTGGATCGCCAGGGACAGGTTCGTGCTGTCCTGCGGGCACTCCAGCCTGACGCTGTACATCCAGCTGTTCCTCTCCGGCTACGGCATGACGCTGGACGACCTGAAGTCGCTGCGTACCTGGGACTCCCAGACGCCGGGCCACCCCGAGCACGGCCACACCCCCGGCGTGGAGATCACCACCGGGCCGCTGGGCCAGGGGCTGGCCTCGGCGGTCGGCATGGCCATGGCGGCCCGCAGGGAGCGCGGCCTGCTCGACCCGGACGCCGCGCCCGGTGAGAGCCCGTTCGACCACCAGATCTACGTGATCGCCTCGGACGGCGACATCGAAGAAGGTGTCACCTCGGAGGCGTCCTCACTGGCCGGTACCCAGCAGCTTGGCAACCTCACGCTGATCTACGACGACAACCACATCTCCATCGAGGACGACACGACCGTCGCGTTGTCCGAGGACGTCGCCGCGCGCTACGAGGCCTACGGCTGGCACGTGCAGAAGGTGACCAGCGGCGAGGACGTCGCGGCGATCCTCAAGGCGCTCGAGGCGGCCCGGGATGAGACGAACCGGCCGAGCTTCATCGCGTTGCGCACGATCATCGGCTTCCCGGCACCGAACCTGATGAACACCGGCAAGGCGCACGGTGCCGCGCTGGGCGCCGGTGAGGTGGCCGAGGTCAAGAAGGCACTGGGCTTCGACCCGGAGCAGAGCTTCGTGGTCGAGGACGAGGTGCTGGAGCATGCCCGCGCCGTGCAGGAGCGCGCCAAGAAGGCACGCGCCGACTGGCAGACCGAGTTCGACAGCTGGGCCTCGGCCAACCCGAAGCGGGCCGCGCTGCTGGACCGGATGAGCCGCCGCGAGCTACCCGACGGTTGGGACCGGGAGCTGCCCAGCTGGGATCCCTCGGACGAGAAGAACGCCGCCGGGGTGGCCACCCGCAAGGCCTTCGGCGCGGTGCTCAAGAGCATCGGGGACGCGCTGCCCGAGCTGTGGGGCGGCTCGGCCGACCTGGCGGAGAGCAACAACACCACGATCGAGGGCGCCGACTCGTTCGGCCCCGCCTCGATCGTCACCAAGGAATGGGGCAACTCCAGCCCCTACGGCCGGACACTGCACTTCGGCATCCGTGAGCACGCCATGGGTTCGATCATGAACGGCATCGTGCTGCACGGCGGCACCAGGGTCTACGGCGGCACCTTCCTCATCTTCAGCGACTACATGCGGCCGGCGGTCCGGCTGGCGGCGCTGATGCGGCTGCCGGTCATCTACGTGTGGACCCACGACTCGATCGGCCTCGGCGAGGACGGTCCCACCCACCAGCCGATCGAGCAACTGCCGGCGCTGCGCGCGATCCCCGGTCTCAACGTGGTGCGCCCGGCGGATGCGAACGAGACCGCGCACGCGGTGCACACCATCCTGAGCAACCCGACCGCGCCGAGCGGCATCGCGCTGTCCCGGCAGAACCTGCCATTGCTGACCGGTACCAGCCGCGGCGGCGTCGCGCAGGGCGCCTACGTGCTGGCCGACTTCGACGACACCGCGCCCTCAGCCCAGAGGGTGATCATCATGGCCACCGGCTCGGAGGTGCAGCTCGCGGTCGAGGCCCGGCAGCGGCTGGCCGACGAGGGCGTTTCGGCCCGGGTGGTTTCGGTGCCCTGCCTGGAGTGGTTCCAGCAGCAGGACGAGGCCTACCAGCGCACCGTGCTGCCTCCCGAGGTCAAGGCGCGGGTCGCGGTCGAAGCCGCGCACCCGCTGACCTGGTATCGCTGGGTCGGCGACGGCGGCGAGGTCGTGGGCATCGACCACTACGGCGCCAGCGCCGACTACAAGACCCTGTACGAGAAGTTCGGGATCACCGCGGACACCGTCACCGCCGCCGCCCGCTCGTCCCTGCAGAAGACGAACTGAGGAGCACGTCAATGACCGAGCAGACCCGACTCGCCGCGCTGAGCGACGCGGGCGTGTCCATCTGGCTGGACGACCTGTCCAGGCAACGCCTCGACTCGAACAACCTCGTTGAGCTGATCCGCGAGTCCCACGTGGTGGGCGTGACGACCAACCCGACCATCTTCGCCAACGCGCTGAGCCACGGGGACGCCTACGACGCTCAGATGAACGAGCTCGCCGCGCGAGGCGCCTCGGTGGCCGACGCGGTCCGCGAGGCCACCGTCGCCGACGTGCGGCGCGCCTGCGACGTGTTCCGGGAGACCTGGGAGGCAACCCTCGGCAAGGACGGCCGGGTATCCCTCGAGGTCGACCCGGACCTGGCGCACGACACCGTCGCCACCTCGGCGCAGGCACTGGACCTGTGGAAGAGCGTCGATCGACCTAACCTGATGGTGAAAATCCCGGCCACCGAGGAAGGCCTGCCGGCGATCACCAACGCGATCGGCGAGGGCGTCAGCGTCAACGTGACGCTGATCTTCTCCATCGACCGTTACCGGGCAGTCATGGACGCCTACCAGACCGGCCTCGAGCAGGCGGCCGCCAACGGCCACGACCTGGCATCGATCCGGTCGGTGGCGTCGTTCTTCGTCTCCCGGGTGGACAGCGAGATCGACCCGAGGCTGGAGAAGATCGGCACCGACGAGGCGCTGGCGCTGCGCGGCAAGGCCGCGGTGGCCAACGCCCGGCTGGCCTACGCGGCGTTCCGCGAGGTCGTCGCGGCGGACCGCTGGCAGGCGCTGGCCGCGAAGGGCGCGCACGTGCAGCGGCCGCTGTGGGCCTCGACCGGGGTGAAGAACAAGGCCTACCCGGACACGCTCTACGTGGCCGACCTGGTCGTCGCTGACACGGTGAACACCATGCCGGAAGCCACCCTCAAGGCGTTCGCCGACCACGGCGAGGTCGAGGGCGACCAGGTGACCGACTTCGCGGACGACGCGCGGCGGGTGTTCGACGCGCTGCGCGAGGCGGGCGTGGACGTGGACGACGTGTTCAAGGTCCTGGAGCGCGAGGGCGTCGAGAAGTTCATGGCCAGCTGGGACGAGCTGGGCGAGACGGTCCGCCAGCAGCTGGAGGCCGCCAAGTGAGCGGTGTGTCACTGCAGGTGCTCGACACCGACCTGCTGACCGAAGCACGCGGCCTGGCCGAGGGCCTCGTCGACGACAAGGTGGCCTCGTCGGTCGCCGCGAAGGACGCAACGCTCTGGGGGCCGGACGCGGAGTCCGAGTCGTCGAAGCGGCTGAACTGGGTGGACCTGGCCAGCACGTCCCGGCCACTGGTCGACACGATCACCGCGCTGCGCGAGAAGCTGCGCTCGGCGGGCATCCACCGGGTAGTGCTGGCCGGCATGGGCGGCTCGTCGCTGGCGCCGGAGGTCATCTGCCGCACCGAGGACGTGCCGCTGGTGGTGCTGGACACCACCGACGCCGCCCAGGTGGAGGACGCGCTGGCCGGCGACCTGGCGGCCACCGTGCTGGTGGTGTCCTCGAAGTCCGGCTCCACGCTGGAGACCGACAGCCACTACCGGATCTTCAGCGGCCGTTTCACCTCCGAAGGGCTCGACCCCACCGAGCACATCGTGGTGGTCACCGACCCGGGCTCGCCGCTGCACGAGCGCGCCGAGCAGGCCGGCCTCACGGTGATCAACGCCGACCCGGACGTCGGCGGCCGGTACTCCGCGCTGACCGCGTTCGGGCTGGTGCCGACCGGCCTGGCCGGCGCCGACATCGGCCGGCTGCTCGACGACGCGGCGGCCGCCGCCGAGGTGCTCTCGGTGGACAGCACGGACAATCCCGGCCTGCTGCTGGGCGCCGCGCTCGGCGCGCGGCACGCAGCCGGCGCGGAGAAGGTCGTGCTTGCCGACACCGGCTCGGGCATCGTCGGGTTCGGTGACTGGGCCGAGCAGCTGGTCGCCGAGTCCACCGGCAAGCAGGGCACCGGCCTGCTGCCGGTGGTGGTGGAGAGTGTGGACGCCCCCGGTTTCGCCGACGCCGGGCCGGACGCCACCACGGTGGCGGTTGGCCCCGAGGCGCACGGCGCGCGGATCGCCACCGCCGGACCACTGGGCGGGATGTTCCTGCTGTGGGAGTACGCCACCGTGGTGGCCAGCCGGCTGATCGGCATCAACCCGTTCGACCAGCCGGACGTGGAGGCGGCCAAGTCCGCCGCCCGCGCCCTGCTGGACGCCCCGCCCGGCGGCGACTCGCGGGCGGCGCCGAACTTCACCGACGGGGTCATCGAGGTGTTCGGCGGCGACTGGCTGCCGGCGACCGCGCACACCGTGGCCGAAGCGGTCGACGCGCTGCTGGCCGCCGCACCGGACCGAGGCTACCTGGCGGTACAGGCGTATCTGGACCGCATCGCGGATGCATCTACTGCGGTGTTGCGCGCCGAACTGGCCCGCCGGTCCGGGCTGCAGGTCACCTTTGGCTGGGGGCCGCGTTTTCTGCACTCCACCGGCCAGTACCACAAGGGCGGGCACCAGAACGGGGTGTACCTTCAGATCACTGGATCGGTTCCGTCCGATCTCGCGGTGCCGGACCGGCCCTACACGCTGGCGAGCCTGCAGCTCGCACAGGCCTCGGGTGACGGCCGGGTGCTCCACGAGCGCGGTCGTCCGGTCCTGCGGCTGCACCTCACCGACCGGGAGGCTGGCCTTGCCCAGCTTGCCGGCTCGGTGGCCTCGCCCCGAGGCTGACTCCGCACACCAGCTGACCGCGCTACCGGGAGGCAACGCGTAAATGACGGAACCGATCGCCGCGATCCGACCAGACGGTTGGGTCAACCCACTGCGTGGTCCGAAGGACAAGCGGCTACCTCGGATCGCCGGTCCGGCCGGATTGGTGATCTTCGGGGTGACCGGCGACCTGGCACGCAAGAAGCTCATGCCGGCCGTGTACGACCTGGCCAACCGTGGGCTGTTGCCTCCCGGTTTCGCGCTGGTGGGGTTCGCCCGCCGGGACTGGGCGAACGAGGACTTCGGCAAGGTTGTCTACGAGGCGGTTCGTGAGCACGCTCGAACCCCGTTCCGCCAGGCGGTGTGGGATCGGCTGGCCGAGGGCATCCGGTTCGTGCAGGGCACCTTCGACGACGACGATGCCTTCGACCAGCTCCGGGAGACCGTGCTGGAGCTGGACGAGAACCGGGGCACCGGCGGGAACCACGCCTTCTACCTGTCCATCCCGCCCAATGCCTTCCCGGTGGTGTGTAAGCAGCTGGCCCGTGCCGGGCTGGCCGGCGAGAGCCAGGAGGACTCCGGCCAGTGGCGCCGGGTGGTGATCGAGAAGCCGTTCGGGCACGACCTGAAGTCCGCCAAGGAGCTGAACGCGGTCGTCAACGAGGTCTTCCCCGAGGATTCGGTGTTCCGCATCGACCACTACCTCGGCAAGGAGACGGTGCAGAACATCCTGGCCCTGCGATTCGCCAACCAGCTGTTCGAGCCGATCTGGAACGCCAACTACGTCGACCACGTGCAGATCACCATGGCCGAGGACATCGGTCTCGGCGGGCGCGCCGGCTACTACGACGGAATCGGCGCGGCCCGCGACGTGATCCAGAACCATCTGCTGCAGCTGCTCGCGTTCACCGCGATGGAGGAGCCGGTCTCGTTCTCCCCCGACGAGCTGCGGCTGGAGAAGATCAAGATCCTGCGCGCGACCAGGCTGGCGCTGCCGCTGGAGGAGACCACCGCGCGCGGGCAGTACGCGGAGGGCTGGCAGGGCGGCGACTACGTCGTCGGCCTGAAGCAGGAGGAGGGCTACAACCCGGAGTCGCGTACCGAGACCTATGCCGCGATCACCTGCGAGGTGGACACCCGCCGCTGGGCGGGTGTGCCGTTCTACCTGCGCACCGGCAAGCGGCTCGGCCGCCGCGTCACCGAGATCGCGGTGGTGTTCAAGCGGGCCCCGCACCTGCCCTTCGACGCGACGACGACCGAGGAGCTCGGGCAGAACGCGCTGGTCGTCCGGGTCCAACCGGACGAGGGCGTGACGATCCGGTTCGGCTCCAAGGTGCCGGGCAGCACGATGGAGGTCCGCGACGTCACGATGGACTTCGCCTATGGCCTCGCGTTCACCGAGGACTCGCCGGAGGCCTACGAGCGGCTGATTCTGGACATGCTGCTCGGCGAGCCGTCGCTGTTCCCGGTCGACGCCGAGGTGGAACGCTCCTGGGAGATCCTCGACCCGGTGTTGGAGCACTGGGCCGAGTCCGGCACCCCCGAGTCCTACCCCGCCGGTAGTTGGGGCCCGCCAGGCGCGGATGCGCTGATGACCCGCACCGGGCGCGTCTGGCGCCGGCCCTGACCGCGAACCCCGAGCCGGAGAGACTAGACATGATCGTTGACATGCCCTCGACCTCCACGTCGTTGCTGAACAAGAAGCTGGTCGAGCTGCGCGAGAAGGGCGGGGTGATCGCGCTGAGCCGGGTGCTGACCTTTGTGGTCATCACCGACGACAACACCAACACCGAGGAAGTCGTCGAGTCGGCCATCGAGGCCAGCCGCCAGCACCCGTGCCGGGTCATCGTGCTGGTGGCCGGCACCCGCAAGGCCGCCGTCCGGCTGGACGCCCAGATCCGGGTGGGGGGTGACGCCGGGGCCAGCGAGGTGATCGTGCTGCGCGGCTACGGCACGTTGTCCTCGCCCAAGGCCGGTGCCGGCGTGATCGTGCCGATGTTGCTGCCGGACGCGCCGGTGGTGGTGTTCTGGCCGGGCAACGCGCCGACGGACCCCGCGCGGCACCCGGTTGGCAACCTCGCCAGCCGCCGGATCACCGACGCGGCCGCCGAAAAGGCTCCGCTCAAGGCGCTGGAGAACCGGGCGGCGAACTACACCCCCGGCGACACCGACCTGGCCTGGACCCGGCTCACCCTGTGGCGGGGGTTGTTGGCCGCCGCGCTCGACCAGCCGCCCTACGACGAGATCACCTCGGCGGTGGTGGACGGCGAACCGGACTCCGCCTCGACCGACCTGCTCGCCGGGTGGCTCGCGCACCGGCTGGCGGTACCGGTGAAGCGGACGAAGGTCGGCGCGGTCGGCGGCATGCACTCGGTGCGGCTGAACCGCGCATCCGGCCCGATCGAGCTGATACGCCCGGACGGCAAGACCGGCACGCTCACCCAGCCCGGCCAGCCGGAGCGCCGCGTCGCGCTCGGTCGCCGGATGGTGCACGACTGCCTTTCCGAGGAGCTGCGCAGGCTGGACGCGGACGAGGCCTACGAGGGTGCGCTCGAGGGGATGCGGGAGATCACCCGTGGCCGGGCTCCGGCGGGTTCCCGCAGATGAGCAACAACCAGATCGTGGTGCATGCCAAGCCGGACCTCGTCGCGGCCACCGCGGCGGCCCGGCTGACGATCCGGCTGGTCGACGTACAGAACGCCAGGCGGGTCGCCTCGATCGTGCTCACCGGCGGAGGCACCGGTATCGGCATGCTCGAGCAGCTACGCCGCTCACCAGCGTGTGACGCGGTGGACTGGTCCCGGGTGAACATCTTCTGGGGTGACGAGCGGTTCCTGTCGTCCGGGCACCCGGAGCGCAACGACACCCAGGCCCGCGCGGCGCTGCTGGACCACGTGGGGGTGGACCCTCGGCGGGTGCACCCGATGCCGGCGGACGAGGGCGAGTTCGCGGGAGATCCCGAAGCCGCCGCCGAAGCGTATGCCAAGGTGCTGGCCGAGCAGGCCAGTCCGGAGGACCACGGTCCGGTGCCCGGTTTCGACGTCTGCCTGCTCGGCATGGGCGAGGAAGGCCATGTCGCGTCGGTGTTCCCCTCGTCCCCGGCCGTCTACGAGAGTGAGCGCACCGTCGTCGCGGTGCGCAACTGCCCGAAGCCACCGCCCACCCGGATCAGCCTCACGCTGCCGGCCATCCGGCACGCCTCCGAGGTGTGGCTGCTGCCGACCGGCGCGGGCAAGGCCGCCGCGGTCGCCATGGCATTGGGTGGCGCCGGTGAGGTGGCGATACCGGCAGCCGGCGCCGTCGGCCGCAGGCGCACTCTCTGGCTGCTGGACAAGGCCTCCGCCGCGAAGCTGCCCCGCGCCCTGGTCTCGCCTTACATCTGAGCACTCGGTCCGGCCGGACACCGGTTGCCAGGGTGCCTAGTACTGCAGGGCCGGTAAGGCGAGTCGCCCCTGCGAGGCTCCGGAGGAGTTCCGGCGAAGGCTCTGTGAATGTCGGCAACCAGGGCGCCGAACCCCTGGTGGCGGCACCCCAGGGTGGGCATAAGCGCGCTCTTTCGGCCGAAGGCGAACTTCCGGAGGCGGGCCCGAAGGGTCCCCGATCGGAAGTTCTCGCGCGAGAACAGGCCCTTGTGGTACTAGACGCCTTCGCGGTGCGCCTTGAGCCGCTTGAGCGCCTCGTCCAGGATGGCCGCGCCATCGGCGTCGCTGCGCCGCTCCTTCACGTAGGCCAGGTGCGTCTTGTAGGGCTCGTTGCGCGGCGGAGCCGGCGGGTTCTGGCCGTCCGGACCGGCAGGGAGCCCACAGCGCGGGCAGTCCCAGCTGTCCGGCAGGTCGGCG
>DASYBQ010000041.1:0-11345 GCA_036500625.1 Pseudonocardia sp. | reverse complement strand
GCAGGCCGGCGTTGCACACCTAGTACTGCAGGGCCTGTTCTCGCGCGAGAACTTCCGATCGGGGACCCTCCGGGCCCGCCTCCGCAAGTTCGCCTTCGGCCCAAAGAGCGCGCTTGTGCTCACCCTGGGGTGCCGCCACCAGGGGTTCGGCGCCCTGGTTGCCGACATTCACAGCGCCGGCCTTCGCCGGAACTCCCTCCGGAGCCTCGCAGAGGCGACTCGCCTTACAAGCCCTGTAGTACTAACCCGTTGGGTAGAACACGAACAGCGTGCAGCTGGTGGTTGTCGCGGGCACGTGCCACGACCCGGCCGGGTAGTCGCGCGCGCCGTCGCGCGACGGCGGTCAAACACAGTACGCGTCACCCCCGCCGCCGTCGGACGCACTGGACGGCCTCCTTGAGTGGGGCGGCGCGCCTCGGGACGCCGTTGTCGGCGGACGACCTGGCCGCGTGCCTCAGGGTCTCGCCCCGCACGCTGGCCGGCGCTTCGCTGACCAGCTCGGCACGAGCCCTGGCGCGTGGCTGCTGTCCCGCCGGGTGGCGCAGGCGCGCACCCTGCTGGAGGAGACAGACCTGCCGGGGGAGACGATTGCGGCCCGCGTCGTTCTCACCTCGGCGGTCAACCTGCGCCGCCGCTTCCGCACCCAGGTGGGCACGACCCCGGGCGCCTACCGGCGCGCGTTCCGGGTGTCGTGACGCACGGAGATCCGTGGGGCCACGGCTACCCGCTTCGCCCTCGGCTGTCCCGGGTGCGGCGACCCGGGCCTGACCCCGCCTACCCTGAAAACCTGGTCACGGTGGCGACGGCGCCACCAACACCGCGCCCGACCTGCCCCGCCGCCAAGAAGCCGCCCACCCATGGACGTAACGATCTACGGCTGGGTCACTAGGCGCGGGTGAGGTATTCCCCGGTGCGGGTGTCGACCTTGATCCGGTCTCCGTTGTTGACGAACAGCGGGACCTTGACCACCTTGCCCGTCTCCACCGTGGCCGGCTTGGTGGCGCCGGAGACCCGGTTGCCCTGCACACCGGGCTCCACCTCGGTCACGGTCAGCTCCACCGACGCGGGCAGCTCCGCGCCGACGATCTCGGTGCCGTAGAACCGCAGCGCGGGGGTCATCTCCGGGAGCAGGTAGTCGGCAATGTCCTCGACAACCTCGCGGGGCACCTCGAGCTGCTCGAACGTCTCCTGGTCCATGAAGACGTAGATATCGCCTTCGTGGTAGAGGAACTGCAGCTCACGAGTCTCGATGATCGCCTGCTCGACGCGCTCGCCAGCACGGAACGTCCGGTCCAGCACGGCGCCGCTGCGCACGTTCTTCAGCTTGGTCCGGACGAACGCGCCGCCCTTGCCCGGTTTGACGTGCTGGAAGCTCACCACGTTGAACAGCCCGTCGGGCAGGTCCAGGCTGATGCCGCCTTTGAAGTCCGAGGTGCTGATCTGGGGCATGTGCAGGATCTCCAAAACTGTGCCGGCACGCCGGGAGGCGCGAGGGGTTCGATCCATCCTAGTGGCCCCCGCATGGAGCCTGGGATGCGCGCCGCCGGAGCCGGGCGCCGCGCGCGGGCCCCCGGGTACGCCCGCTTACGGTGGTGCGATGGCGGGCTACTCCTATGTGCACGACGGCGCGGAAATCTACCGGCGCTCGTTCGCCACCATCCGAGCCGAAGCCGACCTGTCCTGGCTGCCCGTCGATGTCGCCACGGTGGCGGTACGGATGATCCACACCTGCGGCATGACCGACCTGCCCGCCGACCTGGAGTTCTCCCCCGGTGTGGTGGCGCAGGGGCGGGCCGCGCTGGCGGCCGGCGCCCCGGTGCTGTGCGACACGAACATGGTGGCATCCGGGATCACCCGCCGTCGGCTGCCGGCAGACAACGAGGTGCTGTGTCTGCTGGGCGACCCGGCGGTACCCGCGCTCGCCGAGCGGCTGGGTACCACCCGGACCGCGGCGGCCGTGGACCTGTGGGCGGATCGGCTCGCCGGCTCGGTGGTAGCCATCGGCAACGCCCCGACCGCGCTGTTCCGGCTGCTCGAGCTGATCGATGCGGGCGCGCCGGCACCGGCGGCGGTCGTCGGTGTACCGGTCGGTTTCATCGGCGCGGCCGAGTCCAAGCAGGCGCTCGCCGAGCACCTGGGCGGGCTGGAGTACCTGGTGGTGCGGGGCCGCAGGGGCGGCAGTGCGCTCGCGGCCTCGGCGGTCAACGCCATTGCCTCACCGGTGGAGTGAGCCACGCCCGAGTACCTGCTCCAACCAGCGCACCGCGGCCGCGACGTCCGGCTCGGTAGCCACCTCAGGGATGGCCGGGCGGGCCTGGATCAGCACCGCAACACCGAGCTCGTGGGCCGCGGTGAGCTTCGCGGCGGTCATCTGCCCACCGCTGTCCTTGGTGACCAGCACGTCGATGCGGTGCCCGGTCAGCAGCGCCCGCTCGCCGGCCACGCTGAACGGGCCTCGGTCGCGCAGCACCCGCATCCGCGCCGGCGTGGGTGGCACAGGCGGCTCCACGGTCCGCACCAGAAACCAGTGCTCGTCGAGGTGGGCGAAGGTGGCGAGCCCGCCGCGCCCGGTGGTCAGGAACACCCGTTCGCCCAGCTCGGTCAACGCCTCGGCGGCGGCGGCCAGCGTCGGCACCCAGTGCCAGCTGGCCCCCTCCGGGGCGGTCCAGCCCGGTCGTCGCAACAGCAGTAGCGGTACCCCGACCGCCTCGGCCGCCTCGGCCGCCGAACAGGTGATCACCGCCGCGAACGGGTGGGTGGCATCCACCACCGCGTTGATGCGCTGCTCGCGCAGGTAGCCGGCCAGCCCCGCGACACCACCGAACCCGCCGACCCGGACCTGCCCCGGCGGCAATCGGGGCTCGCGCACCCGCCCGGCCAGCGAGGACACCACCCACCAGGCGGGCCGGTCGACCAGCTCGGTGGCCAGTGCCCGGGCTTCACCGGTGCCGCCGAGAATCAGCACCCGGGCCGCGCTCACTGCGGGGACCCCGGCGGATGATCCAGCGCGACGTCGGGACGTGCGGAACCCCTTCGGGGCCTCGGCGCGGCTGGAGCACCGGGGTGGTCGGCCGGGCCGGGCCGGGGGTGGGCACGGTCACCAAGCCCGGCCTGCCGCTTGAGGTCGGCGAGCCGCCGGTCAACCCGGTCCCCCTGGCGATGATGCGGGCTGCCGTCGCCGCCGCGCACGGTGCTGGCGGTGACGTCACGGTGGTGGACGGGGAGGAGCTGGCCAGGCACACCTGGAACCCCCGGATGGGCACCCTCGGTGGGCTGTCCATCCTCGGCACCACCGGCACCGTGGTGCCCTATGTCGTGGTGATCGACCGGGCCGGCCAGGTCGTCGGGCGGGCCGGCCCGAGGGGCTGAGCAGGGCACCCTGCCATGGTGGCGCACCGGCCGATTCACGAACGGGCGATCCGGTGCGGAGATACCGCTCACCGCGCGGTAGAGGCACGTCAACGCTGGGTAGTCTGCGGTCACCTCGGCGATGCGGGCTGCTGACCTGGCCGCCGTGGCGCCCGGATTTCGCGGATCGGAAGGATTATCTCGTGGCACGCTCCGTCAACGTCACCGTCACCGGTGCGGCGGGTCAGATCGGTTATGCCCTGCTGTTCCGGATCGCATCCGGCCAGCTGCTCGGGCGAGACACCCGCGTCAGCCTCCGGCTGTTGGAGATTCCGCAGGCGGTGAAGGCCGCCGAGGGCACCGCCATGGAGCTCAACGACTGTGCGTTCCCGCTGCTGGACAGCATCGACATCACCGACGACGCGAAGAGCGCCTTCGACGGGTGCAACGTTGCGCTGCTGGTAGGCGCGAAGCCTCGGGCCAAGGGCATGGAGCGGGGTGACCTGCTCGAGGCCAATGGCGGCATCTTCAAGCCGCAGGGTGAGGCGATCAACGCCGGCGCGGCCGACGACGTGCGGGTGCTTGTGGTGGGCAATCCGGCGAACACCAATGCGTTGATCGCCCAGGCGCACGCGCCGGACGTGCCGGCCGGGCGGTTCACCGCGATGACCCGGCTGGACCACAACCGGGCGGTGGGCCAGCTCGCGCTCAAGCTCGGCGTCGACGTCACCGAGATCAAGAAGTTGACCATCTGGGGCAACCACTCGGCCACCCAGTACCCGGACCTGTTCAACGCCGAGGTCGGTGGGCGCAACGCCGCCGAAGCGGTGGGCGACCAGGACTGGCTGCGCGACGAGTTCATCCCGACCGTCGCCAAGCGCGGCGCGGCGATCATCGAGGCCCGGGGCGCATCCTCGGCCGCTTCGGCGGCAAGCGCTGCCATCGACCACATCCACGACTGGGTGCTTGGCACCGCCGATGGCGACTGGACCTCGATGGCAATCCCCTCGGACGGCTCCTACGGCGTGCCCGAGGGCTTGATCTCGTCGTTCCCGGTGACCTGCAAGGACGGCAGGTACGAGATCGTGCGGGGTCTGGAGATCAACGATTTCTCCCGGGAGAAGATCGACGCTTCGGTGCGCGAGCTGTCCGAGGAGCGCGACGCGGTCAAGAAGCTCGGCCTGGTCTAGCGGCTGTGTGCTCCGGCCTCCTGGTCCGGTGCTGTCGCGCCGGGCCAGGAGGCCCGCATAGGCGCGGCCGGGCCGCACTGGTGAATCGGGTAGCCCGTTCGGGCCGACTGGCGTATCGGGCCGGCCGCCTCCCGCGTTGGTCAGCGGTACGACCCCGCCCAGCTCAGCCCGACACAGGAGAAGCAGATGACTCGTTCTTGGCGCCTGGCGGTCACCGGGACGGCCGCGGTGCTCAGCATCCTCGGGGGTGGCATCGGCGTCGGTCTCGCCAGTGCTTCGGACTACCCGCACCATGGCCACCACCATCACGGTGACGACCCTTCGGGCAAGTGCCCCAAGGCGTCGGACGACCCGTACTGCGGCATCGACGACGACTGAGCCAGACCGCCGATACCCCTGGCACCGCCCCGAACGGGGTACCCGCGGGACGACGGTCAAGGCTTGTCGAGGACCCACTGGGTCACCGGCAGCGCCGCGCGCCACCCGGTGAAGCCGCCCACCGGAGCGGCTCTGCGCAGCTCGATCCGGGTCAAGGACCCGCCGTGGCGGCCGTACCAACTGGCCAGCAGGGACTCGGCCTCCATGGTCACCGCATTGGCGACCAACCGGCCGCCGGGCCCCAGCGCCGACCAGCACGCCGGTAGCACACCGTCAACCGTCACCCCGCCGCCGACGAAGATCGTGGCCGGTGGGTCCAGCCCTTCCAGCGCCTCGGGTGCCTCGCCGGTCACCACCCGCAGCCCCGGCACCCCCAGCGCGGCGGCGTTACGGCTGATCCGGGCGGCCCGCTCGAGGTCCCTTTCCACCGCAACCGCGCGGCACGACTCCTCGGCGCGCAGCCACTCGATGGCGATGCTGCCGGCACCGGCACCGACATCCCACAGCAGTTGGCCCGGCAGCGGCGCCAGCCGGGCCAGTGTCACCGCCCGTATCTCCCGCTTGGTCAGCTGGCCGTCGTGGTCGTACGCATCATCCGGCAGTCCGGGGACGAACGGAAGCGCCACGGTGTCCTGGTCCAGCACACAGTGCACCGCGACAATGGCCAGCGGGTCGCCCGGCGGGTGCGCCCACTCGCCGGCCCGGCCGGTGACCACTCGTTCCGCGGGACCGCCCAGCTGCTCCAACACGGTCAGCTCGCTGGCCCGGTAGCCGCGCTCGGCGAGCAGGCCGGCTACCGCCGAGGGTCCTTCGGCGTCCGAGGTGAGGACCAGCAGCCGCCGGCCGGGCGCCACCGAGGCGAGCAGCCGGTGCAGCGGCCGGGCCACCGCGCTGCGCACGTAGGTGTCCTGCACCGGCCAGCCGAGGTGGGCGCAGGCCAGCGAAACCGATGACGGGTGCGGGATCACTTCGAGGCGCTGCGGCCCGAGTACTCGGCACAGCGTCGAGCCGAGCCCGTAGAACATCGGGTCCCCACTGGCCAGCGCGCACACCCGACGTCCGGCGAGCTGTTCGAACAACCCGGGCAGCGCCGGGAGCATCGGCGACGGCCACAGGCGTGCCTTGCCCGGCCTCGGCCCGATCAGCTCCAGCTGCCGGGGGCTGCCCAACACGACCTCGGCCTCGTCGACCGCGTGGCGGGCGACGGCGGAGAGGCCAGCCCAGCCATCCGCGCCGATGCCGACCACGACCACCGGTGGACTCGGACGTTCGGCTGCCACCCCGGCATCGTCTCACCACCCGCCATCAACCACCCGACCGGCGCACACCCCGCCGGCGCACGAACCGCTGGCCGCACACACTCGGTGGTCGCGGCACACAGGCCTGGACGTGTGTGCCGCGACCAGTCGCTGTGTGCCGTCGGGCAGGTAGTCGCGCTATTCACCCACACGAAGTACCGGCCGATCTTCTAGGCTCCAAGGATGTGGTGGACGCTCGCCGACCTACCGGCCCAGGCCGGGCGCACAGTCGTGGTGACCGGTGCCAACAGCGGGCTGGGACTGGTGACCGCGCGGGCGCTCGCCGCCGCCGGTGCCTCGGTCATCTGTGCCTGCCGGGATGTGGCGAAGGGCCGGGCCGCCCTGGCGGGCCTAGCCGGTCGGCTGGAGGTCCGGTCCCTGGATCTCGCCGACCTGTCCTCGGTGGCCGCTTTCGCCGCCGGCTTCGAAGGGAAAATCGATGTACTGATCAATAATGCTGGTGTGGTGTTACCGCCGAAGCAGTACACCTTGGGTGGTTTCGAGATGCAGTTCGGTACCAACTATCTGGGGTCTTTCGCGCTTACCGCCCAGCTGATCTCCCGCATCACCGACCGGGTGGTTTCACTGTCCAGCCTGGCGCACCGGGTGGGCCGAATTCGGCTGGATGACCCGAACTGGCAACGCGGTTACCGGCGGTGGTTGGCCTACGGACTGTCCAAACTGGCGGATCTCATGTTCGCTTACGAGCCGCAACACCGGCTGCGGGAGGCGGGCTCGCCGGTGCGTTCGGTCGCTGCCCATCCGGGCTATGCGGCTACCGACCTTCAGTCCCGTACCGAGTCGGTGCAGGATTACCTCATGGGTTTTCTCAACAAGATCGTCGAGCACTCGGCGGAAGTGGGCGCGCTGCCCACGCTGTACGCCGCGACCGTGCTCGACCTACCCGGCGGTAGCTTTGTCGGCCCGCAGAGGCCGGGCGGGCTGCACGGCTATCCTCGGCCAGTCGGCTCCAGCGCCGCATCGCACGACCGAACCGTGCAGCGCAAGCTGTGGATCTTGTCCGAACGGCTGGCCGGAGCTCGTTTTAGCTTCGCGACGTTGTCCTAGCCGACTATTTTCCTTGGTAGGGATTCCAATTACGACCGAGACCCCGGTAGAACTGCATCCGATCGGGCGATATAGCACCCTGAACTGTCCGTGTCCGGGGGTCGACGCTGCGTAGAATGATCCGCCCGCAGTCCGAGGAGCCGCCAGCAGTGATCGCCTATTTCGACTCGCGTACGACCGCCGCATCCGACGGTCGACGTGGTTGGCCCACGCCCTCGCTCGGAGGGGCCCCGGGAACTGACAACGGGGGCACGGACAAGCTCGCCGCCCGCGTTGCCCGCGACATCGAGCGGGACATCAGCCGGATGCGGTGGCCGGTCGGCAAGGTACTCGGCTCGGAGTCCGAGCTGAGGGAGCGCTACCAGGTCAGCCGGGCGGTGTTGCGCGAGGCGATCCGGCTGGTGGAGCACCACCAGGTCGCGGCCATGCGCCGGGGGCCGGCCGGTGGGCTGGTGGTGCGAGCTCCCGATGCCGGGCCGGCGACCAACGCGATGGTCGTCTTCCTAGAGTTCGTCGGCACCACCGCCGAGCACGTGCTCGACGCCCGCATGTTGATCGAGCCGCTTGCCGTGGCGCTGGCCGCCGAGCGGATCAGCGAGGCGAACATCCCGAGGTTGCGGGGTGTGCTCGCGGAGGAGGTCGCCCGGGGGCCCGGGCGCGACCCGCAGGTCCGCAACCAGCTGCACCTCGTGCTGGCCGAGCTGTCGGGTAACCCGGTGCTCCAGTTGTTCGTGGAGGTTCTGCTCCGCCTGACCGGGCGGTACGCCCGCGTGGTGCTGGACAACCTGCCCGAGGCGACCCATCCGGCACTGACCAGTTCGGACAAGGCCCACCAGGACCTGGTCGAGGCGGTGGTCGCCGGTGACTTCGCCCGCGCCGAGATGTACGCCAGCCAACACCTCAAGTCGTTCTGCGAGTTTCTGCTGACCTTCCAGCCGGAGAACGTCGGGCAGGCCCCACCCAGCACGATCTGGGGCAGCGGCGCGCCAGGGCACACCCAGGACCAGAAGCTCGCCGAGGTGGTGGCCCGCCGCATCATGGCCGAGATCTCCGACGGTGGCTGGCCGGTCGGCTCGGTGATCGGCTCGGAGACCGCGCTACTGGACAGGTTCGAGGTCAGCCGCGCGGTACTGCGGGAGGCTGTCCGGCTGCTGGAGTACCACTCGGTCGCGCGGATGCGCCGGGGCCCTGGCGGCGGGCTGGTGGTGGCCAAGCCGGACCCGAGCGCGAGCATCGACGCCATGGCGCTCTACCTCGACTACCAGGGAATCAAGATCGAACACCTACGAGCGGTCCGGGAGCGCGTCGAACTGGGCTGTGTGGACGCGGTAGCGGCCCGCGCGGCCGAACCCGAGGTCGGCCGCCGGCTCCAGGCAGCGCTGAAGGTCGAGGCCGCCGTGGGCATGCCACACGCCAGCGAGCAGCCGCACATCCTGCACATCGAGATCGCCGAGCTTTCCGGCAACCCGGTGCTCGCGCTGTTCTTCCGCGTGCTGACCACCTTGTGGGCGCGCAGCCCTGTCCCGAGCTCGCAGTCGGCCGAGCCGGACGCGGAGCCGACCAGCGACAACGTGGAGGCCTCGCACCGGGGTGTGGTCGAGGCGCTGCTCACCGGTGACGCGGGTCTGGCCCGACACCGGATGCGCCGCCACCTGGAGGCACAGCCGCAGTGGTGGCAATGACCGGTCGTGGAAAGGAAACCCACTCGCAAGGCCATCCGAGGATCTGCAAACCTGAGCCGTGTGAGCACCCTGCGGTCGTTCGACCCGTCCAATGCCGACCAGCTCAGCAACTGGGACGGTGACACAGGCGCGTTCTGGGCGGACAACGCCGACCGGTTCGACACGGGGGTCGCCGCCTACCGAGAGCCGTTCCTGGCCGCCGCGGCGATCGAGGAGCCCGCGACGGTGCTCGACGTCGGCTGCGGCAGCGGGCAGCTCACCAGAGACGCCGCCCGCCTCGCCACCGAGGGGTCGGCGCTGGGAGTGGACCTTTCGTCGCGGATGGTTGAGCTGGCCCGCGGCCGGGCACGTGGCGAACAGCTGGCGAACGTAGCGTTCGAGCAGGCCGACGCACAGATCCACCCTTTCGCCCGCGACCACTTCGACCTGGTCATCAGCCGGCACGGGTCGATGTTCTTCGGCGACCCGGTCACCGCGTTCAGCAACATCGCGCGGGCGCTGCGCCCCGGCGGGCGCCTGGTATTGCTGACCTGGCAGTCGTTCGAGCGCAACGAGTTCATGCGCGCGGTGCTGACCGCGCTGGCGGCCGGCCGCGAGGTGCCAGCGCCGCCGGTGGACGCGCCGAGCCCGGTCGCGCTCAGCGACCCCGACCGGGTGCGGTCACTGCTCGGCGCGGCAGGCTTCGCCGACGTACGGCTGGAAGGACTCAGCGAGCCCATGGACCTCGGCGCCGACACTGACGCTGCCTTCGCGCACCTGTGCGGCATACACGCGGGCATGCTGCGCGACATCGACCCCCAGACCCGTGACCGCGCGCTGGACAACCTGCGGGCCAGCGTTGCCGAGCATCACACCGAGCGGGGCGTGCGCTACGACTCGGCGGCCTGGCTCATCCAGGCCCGGTGCGGCTGAGCCTCGGCGGTTCTCCCCGGCTGGGGTAAGCGCTGGACAGCGCCATTGGCATGAGGGCACCGTTGGCGGCCATGCACAGTGCGAAGACCCGGGAGTTCGGCGGCCGGCTGCTGGCGATGCTGACCGGCAACGTGCTCACCCAGCTGATAGCGATCGGACACCGCACCGGTCTGTTCGACGCGGCGGCCTCGGGCTCGGCCACCGTCGCCGAGCTGGCCGCCAGAGCCGGCCTCGACGAGCGGTACGTGCGCGAATGGGCCGGCGCGATGGTGGCCGGCGGCATCTTGGACTACGAGCCGGGAGCCAGTCGCTACCGGCTCCCGCCCGAGCACGCGCCGCTGCTGGCCGGAGCCGGCGCGAGCAATGTCGGCCCGGCGGCAAACATGTTGGGCACGTTGGCGGCCGTGCTGCCCAGCGTGGCGCGGTGCTTCACCGAGGGCGGCGGCGTGCCGCACGCCGAGTACGCGGCGGTGGCCGGCGCCGCGCTCGGGGACTCGTGGCGACAGATCTACGACGAACAGCTCATCAGTGGCTTCCTGCCGCTGGTGGCCGGTCTCCTCGACCGGCTCGAGGCCGGCGTCCGGGTGCTGGACCTTGGCTGTGGCACCGGACACGCGATCAACCTGATGGCCGAGCGGTTTCCCCGCTCGCGGTTCGTCGGGTTGGACCTGGCGCCGGCCGCGATCGCGCTCGCCGAGGCCGAGCGGGCCGAGCTGGGCCTGACCAATGCCTCGTTCACCGTCGCCGACGCGACCGAGCTGACCGCCGAACCGGGTTACGACGTGGTGCTGGCCTTCGACGCGATCCACGACCAGCGGGAGCCGGCGACCGTGCTGCGGCGGATTCGCCAGGCCCTTGCCGTCGACGGGGTGTTCGTGATGGTGGACGCGGACTTCTCCAGCCACCTGGAGAACAACCTGGACAATCCCTATGCCGCGCTGAGCTACGGCATCAGCCTGCTCTACTGCGTGCCGACCGCGCGTGCCCAGGGTGGGCCGGCGCTCGGCGCGCTGTGGGGCCGCGAGCTGGCCACCGAGCTGTTGGCCGGGGCCGGCTTCCCGGATGTCACCTTCCACGCCTCCCCCCGGCCACAGAACTACCTGGCGGTGTGCCGACCCACCCGGCCCCGACGAGACTCACCGGCGGGCCCGTGTGGGGCCGCCGGTGATCGGAGTACCCTCGCCGACGAGGCGGTCGCGCGCGCCGAGGCCCCGGACACACCCGCCGAGGACCAGTAACGTTTTCACCGGGATTGCGTTGAAGTAAGTAAGCCAGACCTACGCAAACTGGTGAGAGTCTCACAGGGAGTTTTAGCCGTGCCACGTGTCTTTGACAAGATCGACTCTCGGGATGTTCAGCTGTGGGGCAACCACACGGTGAGGCTGCGGCACAACTTGGCGCAGCGGGATGATCTGTTCTCGGATGAGTCGTTGGCCAACTTGATCGAGACGATTGATCCGAAGCATCTG
>DASYBQ010000040.1:0-17388 GCA_036500625.1 Pseudonocardia sp. | reverse complement strand
GGAGGAAGGAGTGCCCCACACGCACAACGACAGGAGGTGAACCGACACGACACAACACAGCACCGCACCCGAACCGACAGGAGGTGAGGAAAGGAACGACAGCAGTGACAGGGCGCCCGAACGGGCGCCGGGACGGGCGGGCGGGTTGTCGCCCCAGCAGCGGGCGGCGATCAGAGCCGCTATCGCCGCCTTGGCACCGATGAGCAACGAGCAGGTCGACAGTGTGTGTGAGGTGATCGTCACGGCGCGGGAACGCTGGCACCGCGACGACCACCACAGCAAAATCACCGCGGCAAAGTAGCCGCGGTGAACTAGCCCGAACTCGGCAGGGGTCGGGCATAGGGCAAACAGGGTGGGCGTTCGGGGCTGGTGGCCCCGGACGCCCACCCTCGTTGTGTTTAGGTTGTTGGGCCGTCCCAGCGGAAACGCTCCGGGCTCTGGTCGTTGCGATGCCGGGGTGGGGCCAGGGTGAGTTTCGGGAACGCTCTTTTGATCATGGCTCGTTGGGTGGGGATGTCCTGGCGGGCCACCGCGTCCTCCCACACGCCCACCGCCTGCGCGGTCCCGCCCGGGTCACTCGCCGGATCGTCGTCGAGGGTGGCCAACTCCGCGTGAAGCTTGCTGATCCGGGCCAGGACCGGCGCCATGGCCTTGTCCACCCGCGCGGTACCCCACGCGGCGACCTTCTCCGCCAGGTCGTCCGCGGTGGCCTCCAGGCGGGCGATCTCCCCGCTCAGCCGGGACCGCTGGGCCCGGACCTGGGCCAGGTGCGCGGCGACTCGTTCCGCCCGCCGCGGATCCGCCAGCCGGGCGATCATCGCCACGTTCACCGCCTCCTCCGCCACCCGCGCGTCGATGCTGTTGCGGCCACACCCACGCAACTCGACAGGCCAATCCGACCGTGCCCGACACCGATACTCCCGCCGCGGTGCCCCGTCCGGGTACCCGCGTCCCTGCCGGCGCAGATACCCGTACATGCGTGACTTCCCGCAGCGCCCGCACAGCATCTCCCCCGACAACGGATGTTGCGGCGACGGCGGGCGACCGATTTTGCGGGCCGCGGCCAGCGCGGTCATCCGCTCCCACTCCTCACGCGACACAATCGGCTCCACACCAGCCAATACGCCATAGTCGACCCCGTCGTAGAACAACAACCCGGCCAGCGCCGGGCGGCGCAGCGTCACCGACAACGTCTGGCGCGACCACAACTTCCCCGACATCGGCAACGCCGTAGGTTCCCCACCCCGGCCGCGTTCGTTCAACTCACGCGCCAACTCGCCGATCGAACGGCCGCCGAACAACTCGTCATAGCAGTACCGGATAACCGCCCGCTCCGCCGCGACCCGCTCCACCGGGATCGGGGTGCGGGGGTCGCCCTCCTCCCACCCCGGGGGTGTCGGCTCCCAGCCCGGCATGGCGAAACCCCGGGTATTACCCGGATTGCGGCCCCGCCGCGCTTTGCGCCGCTTACCGACCCCCACCCGCTCACTGATCTTGTCCGACTCGCCGGCCGCCTTGTTCACCGCATCCCGAAACGCCGCCCGACCATCCGCCGTGCCCAGGTCGTACTCCCCGGAGTTGGACCACACCCGCTTACCCTGGGCGGCGGCCTGGATCAGCCGTTCACCCTCGATCGGCTTGCGGGTGAACCGCGACACGTCATACACCCACACCCCGTCCGAGGCATCCGACTCCAACCGGGCCATCATCGAGTCCCAGCTGCGCCGCACTACCCGCGGGTTCCACGCCGACAACGAGTTGTCCTTGAACCGCTCACCTACCGCACCACCTCGACGCTCGATCACCTCCCCACCCATCTCGACCTGGTCATCCACCTCGATCGTCTCACCATTCGCCGCCCGACTAATCCGCGCATAAATGTCGATCACCGGCGCACCCGGCGGCTCACCCCGCGACACCGCGGGCGAGGGCGGGGTGCGTCGACGTTCCTCAGCAACCATGCCGACATGTTACAAACGTAACGACTATCCGGACATGTGTGCCGCGCCCGCTCGCTGTGTGCGGTGCGGCTCAGTTGGGCGGCGGGGGCGGGAGGACGGTTTCCACGGCTAGGGCGGCGCACAGCAGGTCTCGGTCGGCGCTCGCGGAGCCGACCAGCTGCATGCCCAACGGCAGCCCGTCGGCGGTGGCCAGGCCGGGCAGGGCGACCGAGGGCAGGCCCATGACCTGCCACGGGCGGCTCAGCACCGGATCTCCGGTGGACCGGTGGCCCAGCGGGGCCGGGCCGAGCGCGGCGGGCAGCAGGATCGCCGCGTTCGATCCGGCTTGGCCGAGCCGCTCGGCGAACCGGGACTGGTAACCGGCCGCCCGGGACATCGCCGCCTGGTACTCCTCGTCCGGCACGTCACGGCCCCGGTCCAGCAGGGCCAGCAGCTCGGCGCTGAGCCGGCCCCGGTCGGTCTCCATCAGGTCGGCGTGTACCCGGTACGCCTCCCTGGCCATGATCGTGGCGTGGTCGGTGACCAGCTCGGCGCACTCGTCGACCAGACCCAGCTCGACCATCCGGACGCCGTTCTCGGTCAGCCGCCGGCACAACCCTTCGAATGCCTCGGCCATCTCCTGGCCCAGCCGGTCCTGCCGGGTCAGCCCCGCCCGAGCGGCCAGTTCGGCCAGCTGGCCCGCGTCGCAGCGCAACAGGGTCAGCTCCGTCAGCTCCGGCACCTCTACCTCGCCGGCCGGCCCGGCCAGCGCCTCGTGGAACGCCGCGAGGTCGGTCACCGAGGCGGCGAACAACCCGACGGTGTCCATCGAGGGGCTGAGCGGGCAGATCCCGCCGAAGGTGAAGCTGCCCACACTGGTGGCCAGCCCGGCGACGCCGCAGAACGAGGCGGGCCGGATGGTCGAGCCGGCGGTCTGGGTGCCCAGCGCGAGCGGCACCATCCCGTCGGCCACCGCGGCGGCGGAGCCGCTGGACGACCCGCCGGGTGTGTGGTCCAGTGCTCGGGGGTTGCGCGTCGGACCGGGGTGGTAATAGGCGAACTCAGTGGTCACGGTCTTGCCGAGCAGCACAGCACCGGTCTCGCGCAGCCGGGCCACCACGGCGGCGTCGGTGTCCGGCCGCCGGCCGGCGTGGATCGGCGAGCCGTTCTCGGTGGGCAGGTCGGCGGTGTCGATCACGTCTTTCACCCCGACCGGCACGCCGTGCAACGGGCCCGCGTTCTCCCCGGCGTCCAGTTCCTCAGCGCGCGCCCGCGCCTGATCGGCACCCACCTGCCGCCAGGCCCGGACCTGCTCTTCGCGCTGCTCGATGCGCGCAAGCGCGCGCTCGACCCGATCGGTCGCCGTGGTCACCTGTTCTCCTCAGTGCCTTGTTCGGGCTGTGGGTTGTGTCGCTGCGTGCCTATCCCACCACCCACGGCAACCGGACGGATATCAGACCTTGGTGACCAGGCTGACCTCGATGTTGCCCCTGGTGGCCTTGGAGTAGGGGCAGACCTCGTGCGCCTTCGCGATCAGCTCGTCGGCCTTGGCCTGGTCGAGGCCCGGCAGGCTGGCGGTCAGCGTCGCGGTGATCGCGAAACTGGTGTCGTCAGGGCCGATGCCCACCGCCGCCTCGATGGTGGTGCCGTCCGGCACCGTGATGTGCGACTTGCTGGCCACCAGCCGCAGCGCGCCGTGGAAGCAGGTTGCGTATGCGGCCGCGAACAGCTGCTCCGGGTTGGTGCCGCCGCCGGACCCGCCGAGCCCTGGCGGGGTCCTGGCCTCCAGGTCGATGATGCCGTCGTCGGAACGGACCGCGCCGTCCCGTCCGCCACCGGACGAGGTGGCGTGCGCGGTGTAAACCACATCCATCGTGAGGTCCTTCCCTGTTGTTCGTCACTGTGCCCCCGAAAGGGGCTGCCCTATCGGTCTACCATCGGCGGTGCCGTAGCGCTGCGGTAAACGATCTGTAACACCTGACCGGCAACATGACGGGTCTGGGACCGAGGAGGCGCACGTGGGGCTGTGGCGGGTGCACGTCGAGGTCGAGGATCGCCCTGGGCAGTTGGGCGAGCTGGCCAAGGCGGTTGGCGCTGCCGGGTGCAACATCGTCTCGCTGACCGTGCTCGGCGAGCGGGGCCCCGATGGTTCGGTCACCGACGAGCTCCTGGTGGACGCGGCCGACGAGCAGGCGGCCGCCAGGCTCGCCGACCGGATCCGGGCCGCCGGCATGGGCTGCACCCTGGCCGTACCGGCCGGCGGCGGCGAGCTGCGGGATCCGGTGACAACCGCGCTCGCCCTGGCCCGCCGGGTGGCCGCCGACCCGGACGCCGGCCCGCGAGCGGTGGCCGCGCTGCTGCACGCCAGGGTGCTCGGCGAGAGCGAGCCGTCCGGCTACGCCTACCAGCTGCCGGTCGCCGGGCAGGAGATCCGGCTGGGCCGCAGCTGGCCGTTCACCGCCACCGAACTGGCCAGGGCCGCGGTACTGGTCGAGCTGGCCGAACTGTGCGCCACCCCGTTCGACACCGCCGCGCGCGGCGGCCAGGCCGGGCCGCACGAGCTGCCCAGCCTTGGCATGGTGCTGTTGGGCGACGGCTCGGAGGCCGAGCTGCGGATGATCACCCCCTCGGACGGGCCGCTGGTCGCCGCGCTGCACGCGCGCTGCACACCCAACACGCGGCGCTCCGCGTTCCTCGACCCGAGCCCGTCGCTGCCGCAACACGAGCTGCGCGCGCTGCTGGTCGGACGGTCCAGCGCCGGTACCGGGGTCCTCGCGTTGACCTCGGACGGCGGGCACGGGGTCGGGCTGGCCATCCTGGACCCGGACGGCCCCGGCGCGGGCGGCTCTGGCGCCACGCTGAGCGTGCTGGTGGAGGACGCTTGGCAGTCGCGGGGGCTCGGCACCGCGCTGGTCCGCCGCGCGGTGGAGCTGGCCGGCGAGGCCGGCCATGGTGAGCTGGTCGCCGCCACCCACCCGGGCAACCTGCGGATCACCCGGCTGCTGCGCCGGGCGGGGCTGCGCCCATCGGCCCAGCTGGCGGACGGCCTGTTGCAGGTTCGGGTCACCCTCAACCAACCCATCATCGCCGGCCGCTGACCGTTGGCCAGGGAGTACGGATGAGCCGCGGCGAGGCGGTTCGGGTGACCCGGCGGTCCGGGTGACCCGGGCCGAGGCACGGCCGACCGCACCGGCCGCGATCAGCGTCGCCTGCCTCGCACTGTTCACCGACATGCTGGTGTACGGGCTGGCCATCCCGGTGCTGCCGCTGCTGCCCTCGGTGGTGGCGGCCGGGCCGACCGCGACCGGCGCGCTGTTCGCCGCCTACGCCGCCGCCACCCTCGCGGTCACCCCGCTGGCAGGCCGACTGGTGGACCGGGTCGGGCCGCGCCGGCCGCTGCTGCTCGGCCTGTTCGGGCTGGCGGCGGCGACCGTGCTGTTCGCCGTCGGCGGGCAGTACTGGGTGTTGCTGGTGGCCAGGGCGCTGCAGGGTCTGGCAGCCGGGTTGGGCTGGGTGGCAGGGCTTTCGCTGATCGCGGCGGTCACCTCGCCGGCCACCCGAGGCCGGTCGATGGGGCTGGCGATGAGCATGGTGTCGGTGGGTCTGTTGGTGGGTCCGCCGCTGGCCGGGCTGCTGGTGGAGCGCTTCGGGGTGCGGGCGCCGTTCCTGTTCGCCGCCGGGCTGGCGGTGCTGGACGGGGTGGCCCGGTTGGTGCTGGTGCGCGGGCTGGCCGCTGCCGAGGCCGAGCCGGGTGGGCCGCGCGCGGTGCTGCGGATGCCCGGTGCCTGGCCGGTGCTCGTCGCGGTGCTGCTCGGCGCGGGCACCCTGGCCGCGGTCGAGCCGGTGCTGCCGCTGCATCTGACGCTGCGCTTCGGCATGGACGCGCTGCGGCTCGGCCTGCTGTTCGCCGCGTTGGTGCTGGTCAGCGCGGCGATCAGCCCGGTGGCCGGTGCGCTGGTCGGCCGGGTGGACGCCCGGGCGCTGACCTCGCTCGGCATCGGCGTCTCGGCGCTCGCGCTGGCCGTGCTCGGCGCGGCGCAGCAGGAGTGGCAGGTGTGGCTGGGCATGGTGCTGCTCGGCGCCGGCGAGGCCGGCCTGCTGGCGCCGGCCACCACGTTGATCGCCGAGCTGGGCGGGCGGGCCCGGCCGGCGGCGCTCGGCGCGGCGTACGCACTGTTCAACCTCGCCTACGCCGCCGGTTTGATGGTCGGCCCGCTGTTGGCCGGCGCGGGCACCGGTGCGCTCGGCTTCGCCGTGACGCTGTTCGGGCTGGCGCTGCTCACCGCGGTAACCGGTGCGGTGAGCGTGCGCCGGCTGCCGACCGGTCGCTGAGCCGGACCGTTCACCGAGTCGTGGCAACCGGTGGGGGAGAGAGCCAGGTCACCCGGGGTCACGAGTTTGTCACGGAGCGGGACAGCCGGCCAGGATGACCCACCGTTCCCACCACACCGTCGAGGTGACAACACGTGACAGCCGCGCACGCCATCCAGATCATGGCGTTGATCAATTTCGCTGGGCTCGGTCTGGCCTACCTGATCACCCAGCGCGCCGCGCGGCACCGCCGCCAGCTCGCGCTCGCCGAGCTGGACATGATCCGCGAGCTGCGGTTGACCATGCACGACCTGAAGTTCAGCAGCCCGGAGATCGAGGAGTCGCTGGACGTCGGCCTGATCGAGTTGCGCGAGACCGAGTCACAAATCCGGCGGATCGCGGAACGCCCGCTCTGGCGGCTGTAGCAGGATAGCCGGATGCAGACCCCGCTGCTGGTCTTCGACGGTGCGTGCGGCTTGTGTACCCGGACGCTGGGCTGGCTGCGGCTCCTCGACCGGCGCCGGATCATCGAGACGGCGCCCTACCAGCGTCCCGGTGTACCCGAGCGGCTCGGCCGCTCCCTGGCCGACTGCACGGCGTCGGTCCAGTGGCTCGGCGCGGACGGCCAGCGCGCCGAGGGCGCCGAGGCGGTCAACGCCGCGCTGGCCGTGGCCCTGCGCAGTACCTGGCCGTTGCGCCTCTACGCCCGCACCGCCACCCCGCAGGACGCGCTCTACACCTGGGCGGCCACCAACCGCCACCGACTGCCCGGCGTCACCCCCTGGTGCACCCGCTACCCGCACGACTGCACGTAATCCCCGCGTCGTCCCCGCTCGCCCCACCGCCCCCGCGAGTCGGGGCTCTCAGCACACCGAGTCGCAAACCTCAGCACACCGACCAGATTCCGTACCGTGTGCCCAAATCCCCGACTCACTGTGCCAGGAGCCTCGACTCGCGGAACCGGCACGCGACCCTTTCCCACCGCGCGCTTTTCATACCGCGCCCTGACCCGCCCGGGTGTCAGCGGCCTTGTTCGGCGAGCGCGGCCAGTACCTCGGCGCGCTCGGCCGCGTCCTCCTCTGTCAACTCGTCGTCCTGGCCGCGCCGCGATCGCCAGTAGCCGCAGAACGCCACCTGACCGAGGGGAATGCCGCGCTCGCCGACCAGGTGCCGGCGCAGCGCGCGCACCGCGGACGCTTCCCCCGCCACCCAGGCGAACGCCGGCCCGGCCGGCAGCGCGGCGGCCCGGACGGCGTCCAGCAGCAGACCGGGCTGCCCGGCGGCCGCGCCGTCCCGGTGCAACCAGTGCACCTGACCGGGCAGCGGCTGCTCCTCCCTCGCGTCCGCGACCTCGACGAACGCCACCGTGGGCACCGCGGGACCCGCTTCGAGCAGCGCGCCGATCGCGGGCAGCGCCGACTCGTCACCGGCCAAAAGCCGCCACTCGTGCGGACCGACCTGTACGTGGTGCGCCACCGCCGGCCCCAACATGCCGACCGGGTCACCCGGACCGGCGCGCAGCGCCCAGCGGGTAGCCGGTCCGGCGCCGTGCTCGTGCAGCACGAAGTCGACGTCGATCTCGTCGCGGTCCGCATGGTGGCGCCGGATGGTGTAGCTGCGCATCCACGGCCGCTCGGCCTCCGGCATCGCCCGGTAGGCCTGGAACCAGGTCATCACGTCACCGTCGGCCGGCATCGGCGGCACCACCGGGCGGTGCTGCCCGGGCTTCGCGAAGAAGAACTTCGCCTGCTGGTCCGGCGAGACGGCCCGGAACTCGGCCAGCGCCGGCCCGGCGAACCGCACGCGCAGCATCCTCGGTGTGATCGGCTTAGCCTCGACCAGCACCGGCACGGCACACAGCGAGTGGGAGCCGCACACACGCCCGGACATGTGTGCCGCGCCTAGTCACTGTGTGCCGTCGGGGTGGGGTGCGCAGTGGGGTGCGGTGGCGCCGAAGCGGCGGGTGGCGGCGTCGCCCCGCGCCAGCCGGCGCAGCGCCAGCAGCAGCGGCTCGAACAGCACGGTGCCGGCCACGGTGAACCGGACGGCCTCGGCGGCCGAGCCGGTGGGCACCGCGGCAACGTCGACGGCCGCGACCTCGGCCATCAGCGCCGCGTAGCGGTCCAGCAGCCCGTCGATCTGACCGAACCCGACCGTCTCGATCCCCTCCAGCGCGGCGGCGAGCTGACCGAGCGCCGGCCCGTGCTCGGCCCCGACCCAGCCCCAGCGCGCGACCAGTCGCCTGGCCTTGTCCATCGCGGCCGGGCCGGCGCCGGTGTCCGGGCCGAGGGCGCTGTGCGCGGTGCCGAGCAGCCGATACACCGAGTCCGGCGGGTTGTCGATCGCGTCGAGCACGGTGCGCACGGCCGCGATGGCCAACCCGCCGGTCTGCAGCAGCACCCGGATCAGCTCCAGGCGCGCGACGTGGTCCTCGCCGTACTGGGCCTGGGTGGTGGAGGTCAGCGTGCCGGCGGGCAGCAGCCCCTCCCGCAGGTAGTACTTCACCGTGCCGACCGGGACTCCGCCCCGCCTGGCCAGCTCTGAGATGCGCACGCTAACCACCTTGACATTTGGACAGTGGTACTTCCTAATATTGGAGAGTATCACTTCCTAATAGACAGGTTTGACCGATGGCTACTCCCGAACCCGGACGCCGCACCCACCAGCTCACCGCCGACACCGATCTGGTCGTGTTCCTGATCGGCATGCGCGTCAACAAGCCGTGGCGGATCGACGCCTGGCTGCCCACCGCGCTGGCGATGCCCCGGATGCTCGCCGAACTGGAGCGCGACCCGGAGCAGGGGCTGCTCGGCTTCCGGATGCTGCTCGGCCTGAGCGGTCCGATGGTGGTGCAGTACTGGCGCGACGTGGACTCGCTCTACCACTACGCGTCGAACACCACCGCCAAGCACCGCCCGGTGTGGGCGGCGTTCAACCGGCGGGCCCGCAAGGTGCCCGGCGCGGTCGGCATCTGGCACGAGACGTTCACCGTGCGCGGCGCCGAGTCCATGTACGTGGACATGCCCCGCCTCGGCCTTGGCCGCGCACTGGGCACGGTCGCGGTGACCGGCCGGCTGGACCGCGCCCGGGACCGCCTCGCCTCGCGCCAGCGGCCTCCGGCCTCGTGAGTGAAAAGGAACGCTATAGCGCTACTTTTCACTCACGACCCCCCGACTACCCGGCGGACGAAGGCGATCTCGGCGGCGTGGTGGCGCATCGAGTCGGCTACCACCAGGGAGCCGTGGCCGGCGTCGAACCGGACCACCTGGCAGTCCCGCTCGGGCAGCGCGGCGAGCGCGGTCAGGTAGTTGCCCACTTGGCGGATCGGGCAGCGGGGGTCGTTCTCCCCGGCCAGTATCAGCACCGGTGCCTTGACCTGGTCCACGTAGCTGATCGGCGAGGCTTCCCGGTACCGGGCCGGCAGCTGGCTGGGGGAGCCGCCGAACAGCGCCCGGTCGAACGAGCGCAGCTGCTCCATCTCATCCTCGTAGGCGGCCAGATAGTCCGCGACCGGCACGCCGGCCACGCCGGCGGCCCACAGCCTCGGCTGTACCCCCAGCGCGAGCAACGCCAGATAGCCGCCCCAGGACCAGCCCTCCACGACGCACCGCTTCGGGTCGGCCAGCCCTTCGGCGACGGCCCACTCGTGCACGGCGGCCACGTCGGCCAGCTCGGTGTGGCCCGGGTTGCCCTCGATGGCGTCGCGCCACGCGGTGCCGTAGCCGGTCGAGCCCCGGTAGTTGACCTCGATCACCGCGAAGCCGGCATCCACCCAGGCCGCCCTGGCGGCGGAGAACCGGTCCTCGTCTGCCGCGTGCGGCCCGCCGTGCAGAGCGAACACGGTAGGCAGCGGCTGGGCCGGCCCTTCGCCTCCCTCGGGCACTGAGACCAGTGCGTGCACGTCACCGAGCCCGCTCGGGCTCGGCACCCACGCGTCGGTGACCGGCACCGAGCCGGGCGCCCGGGCACCCGGCGGCGCCAGCAGCTCGCGGTCCCCCTCGGGGTGCAGCGCGCGCACCGACGGCGGGTTGGCCGCCGAGGAGCAGCTGTACTCCACGGTGCCGTCCGGGCGCACCCCCGCCGAGCCGACGCAGCCGGGCGCGGTGTCCAGGGTGGTCAGCTCACCGGCTGTCGGCCCAGCCAGTTCGTAGCGGTGCAGGGTGGCGCGCGCGGCGTGTGTGTGCACCACCAGCAGCGCGGTGCCGTCCGGGTAGAAGTCGCCCGCGAGCTCGCCGGGCAGGTCGATACTCAGCTCGGTCTGCTCGCCCGTCGCGACGTCCCAGATCAGCAGCTCGTCCCGGCCGCGCCGCTCGTGCCCGACCAGCAGCCGGCTGTCCCCGTCCAACTCCGGGAAGGCCAGCGGGCTCAGTCCCTTGCCCGGCCCGTCGGACAGCTCGCCGGCCACCTCGGTAGCACCGGTAGCGCCGATGCGCAGCACGCGCAGCGACGGGTGCCGCGAGTCGCCGTGCTCGGAGTGCGAGATGGCCAGCAGCGTCTCGTCGTGCGAAAGCGCGCCGACACCGGCGTCCTCGTTGTGCTGGTAGATCAGCTCGGCCGGCTTGCCGGACCGGCTCCACCAGATGCTGCTGCCCTCGTCGGTCGCGGTACCAAGGGCAACCAGGTCGCGGCCGATGACCAAACCGGCGGAGTACCCGTCCAAGGCGTCCGGCTGTCCGCCGGTCGGCCCTGGCACGGCGGGCGGCGGCTCGGACGCGTCGTAGCTGACCGGTGAGCCGGCGAACGGTTCGGCCACCCAGTGTCCGAACTCGTCGCCGTCGGAGTCGGCGAACCACCAGATCTGTTCGCCGTCCGGAGAGAGGGTGGCCGCGTAGGTACCGTTGGGTCGGCTGGTGACCTGGCGGTGGATGTCCGTGGCGCGGTCCCACGCGTAGATCTCCCAGGTGCCGCTGGCGTTGGACCGGTAGACGCAGCGGTCCGGGGCGTCCAGCGCCCATTCCGGCAGCGAGACGCGGGGGGCGGTGAACCGGGCCCGCCAGCGGGCCTCCCGCTCGGGGTCGTCGAAAAGCCGCTCGGGAATCTCGGCATCGGGTTGCGTGCTCACCGTGCCGATACTGCCGGGTGCCGGCTCGACGCGAGCGGTCAGCCCGCCCGTCCAGCCGTTCCGCGAGTCGGGCTCCTGGCAAAGAGAGCCGGGGGTGTGGGCACACGGTCCGCAGTCGAGCATGTGCTGAGAGGCCCGACTCGTTGTGCCGAGAGGCCCGACTCGCGGGTGGAGGCGGTGGGTGGTTAGTCGCCGACGGTGGCGTTGTCGCCCCGTTTCGGCGCGCGTGCCGGGTTCGACCAGGTGCTGAGCCGGGCCAGGCCGGTGCGGGTGGCGACCACCACGAGCCGGTCCCCGGCTTCGAGCGTGTGGTCCCCCGGGGCCGGCAGGTCCAGGGTCTCCATTCCCCGGCGCTGCACCGCGATGACCCGGGACAACCGGGGGACCCCGGCGGCCCGCACCGGGAGGCCCACCATCGCGGAGTTACCGCCGATCGGCAGCTCGGCGATCAGCAGCACCTGGCGGCCGATCGGGATGGTGGCCAACACCTGGCGGCCCAGCATCGCCGCGGTGAATGCCGGCGCGGCCAGGTACGACACGCTGCGGGAGATGTTGATCTGAAAGCTGCGCTCCACCCGCTCGGCCAGGTCGTCGTCGAACAGCCGCAGCACCACCCGCAGCTCGTTGCGCATGGCGCGGCCCTGCAGGGCGGCCTCCAGGTTGGTCACGTCGTTGTTGGTCACCGCGACCAGCGCGCGGCTGTCCGCCAGCGAGGCGTCCCGCAGCACGCCGTCCCTGCTGGCGTCGCCGATCAGCACCGGCACACCGAGGCGCCGTGCCACCTGCACCCCCCGCGCCGAGGTGCTCTGCTCAACGCCGATCACCGGCACGCCGAGGTCGTGCAGCTGCGCGAGCACCCGGGAGCCGACGTTGCCCAGCCCGGCGACCACGACATGGCCGTGCAGCGGGGGTGGCCGGCCGAGCGCGGTGGCCAGCCGGGCCTTCACGATCGCGTCCACCACCGCCGCGGTGACCACCGGGATGAACGTGATGCCGGCGACCGTGATGAGCGCCTGCACTACTTTCTCGAAGCCGCTCAACCCGAGGTCCGGTTGGGCCGCGCCGGCCGCGTCGAGCACGACCAGGTAGGCCGCGTCCCACCAGGGCATCGGGGAGACGACGGCCAACGCCGCCACGCCGAAGCCGAGCAGCACCAGCAGGCCGAGCGCAGTGAGCGCCAGTGTCCGGCTGACCACCGCCCTGGCCCGCGCCCACACCGCCCAGAACGCCGTCCGTTTCGACCGCCGAACCCGCACACCTCGGGCCCCCGCGCCGACAAGACCCGCGCCGAAAAGACCTGCGTTGCCAGCCCCCACGTCGAAGGCACCCGGGTTGTCCGCATCTGGGCGGTGGGCGGCAGGGAGGCGCGGACGCAGCCGGCGCAGCCGAGCCGGCCGCCCGGCCGCCGGTGCTTCGATGACCGGACCGTTGGCCAGCGCCAGTACCAGGTCCGCCTCCGCGTCGTTGCGCGGCAGCCGTCGCTGACCGAACTCGGCGGTGGTGTCGGCCAGACCGAAGAGCACCTGTCTCGCCGGAACGGCCGAGCGGTTGGCCACATAGACGGCGGCGTGCTCGCGCCCGGGCAGTCGGGCGTAGCTGGTCGGAACCTCGCCCAGCGCGGCGGCGACGAACAGTGGGGCGGCGGTCGCCGAGTCGGACAGCACGGCGCTGCCGGGGAACAGCTCCCGGATCCGGTAGCCGAGGCTCATGTTGAAGAACCGGATGACCAGGCGCAGGTTCGGGTTCAGCTCCTGGGCGCGCAACGCGGCGTGGATGTTGGCCACATCGTCCGGCTCCACCAGGGCCAGCGCGTCGGCCTTGGCCACCCCCGCGGTGCGCAGCGCCTCGGCGCTCAGCAGCGGGGCCTCCACGACCCGGACGCCGGGCACGGCGGCGATGCGCGGGCCGTGGTTCTCCGTGCGGGAGCGCAGCACCACGGTCACCCGGACGTCGGCGTCATCGGCCAGTGCCACGGTGAGCCGGTAGGCAAGCGGGTTGTCCCCGCACACCACCAACCAGGCACGGGGCGCGTCCCGGCGTGGCAGATCGATCACTAGACGACAGTAGTCCCTTGATCGTGTCCGGCGGGGTCGTTTCGGATTCCCGGCATGTGCAACGCTGCGACAGATTAGACGTACTGTCTGATTGGCGTATCTTGCGACTTGTGACGGAACCACCGAAACGCGTACGCCGTAACGTCCGGCTGGGCTCGATCCCGGTCGGCTTCGCCACCCGAGGCGCCGCCAGCTGGGCCAGGCGGATCAGCGGCGGGGATCGCACCGAGCTCGCCGCGCAGCTGGCCATCCGCAACGCCGACCAGCTGTTCGCCGTGCTCGGCGAGCTCAAGGGCGGCGCGATGAAGCTGGGTCAGGCGCTGTCGGTCTACGAGGCGTTGATTCCCAACGAGCTGGCCGAGCCCTACCAGCAGGCACTGATCAAGCTGCAATCCAACGCACCCGCGATGCCGGCCAAGGAGGTGCACCGGCTGCTCGCCGAGCAGCTCGGGCGCAACTGGCCTCAGCGGTTCAAGGAGTTCGACGCGGACAACGCGCACGCGGCCAGCATCGGCCAGGTGCACCGGGCGATCTGGCACGACGGCCGCGAGGTCGCGGTCAAGATCCAGTACCCCGGCGCGGACGAGGCGCTGCTCTCCGACCTGCGCACCCTTCGCCGGTTCTCCCGGGTACTGCAGATGATCGTGCCGGGCGCGGACGTGCGCGCGCTGCTCGCCGAGATCACCGAGCGGATGGCGGAGGAGCTGGACTACGCCGCCGAGGCGGACAACCAGCGCGCGTTCGCCGCCGCACTGGCCGACGATCCGGCCGTCCGGGTGCCCAAGGTGATCGGCTCCGCACCCAAGGTGATCATTTCGGAGTGGCTGGAGGGCGCGCCGCTGTCCCGGTTCGCGCACCGCCCCTCGACCAGCGAAAAGGACCAACGGCTGCGCGACCACATCGGCAACACCATGATCGAGCTGCACTTCTCCTCACCGGCAAGGGCCGGCCTGCTGCACTGCGACCCGCACCACGGCAACTTCCGGCTGCTGCCGGACGGGCGGATCGGCATGCTCGACTACGGCGCGGTCACCAAGATCCCGGAAGGCATTCCGCGCCCACTTGGCCGAATCCTGCGCCTGGTCGCGGAGGGCGAGGGTGAGCAGCTGCTGGAGCTGTTGCGCGCGGAGGGTTTCGTCGGCAGGGCCGAGCGGGTCACCGCCGAAGACGTGCTGAGCTTCCTCGGCGCGTTCGGCGATCCGCTGCGCCAGGAACGGTTCCACTACAACCGGGACTTCATGCAGGCCGAGGGCGGTAGGGTGACCAACTTCGGCGGCGACTTCCGCACCGCGCAGTCGATGAACCTGCCGCCGCACTACCTGATGTTCCTGCGGGTCGTGGTCGGCTGGATGAGCATCCTTTCGCAGATCGACTGCACGGTGGCCAGCCGCGCGATCGTGCAGCGTTGGGTGCCCGGCTTCAACGACTGACCGACCCGAGGGATGATCTGTGGTTTGTGGGGTCGCGGTGACCCGAGGGGTAAACCTTACGAGTCTGTCAGAAATGTGACCGCGAACCGCGCAACCTCAGGCCAACTCGCGCGTCTTACCCTGTAGCGCTGCCAGATCCCCGAGTCCGGTGGCGAGAGCTTGGTTCGATGAGCCTGAAAGGTAAGGGATGGCGAGCAAACGGAGGTTCGGCCAGCGTCGACTCGCGGTGGTGAGCGGAAGCGTGCTGGGGTTGTTCGCCCTGGCAGGTGCCGTCGTCGCGGGTACGGCGGCCGCCGCCGCTCCCCAGGCGGTTGCCGCCCAGGCCGCGCAGGAGAAGTTGGTCGCCGGCACCCCGTGCACGTACACCGCGAGCTCGTGTGTCGACCTCGACTCGCAGAGGGCATGGCTGATCAAGGGCGGCAAGGTCGTGCGCGGGCCGGTGAAGATCGCTTCCGGCGGCAACGGTGAAGCCACCCCGATCGGTCACTCGCTGCGCGTCTACCGCAAGGACAAGAACCACAAGAGCCTCGAGTCCAAGCTGCCCAACGGGCAACCGGCGCCGATGCCGTGGTCGGTGTTCTTCGAGGACGGCGGAATCGCCTTCCACTCGGGCTCGCCGAACCGCTCCTCCGGCGGCTGCATCCACCTCAACCCGGCCGACGCGCAAGCTTGGTACAACACCCTGCAGATCGGCGACCAGGTCCAGGTGGTGAAGGCCTCACAGGAGCTGCCCAAGCACAAGGGCCAAGCGGCATACCTGCCCGGCAAGGACCCGGCACCCCCTGGCCCGGTGCCTCCCTCAGCCGCCCAGAGCGGCGACCACGGCGACTCTGGCGACTCGGGCGACAACGACGACAGTGACGGCGGCGACCATGGCGACCACAGCGACCATGGCGACTCGGGCGACGACGACTGACTTGTGGCCGAAGGCCCCTACCCCCGAAACTCGTTTCGGGGGTAGGGCAATCTCCGGAGCAGCCGGATCCACACAGTTCCGGGGGCCGTTGGGGACGGGGCCCCCGACTGAGCGGTAGGGTGGGTGGCATGCAGCGTTACTACTGGTTTAGCCGGCCGGCCCCGGGTGGGTCCGCCAGCGGCCAGTCGCGCTGAACCTTCCACCCGAGCCGGATCACGATGAGCCGGCTCGGCGCTTTCTCGGGGCGGCTCGCATGCGAGAGGACGCCCCCATGACGTTGGTCGACGAACGAGACGTCACCCCACTGCTGGACGGCAAGCGCACGGCGCGGATCAGCCCGCTGATCCCGCCGGCGCTGCTGCGCCAGGAGCATCCACTGCCACCGAGCGCCGTTCCGCTGATCGACAAGGCACGAACTGACATCGCCACTATTCTGCGCGGCGAGGACGACCGCCTGGTGGTGGTCGTCGGCCCGTGTTCCATCCACGACCGGGACGCCGCGCTGGACTACGCGGCCAAGCTGGCCAAAGACGCGGAGCGGTTCGCCGGCGAGCTGCGCATCGTGATGCGGGTGTACTTCGAGAAGCCGCGCACCACGCTCGGGTGGAAGGGCCTGATCAACGACCCGAACCTGGACGGCAGCTTCGCGGTGAACAAGGGCCTGCGGCTGGCCAGGAGCCTGCTGCTGGAGATCACCGAGCTCGGCCTTCCGGTGGGTTGCGAGTTCCTGGACCCGATCATTCCGCAGTTCCTTGCCGACACGGTCTCCTGGGGCGCGATCGGCGCGCGCACCGCCGCCAGCCAGGTGCACCGCCAGCTGTGCAGCGCGCTTTCCATGCCGGTCGGCATCAAGAACGCGATGGACGGCGACGTGCAGGTCGCGGTGGACGGGGTGCGCGCGGCGGCCGCCGAGCACGTGTTCCCCGGCATCAACGCCGACGGGCTGGCCGCGCTGATCAGCACCACCGGCAACCCGGACTGCCACGTCATCCTGCGCGGCGGCTCGGCCGGCCCGAACTACGCGGCCGCCGACGTCACAGCGGCGCTGGCCCGGCTGCATGCCGTGGGGCTCGCCGAGCGAGTGATCATCGACGCGAGCCACGGCAACAGCGGCAAGAGCCAACTGCGCCAGGCCGAAGTGGTCGCCGAACTCACCGGGCGGATCGCCGCCGGCGAGCGCGGCATCATGGGCCTGATGTTGGAAAGCTTCCTGGTGGAGGGGAACCAGCAGCTCACCCTTGGCCACCGCGACCAGCTGACCCGAGGCCAGAGCATCACCGACGCCTGCCTCTCCTGGGACACCACGAGCGTGCTCCTGGAGAACCTGGCCACCGCCGTTCGGGCGCGACGGTAGCGAGCACTTGCAACCGGGTCCTACAACCGTCCGCGCCGGATGCCGCCTCCGACACCGGCCAGGTGCAGCGCTACACAGAGCAGGCCGGCGGTAATGAGTACGTCGGCGGTGAGCACGCCAAGGGACAGGCTGGCGAGCTGGACGATCAGTGCGATGAGGAACAACACGGCGGCGACGATGGCAAGCATGGGAACCCCTCTTCTCCGGTGAGACCGGCGGTGTGTGAGCGGCACCGGATACCCCGGCGAGCGTCGGTTCAGTCTCCTGTGGACGTACCCATTCCGCGCGCACGGAACAAGCCGTGAGTGTTGGGGGGGGGGG
>DASYBQ010000039.1:0-39369 GCA_036500625.1 Pseudonocardia sp. | reverse complement strand
TCCCGGTTGGGTGCCCCGGTCGCCCGGCGGGTGCAGAACCGGGTCACCCGCGACTACCTGCGAGCGTTCTAGTACTACAGGGCCTGTTCTCGCGCGAGAACTTCCGATCGGGGACCCTTCGGGCCCGCCTCCGCAAGTTCGCCTTCGGCCGAAAGAGCGCGCTTGTGTTCACCCTGGGGTGCCGCCACCAGGGGTTCGGCGCCCTGGTTGCCGACATTCACAGCGCCGGCCTTCGCCGGAACTCCTCCGGAGCCTCGCGGGGGCGACTCGCCTTACCGGCCCTGCAGTACTAGGCGGGTGGGGGTTCGGCTTCGACGAGGACGGTGAAGGGGCCGTCGTTGGTCGACTCCACGGCCATCTCGGCGCCGAAGCGGCCGGTGGCTACTCGGGCGCCTCGGTCCCGGAGTAGCTGGGTGACCAGGTCGACGAGGGGCTCGGCCTTCTCGGGCGGGGCGGCGGCTGACCAGGAAGGGCGGCGGCCCTTGCGGGTGTCGCCGTAGAGGGTGAACTGGCTGACCACCAGCAGCGGTGCCCCGGAGCCGGCGCAGGACTGCTCGCCGCGCAGCAGCCGCAGCTCGTGCAGCTTGCGGGCCACCGTCTCGGCCTGCGCCGGGCCGTCGCGGCGGTGCACGCCGAGCAGCACCAACAGCCCCGGCTCTTCGATCCGGCCGACGACCTCGCCGTGCACCCGAACCGCCGCGCTGGTCACCCTGGCCGCGACCGCCCTCATCCGTGCCGCTCGGTGACCACACCGGGCGCCACCGGCCCGGCTGTACCGGCTGGCGGCCCGGCCGGGTCGGCAAGCAACTCGGCGGGCAGTAGCAGCCCGTGCCGGATCAGCTCCCGGATGGCGGGCAGGCTAGCCGCCGCCAGTTCGTCGGTCGGCAGGGCGTGCGCCACCGCGAGCAGGGCGAGCAGGTCGCCGAGCGGCAGCACACCCTGGCAGCCGGCCAGCAGCGCGGCGGCCGGCTCGTCCAGCTCGTGGCTCCACCCCGGGCCGTCCACCCGGCGGACTCTCCGCGACATGGTCTGCCAGCCGGACTCGCTGATGGTTCGGACCTCCCGCAGCACGACCGAGGGCGAGGTGCGCAGCGTGGCGCCCAGCAACGCGGCGTCGTCGCGGTGGCCGCGCAACCAGGCCACCCGGTCCAGCCATCCCTCGGTCTCTTGGCCGAGCGGGCCGATTACCGGCTCGTGCAGGTCCTCGCAGAGCACCAGCGAGTCGCTGGCGTCCGTAGCACCGGTCCGGCGCAGGGTCACGAAGCCCAAGCCCACTGCTTCCACCTGCTGTGCGTCGAACCAGGCCAGCCAGTCCCGCGCCTCGAGCTGGCCGGCCGGAGATGCCGGGTCGATGCCGGAGTCGCGCAGCCAGGTAGCGACGTAGCGGGCCGGATCGGCCACCTCGCGCTGCACGAACCAGGCGTCCACCCCGGCGTCGGGCAGCCAGCCGGCCACCCGGTCCGGCCAGTCCTGCCCGCGAACGTGCAGCCAACAGGCGAGCAGCTGGGCCACCCCATCCTCGGCGAGTAGCCCGGGCAGCGCTCCGACCAGCCGCGCGGCCACCTCGTCACCGGCCAGTCCCGAGTCGCGGTAGGTGTGTCTGACCCGGGCCGGCCCGACCACGAACGGCGGGTTGCTGACGATCTGGTCGAACCGCTCGCCGGCCACCGGCTGCACCCAGGAGCCGAGCCGCTGGTCCACCTCGACCTGGCTGAGCTGGAACGTCGCCGAGGCGAGCGCGAGAGCACGCGGGTTCACGTCGGTGGCGACCACCCGCTGGGCGTGCCGCGAAGCGTGCAGCGCCTGAACGCCGCAGCCGGTGCCCAGATCGAGCAACCGCCCGACCGGTCGGCGGACGCTGGCCGAAGCCAGGCTGAGCGCGGCCTGGCCGATGCCGAGCACGTGGTCGGTGCTCAGCGACCGGCGTTGCCCGTCCATCCGCTCGGAGTCGGAGACCACCCACCAGGACTCCGTGTCGTCCCCGTACGGCCGCACGTCCAGCGCGGCGACCAGGCCGTTGTCCGGACTGTCGGCGGGGCGCAGCAGGCCCGCGCGCACCGCGTCAGCCACCGGGACGGGTCCCAGCGCCCGGCTGAGGGCCTCCTCCGGCTCCGTGTCGCCGAGCAGGAACAGCCGTACCAGGGTGCCGAGCGGCCCCGCGTCCGCGCTGGCCAACCGGGCCGGCACCGGCTCGTCCCTGGACAGGGCCGCGTGCGCGGCCGCACCCAGCAGCGCGGGCACGCCCTCCACGTCGTAGCCCACGTCCTGGAACGCCGCACGCAGACCGGCGCACAGGTCGGGCGTCAACCGGGGGATCATCCCGCGATCCTAGGCAGCACCGGCGGGTGGCTCGCCGACCGACGCGGGCGTGGGATGCTGGGGCTATGGCGACGCTGTGTCTTGCCCAGGACCCCGAGGCCGATGCGCTGCTGTCCAGCAGCTCGCTGGCGTTGCTGTTCGGCATGCTGCTCGACCAGCAGATTCCGATGGAGAAGGCGTTCCGGGGTCCGAAGGACCTCGCGGACCGGATGGGCGTGCTGGACGTCCGGCAGGTAGCCGAGCACGACCCGGAGCAGTTCGCCGCGCTGGTCGCGCAGCGCCCGGCCGTACACCGGTTCCCCAGTGCCATGGCCAAGCGGCTGCAGACGCTGGCCCGCTACCTGGTCGACACCTACGACGGCGATGTCGCGGCGATCTGGACCGCGGGCGAGCCGGACGGCGCCGAGGTGCTGCGCCGGCTCAACGCCCTGCCCGGCTTCGGCGAGCAGAAGGCCAGGATTTTCCTGGCCCTGCTTGGCAAGCAGCGCGGGATCCGGCCAGCGGGGTGGCGGGAGGCCGCCGGGGCGTACGGTGAGAAAGGCTCGCACCGTTCGGTCGCGGATGTGACCGATGGAACGAGCCTCGGCCAGGTGCGGCAGTACAAGCAACAGGTCAAGGCCGCGGCCAAGGCGGCAAAGGCCTGAGCCGGGCGGGCCGGTTCCCGCTGATACTGCGGGGGGCGCCCACAGGTGCAACGATTGCACGCACAAGAAATCACCGGTGAGGTGGCGCCATGAAGTACCCGGACCCGGACGAGACGCCGGTCCTGATCACCGATGCGGCGCGCTCCTACGAGGAAGAGTTCGCCACTCGCAAGCGCCGGTACTCGATCATGATGTCACTGCGGGTGCCCTGCCTGGTGCTCGCGGCCGTCTTCTACCAGACGCCGTGGCTGGCCGCGAGCCTGATCATTGCCTCGATCCCGCTGCCGTGGTGCGCTGTGCTGATCGCCAACGACCGGCTGCCCCGCAAGGCGAGCGTGTTCCGCCGCTTCCGGGGTGAGTCCGAACATCCGCAGCTGGAGTCGGGGGAGCACCGGATCATCGACTCCTGAGCAGGGGACCGTGGCGGCGGCTCACGTCGCCACGGCGCACAGTGCTCCCGCGATGCTCGCGGCCAGCTCGACGTTCGCCCGCACCAGCGCGATGTTGCAGGCCAGGCTGGCGCCGTCGGTCGCGGTGTGGAAGTGGTCCAGCAGCACCGGCGTCACCTCGCCACCGTGCACACCACGCTCCTCGACCAAGGTGAGACCGTCGGCGAGCACCCGGTCGTGCAGTTCGCGGTCCAGCTCGGCGACCGGCGGTACCGGATTGGCCAACACCATTCCCGAGGCCGCGCCCAGCGCCCGGTGCGCGGCGACCACCTCGGCGACCTGTTCCGGCTCGTCCACCCGCCAGCCGCAGGGCAGCCCGGAGTCGCGCAGGTAGAAGCCGGGGAACTGGTCGGTGCGGTAGCTCAGCACCGGTACCGAGAGCGTCTCCAGCTGCTCGAGGGTGGCCGGTACGTCCAGCACGGACTTCACCCCCGAGCAGACCACCAGCACCGGCGTGTCGGCCAGCACGGCCAGGTCGGCCGAGATGTCCCAGCTGCGCCACACCTCGCGGTGCACGCCGCCAAGCCCGCCGGTGCCGAACACCGCGATACCGGCCAGCCCGGCGAGGGCACAGGTGGCGGCCACCGTGGTGGCGCCGTCGGTCAGCCGCGCCATCGCGGGCCCGAGGTCGCGGCGGGACAACTTGGCAAGGCCGCCCGCGCAGACCCGGTCCAGCTGGCTCGGCTCCAGCCCGATCCGCGCCGTGCCGTCCAGCACCGCCATGGTGGCCGGCACCGCTCCACCGGCCCTGACCAGCTCCTCCAGCTCGCCGGCCACCGCCCGGTTGTCCGGAGCGGGCAGGCCGTGCGCCAGCAGCGTGCTTTCCAGCGCGACCACCGGACGGCCCTCGGCGAGCGCGTCGGCCACTTCCGGGGCGATCCGCAGGGCGTCGTGCAAGGTGTCCTCCTGGCGGTGACCGGGGCGCACACGGCATCATGGGCGGGTGAGCACTTCGACCCAGACGCTGCCTGATGTTGACACCCGCCCGGAAGGCACCGACTCTACGGGTGACGACGACCCGAAGATGTTCCACTACGTGCGCAAGAACAAGATCGCGGAGAGCGCGGTCCTGGGAAGCCACGTCGTGGCGCTGTGCGGGGAGACCTTCCCGGTGACCCGCTCGCCCAAGCCGGGTTCGCCGGTCTGCCCGGACTGCAAGAAGGTCTACGAGTCGCTGCCCGGTGGCGGCGAGTAGCTGACCTTGGGGGAGGCCGCCGGCTCGTCCCTGGCGGCGGGTTGCTTCTCCGGCTCGGGGGCCGGTGCGTCCGCCATGTCCATGCCCAGCTTCTCCCGCGCCCTGTGCACGCCGAGCAACCGCTGGACCCGGTGTGTGCGGTGCTCCGGCCGCACCGGGTAGTACTCCTGGATGGCGTTGTTGAGCTGGGCGCCGAGCACTACCGCGAAGCCGATCAGGAACGCGAACAGCAACATCGCGATGGGTGTGGCGAGTGCGCCGTAGGTGTAGCCGGTATGGGTGATGCTGGCGATGTAGATGCGCAGGCCGGTCGCCGAGACCATGAACACCAACATGGCCAGCACCGCGCCCGGCAGCAGCCGGTACCAGGGCAGGCTGCGCGGCAGCGAGACCTTGTACAGCGTGGTCAGACCCAGCACGATCACCACGATCACCGCTGGGTAGTAGAAGATGTTGATCATATTCAGTACCGGGGGCGCCCACGAGTCGGGCAGCACGTGGCTCAGCAGCGTGGGCCCGAGCGCGAGCAGCGGCAGGGTGAACACCGCGAGGACCAGCGCGACCAGGTAGATGAGCAGCGCGAAAACCCGCTGCCATGCCGGGTGGCGCACGCTGTACTGCTCGTGCGCGAAGGTGATCGAGTCGACCAGCGAGGACATCGCCGACGAACCGGCGATCAGCGCGATCGGGAAGCCTATTGAGATGATGTCCGCCCGGCCCTTGCTCAGGATGTCCGCGACGGTCGGCTCGATGAACTGGCTGACCACCTCGTGGTTGAACACGCTGTTGGCCAGCCCGACGATGCCGTGCTGCACCGACACGAGGCTCTGCGGCCCGAACCAGCCCGCCACATAGCCCATGCTGCCGAGCAGCCCGAGCAACAGCGGCGGCAGCGACAATGTCTCCCAGTAGGCCGCCTGGGCGGCCATCGCGAAGATGCCGTCGTCCCACGCCTTTGACAGCGTGCGCAGGGTCAGCTTGCGGACCGGCGAGCCCGCGATGGTCGGTGCCCCGTCGTCGCTCGCGCCGCTGGACTGGTTTCTCATGACACTTCTCAGTGTGCGGCACGGTGCGGTGATACTCGACCGAATGGGGCACGACGCGCCGTGAGCGGGGCGACCCGCGCGGACAGCGGGTGTGCGCAAGCTGGGCGGCATAGGGCCCTAAACTCTCCTCGGTCCTCGCGCTCCCCAGGTGTGCCTCTCCCGCCTCGACTCTCCAGCGAGGGCCTGTTCGTCAATGCCCTGACGACGCGGCAGTGCGGCCGTGTCCTGACGCTTCGGTGCCCGATGAGGGCACGGCAGCAGAGAGGAGTCGTGTGTCCGAGGCGACCTCAGACACCCAGCCGAGCACCCCTGGCCTGCGGAACTGGCAGCGCCGGGCGTTGGCCCGCTACCTGGCCGCGCGGCCGAGGGACTTCCTGGCCGCCGCGACCCCTGGCGCGGGCAAGACCACCTTCGGGCTGCGCGTCGCGGCGGAGCTGATGGCCGACCGCACCGTGGCGGCGCTGACCGTGGTCACCCCGACCGAACACCTCAAGTACCAGTGGGCGGAGGCGGCCGGTGTGCTCGGCATCGCGCTGGACCCGGAGTTCCGCAACACCAGCGGGGCCACCTCCTCGGCCTACCACGGCGCGGTGCTGACCTACGCGCAGGTGGCGGCCCACCCGGTGCTGCACCGGGCCCGTACCGAAGGACGGCGCACCCTGGTGATCCTGGACGAGGTGCACCACGCCGGGGATGCCAAGTCCTGGGGTGACGCGGTCCGGGAGGCGTTCGAACCGGCCGTGCGGCGCCTGGCGCTCACCGGGACGCCGTTCCGCTCGGACGACAACCCCATTCCCTTCGTGACCTATGAGCCGGACGGGGAGGGGGTACCGCACAGCAAGGCAGACCACTCCTACGGCTACGCCGACGCGCTGCGCGACGGGGTGGTCCGTCCGGTGGTGTTTCTGGCCTACTCCGGGCAGGCCAGCTGGCGGACCAGTGCGGGGGAGGAGTTCACCGCCCGGCTGGGCGAGCCGCTGACCGCCGAACAGACCGCGCGGGCCTGGCGCACCGCGCTCGACCCGGCGGGGGAGTGGATTTCCTCGGTGCTGGCCGCCGCCGACACCCGGCTGTCCCAGCTGCGCTCCAGCGGCATGCCGGATGCGGGCGGGCTGCTGATCGCCACCGACCAGACCACGGCGCGGGCCTACGCGGCGCTGCTCACCCGGCTGACCGGAGCCCCTCCGGTGCTGGTGCTGTCCGACGAGGCCGGCGCGTCGGCCCGGATCGGCTCGTTCGGCGCGTCGAACGAGCGTTGGCTGGTCGCGGTGCGGATGGTCTCCGAAGGGGTGGACGTGCCGCGCCTCGCGGTGGGCGTGTACGCCACCAGCGCCTCCACCCCGCTGTTCTTCGCCCAGGCCGTCGGGCGGTTCGTCCGTGCCAGGCGCAAGGGGGAGACCGCGAGCGTGTTCCTGCCCAGTGTGCCCGCGCTGCTTGAGCTGGCGGCCGGGCTGGAGCGGCAGCGCGACCACGTGCTCGGCAAGCCGGACCGGCCCAAGGAGACCTGGGACGACGAGCTGCTGGCCGCCGCGCGGGCCCAGCGGGACGAACCGGGGGAGGAGGAGAAGTCCTTCACCTCGCTCGGCGCGGACGCCGAGCTGGACCAGGTCATCTACGACGGCGCGTCGTTCGGCACCGCCACGTTCGCCGGCTCCGAGGACGAGCAGGACTACCTCGGCCTACCCGGGCTACTGGAACCCGACCAGGTCCGTGCGCTGCTGCGGCAGCGCCAGCACCAGCAGCTCGGTGACCGGGCGCCGGCCGCCTCGGCGGCCCCCGGGACGGTGGCCCCGGCCGCGCCCCCGGTGACCGAGCGGCCGGTGTCCATGCACCAGCGGCTGGCGGCGCTGCGCAAGGAGCTCAACACACTGGTGGCGCTGCGACACCACCGCACCAACAAGCCGCACGGGGTGATCCACGGCGAGCTGCGCCGCTCCTGCGGCGGCCCACCGACCGCGATGGCATCGGTGGAGCAGTTGGAGGAGCGCATCGCCACGCTGCGTACCTGGCGCTGAGCGGCCGCTGGAACGACAAACGGGGCGTGCACCTGTCGCGGTGCCACGCCCCGTTTGTTTTGTCTGCTTACGGGCGGCTAGGCGCCCGACTGCATGTCGACCGACATCTCGCGCAGCTTTGCCTCGTGGGCGCGTGCGTGGTGGCCACAGAAGAGAAGTTCGCCGCCGGATGGCAGCACCGCGCGTACCTTTGCCGCGGCTCCGCAGCGGTCGCAGCGGTCGGTGGCGGTGAGCTCGGGCCGGACAAGTGTTCCTGGCATAGCTGCCTCCTCCGTCTCCAACACCGGATCCACCCGGTGCCCTCGTGCGGGACGTCACCGCGTCAGCCGCGGTAACCTCACTCTTCCAGACGTTCGAGCCCCCCGCACGTATTCCGGCCCGTGACGCGACATCCGTCACGGTCATGTTTCCTGCCAGAAACACTGCGAGCGTTCATCTGACTACACACTGATGATGAGTCGTAGGCCGGTGAACAGGCAATCCGGCAATCGCGGTAACCGGGCGTGCCGGGTTGGTTCCGCTAGGTGGTTTACCCGAAACCTGTTTTTCGCGCGTGCCGGTTCGCGCAAAACCGGTCAGGACGCCGCGCGTGTCCGGGGCCGGCGCGGCGGAGGGCCTCAGCCAACCGACTGCAACACCACCGCGAGCTGGCGCAGCTGGCCCTCGTGTGCGCGCGCATGGTGGCCGCAGAACAGCAGCTCGCCACCACTGGACAGCACCGCGCGGACCCGCGCCCTCGCGCCGCAGCGGTCGCACCGCTCGGTCACGCTGAAGGGACGGGTGGCGGTGAGGGACGGGGCCTCCAGACCGGACATCGGCTCCTCCGTTCACGCAGGCATCAGGTACCCGGAGATCGGTATCGACGACGCGACCGTTACCAGGCACGGCCCGGCAGCGGGACGCGCGCGGGATGCTGACCGGATCCTCAGTCGAGGTAGTCGCGCAACACCTGCGAGCGGGACGGGTGGCGCAGCTTGGACATCGTCTTGGACTCGATCTGCCGGATGCGCTCCCGGGTCACCCCGTACACCTGGCCGATCTCGTCCAGGGTGCGCGGCTGGCCGTCGGTGAGCCCGAAGCGCAGCCGGACCACACCGGCCTCGCGCTCGGACAGGGTGGCCAGCACCGACTGCAGCTGGTCCTGCAGCAGCGTGAACGACACGGCATCCACAGCCACTACCGCTTCGCTGTCCTCGATGAAGTCGCCGAGCTGGCTGTCGCCCTCGTCGCCGATCGTCTGGTCCAGCGAGATGGGTTCCCGGGCGTACTGCTGGATTTCCAGCACTTTCTCCGGGGTGATGTCCATTTCCTTCGCGAGCTCTTCAGGAGAGGGCTCACGACCAAGATCCTGCAACAGCTCGCGCTGGATACGGCCCAGCTTGTTGATGACCTCGACCATGTGCACCGGAATGCGAATGGTCCGGGCCTGGTCGGCCATGGCACGGGTGATGGCCTGACGGATCCACCACGTCGCATAGGTGGAGAACTTGTAGCCCTTTGTGTAGTCGAACTTCTCGACCGCGCGGATCAGGCCCAGGTTGCCTTCCTGGATCAGATCCAGGAAAGCCATGCCCCGGCCGGTGTAGCGCTTGGCGAGCGAGACCACCAGCCGCAGGTTGGCCTCGAGCAGGTGGTTCTTGGCGCGCTCGCCGTCGCGGACGATCCAGCGCAGGTCCCGGTTCATCTGGGAGGCGCTCTTGTCCTCCGAGGTCTTGCGCAGCCGCTCGGTGGCGTAGAGGCCGGCCTCGATCCGCTTGGCGAGCTCGACCTCCTCCTCCGCGTTCAGCAGCGCGACCTTGCCGATCTGCTTGAGGTAGGCGCGTACCGAGTCCGCGGAGGCGGTGAGCTCGGCGTCCTTGCGCGCCTGCCGCAGCGCCTCGGACTCCTCCTCGTCCCAGACGAAGTCACCCGTTTTGCGCGTGTTGGCCGGGGTGGTCTTCGCCGGGGCGGGCTCCTCGTCCTCCTCCGCGACAACCGCCATGCCTTCCGGCGCGGACTCCTCCTCGGCGTCCTCCTCGGCTTCCTCGGCGGTGTCCTCGGTCTCGACGTCCAGCGCAACGTCGACGTCGTCGACCAGGTCTTCGACGTCCGGACTGGCTTCCAGGTCGAGGTCCTCGCCCTCGACAAGGTCGGCCGCCCCCTCGGCGCCGTTCTCGGCGGTTTCGCCCGGCTTGGCCTTGGCCGTCTTGCTGGCGGTCTTGGTCGCGCCGCGGGACCGGGTCGCCGTCGGGGTCGCGGCGCGGCGCGTGCGCCGCGCGGGAGCCGCCGTGCCGTCGACGGGCGTGTCCGGTTTGGTTGCGGGTTCTACGGCTGCCACAGGGGCCCTTTCGCGACGTATTCGACTTGGCGAGAGACATTCCGAACTGGCCGGCTGCCCTCAGCTCTGTGGGTACCCGCCGAGGTGGGATCGGCCGACTGACCGGGGTGCCCGGCGCGAGTACTCCGACATTGTAACGAGCCAGTGGTGCCTCGTGCTGTGCTCGGGCTCCAGCACGTTTGTGTCTGTCTCGAAAGCGCCGATCTCCGGGCGCCCGGTGGCCAGATTTCTTCGGCCCGATCACCTCCGGCGCGCGGCGGGAGTGTGCTCGAATGGGCCCATGGACGACGATCACCCCGAGCGGTTGCGAGCAGTGGCGACACAGGTGGCAAAAGACGCGGCCGAGGTCGCCGCCGGCATGCGGGCCCACGCCGGTGACCAGGTGCGCACCAAGTCTTCCAGCACCGACGTGGTGACCGAGGCGGACACGGCCACCGAGGCGTTGCTGCGCCGCAGACTGGCCCAGTTGCGCCCGGACGACGCGGTGCTCGGTGAGGAGGGCGGGCTGTCCACCGGCGAGGCGGCGGTGCCACCGGGCACCTTGTGCTGGGTGGTCGACCCGATCGACGGGACCGTCAACTATCTGTACGGCATTCCTTGGTACGCGGTGTCCGTCGCGGTGATCGGCGACGGCAAGGCGCTGGCCGGCGCGGTCGTCGAGCCGGCCTCCGGCCGGGTGTGGAGCGCCTCGGCCGGCGGCGGGGCGACCCTGGACGGCGTCGGGCTGCGCGTCTCGGACCGCGACCGTCTCGAGCTGGCCCTGATCGCCACCGGGTTCAGCTACCAGTCCGAGCGCCGCGCCCGCCAGGGTGCGCTGGCCGGTGCGCTGCTGCCCCGGGTTCGCGACATCCGGCGCTTCGGCTCGGCCGCGCTGGACCTGTGCGCGGTCGCCGCGGGGTGGTGCGACGGCTACTACGAGCATGCGATCAACCACTGGGACTGGGCGGCCGGCGCGCTGATTGCCGGCGAGGCGGGCGCGGTGGTGCGTGACCCGGATTCGAACCCCGGGCTCGGCCGGCCGATCCTGGCGGGCGCACCGGGCGTCATCGACCAGCTCGCGGACACGCTCGGCGAGCTTGGTGCCGACAAGGTGTGAGCGCCGGGCGGCTCAGCAGGCCACCGCGCGGGCCTTGCTGAGCAGCTCCGGGTCCACCGTGGGAGCCGGCGGCGTGCCGCTGTCACCCGCATCGGCCTGGCTGCCCGGTCCGCCGAGCTGGTCGAGCGCATCCTTGGCCGCCTTGGAAGGGCGCACATCGCCGAACAGCGTGCCGACCGCCACGTCCACCGTGTCGTCCGCGCGGTTGTCCTTGACCAGCTGCACGCAGGGCAGCACCAGGCTCACGGTGCGTGCGGCGGCCATGCCGCGCGGCCCGTAGCGGATGTCGCCCCGGCAGGACAGGTTGCCCTGCGGGTACAGCGGGTCGTTGACGGGGTCGGCCGCCTCGGTGAAGCCCAGCTCGCCGAGCTGGCTGGCCACCAGGTTCGCCTGACCTCGCTGGCCGCTGCCGTTGAGGACCCGGATCCGCACCATCGACGGCGGCGCGGGAGCGACCTGGTCCAGCGCGTTCGCCGGCACGGCCTCGCCGATGTTCGCCTCGGGGCCGGTCGGTGCCGGGCACGCGGCGCCGGAGGTGGTCTCGGAGGCGTGGCTGAACACCATGACCCAGGTGACCGCGACGATCACCGCGAGCAGGCTCACCAGTACCAGTGCCGGCCGGGAGCTGCGTCGCCGGTAGGCGCGCCCCGGTATGCCGGTGCGGAAGGTCATCCAGCCAGCCCCGCCCGTAACACGTGCCGGCCGAGGGCGACCAGTGCCGGCACGCCGTCGGACATGCCGACGGCGAACTCGGCGGGCACCGCGCCGTCGGCGACCCTGGACAGGATGCCGGCGACCACCACGGCAAGCTTGAAGGCGCCGAACGCGGCGTACCAGGGCAGCGGGTGCAGCGCGAGCCCGGTGCCCTCGGCGTAGCGTTCGGCCAGCTGGAGCCGGGTCGGGAAGCCGGGTTCCCGGGTGAGGTTGTGCCGCCGCGGCGCGTCGCGCCACACCGGCGGGTCGTCGGCGCGGCTCCAGTACACCATCAGCAGCCCGAGGTCGGCCATCGGATCGCCGAGGGTGGACATCTCCCAGTCCAGCACCGCGCGGACGGTGCCGGGCTCCCGCTCGTCGTAGATCAGGTTGTCCAACCGGTAGTCGCCGTGCACGATCGTCGACCGCTGCGTCTCGGGCAGTCGCCGCGCCAGCTCACCGGCCAGCGCGGTGAGCTCGGCGGCGGTGGCCGCATCGGTGCCGCTGCCCGGGCACCAGGTGTCCCACTGCGTGCTCCAGCGGCGCAGCTGGCGGGCCAGGAAGCCGTCCGGGCGGCCGAAGTCGGCGAGTCCGACGGGCGCCGGGTCCACCCGGTGCAGCGCCACCAGCACGTCGACCAGTGCCTCGCCGGCCCGCCGCCGCGCGCCGGGGTCCGCCCAGCCGGCCGGCAGCACGCCGAACGGGACCACGCCGTCGACCAGCTCCATCACATAGCAGGGCGCGTCCACCGGCTCACCGCCCGGCGCCGCGGCCAACACCGAGGGCACCGGCACCGCCGTGCCGGCGAGCGCGGTGAGCACCCGCCGCTCCCGACCCATGTCGTGGGCGGTGGCCGCCACCGAGCCCATGGGCGGCCGGCGCAGCACCACCGAGCCGGCCGCACTGCTCACCCGGAAGGTCAGGTTGGAGCGGCCTTGGCCGATGCTGGTCACGCCGCAGTCCCGCCACCCGGGGTCGGCGAGCTGGTGGGCCAACCAGCGGCCCACCCGGCCCGGATCCGCCGCCACGCCCGCTTGGACATGAGGAGTCGCAGTCACAGCAAGCACCTTAATGTTCGGTGTTGGGTAGGTTGCGCGACGCGCTGCAATCGAGGCGCTGGTTACGCCGGTGCTGAGCTACCCTCTGCGGCTGGCGGCGCCATGCACGTCGGGGACGGCGCCGAGGAATCGTGAACCGCTACCGGGTGAGACACGCGTCACTCCGATGCCGGGCACAAATAGCAATGCCGGGACGTTGTGCTGCGGCACGACACAGAAAGAAGTTGTTGAGGATGGGAGCAATGGCGACCGACTACGACGCACCACGCCGGAGCGAAACCGACGAGATGGCCGAGGACTCCCTGGAGGAGCTCAAGGCTCGCCGGAACGAAGCACAGTCGGCGGTGGTTGACGTGGACGAGTCGGATACCGCGGAGAGTTTCGAGCTGCCCGGTGCCGACCTGTCCGGCGAAGAGCTGACGGTGAAGGTACTGCCCAAACAGGCGGACGAGTTCACCTGTTCGAGCTGTTTCCTCGTCATTCACCGCAGCAGGCTGGCGGCGCACCACAACGGTCAACCGATCTGCCGGGACTGCGCCTGATCGTTGGGCTTGATCGGGAAGGCCGAGGGCGGCGGCCAGGTCACCGACCACGTTCGTGCGCCGCGCGGAGGCAGCTCACCAGGGCCTCCGGGCGGCGCACACTGAACAGCCAGTACGGGGTCGGGTCGTCCGGGTCGTCGAGGGTCACCTTCACCATCGGCTTGATCCAGGGTCGGTGCAGCAGGAACGCGGTGGGATCCAGCTCGGGGCCGAGCACTGGTTGCTTGTCCTTCGCCGGCACCACGGCTACCCCCACGATGAACCGTTCGGGCAGTCGCGCGGGGCCGACCCGCAGCACACGCTGACCGTGCCGGTCCTCGCTCAACGTGACCCTGGACCGCCCCGACCGGGCCATCGCGAGGACCAACAGGGGCACCAGCAGCACAGCCGGTATCCAGGCCGGCCACGTCGGGTGACCGAGCACTACGTCGAGAACGATGAGCCCGATGACAATCAGGCCCGGTACTGCCCACCACAGCGGCACCGACAACCGCTCGTCGAACCGCACGGTGTCGGAGGGCGCAGCTGCTGATGAGCGAGGACGGGCGGTCACAATCCCCAGGGTAATCTCAGCCTCCGTGGCGGACGGCGACGGTGTGCGAGTGCTGATGGTGCGGCTCGATCCCGGTGTGCCTGTTCCTGGGTACGCCCATCCCGGTGATGCGGGCGCCGATCTGGTGACGGCGTCCGACGTTCAGCTCGGGCCCGGCGAGCGGGCGACCGTTGGGACCGGCGTGGCCATCGCGCTCCCGGAGGGCTACGCCGCTTTCGTGCACCCCCGCTCCGGCCTCGCGGCCCGTGCAGGTCTGTCCATCGTCAATGCGCCCGGCACCGTCGATGCCGGATATCGGGGGGAGATCAAGGTCTGCCTTGTCAACCTCGACCCGCGTGAGCCGGTCCGGTTGCACAGAGGTGACCGGATCGCCCAGCTGGTTGTGCAGCGGGTGGAACGGGTGCGGTTCGACGAGGTGGCGCGGCTGCCCGAGTCGGCCCGTGGCAACGGTGGCTACGGCTCCACGGGGTTGCGCCACGACGGTTCGACCTCGCTCGGTGTCGGCGGTGAGGGCTAGGTGTCCGAACGCGTACCCGAGGACCCGGACGAGTACCCGGTGTCTTCGTACGGCCCGGAGGCGGATTCCGGGCCGTACGACGCGGACGATCCGGCCGCTCCGAGGGAGGAGGGCGCCCTCGAGTTCGGCTCGTTGCGGGTGCCGATGCCCGAGCGGGCCCAGCTACAGGTTGAGGACGGGCCGGCCGAGCTGCTGCGGGCGGTGCACGTCCTGGTGCCGTCCGGCCGGGTGAGCCTGAGCGCCCTCGCCGCGCCCCGCACCAGCCCGCTGTGGCGGGAGCTGGCCGAGGAGATCGCCACGTCGCTCAGCGCGGACGGCGCCCGAGTCCGGTCCGAGTGGGCCGAGTGGGGCCGTGAGGTGCAGGCCGGTTCCAACGGCGCGCTGTCCCGGTTCATCGGTGTCGACGGGCCGCGCTGGATGCTCTACGGCGTCGCCACCGGTCCGGCGGACAGTGCCGCGGAGCTGGCCAGCACGTTGCGCACCATGATGCGCGGCACGGTGGTCACCCGGGGGGCGGAGCCGTTGCCGGTGAAAACCGTGCTGCCACTGCGGTTGCCCGAGCACCTCGAGGAGCAGGTCGACCAGGCGCGCCAGCACTCCGCCCAGCGGCCCGCCACGAACGCCATGGTCACCATTGCTCCGGCGGACACCGACGACGAGCCGGATGAGTTCCAGGACGACCCCTACCAGGGCCCGGCCTACCAGGAAGCGACCTATTCAGACCACTCTTATCCGGAGGGCGCTTACCAGGAAGCGACCTACCGGGACGACTCTTACCGGGCGGAGATCTATCCGGGCGACGACGGGTTCGCCGACCCGCCGGTCACCCGGGAGCCGAGCCGGTACCGGGAACGATCAGGGCCGCACGCGCCGCCGCCACGCTCCGTGCCGCTACCGCCCTCGGAGCCGGGACGCCCGCCGGGGGCATACCCGCCCGCCGCATCGGCGGACCGCTGGACCGAGCCCGACGACCCGTGGGCCGACTCCTCGGCGCCGCACGGCACACCGTTCGGCGGGCCGAACCCGCCGATCCGTTCGATCGGTTTCCGCCGCTACGAGTTGCGCTCGGTGCCGCCGCGTATTCCTGGTCCGCCGTCGGGCCACGCCTCGGACGCTTTGCCGCCAGTGCCCGCCGTGGAGGACTGGGACACTCAAGGGCTTCCCCGGCTGTCCGCTGAGTCGACCTGGTCCTCGGCCAGTCCGGTGGTCAGCGCGGCCGCTGTCGAACATCAACCCGCCTGGGCGCAGCTCAGCGAGGCGCCGTCGTTCTGGCCGGACCCGTACCCCACCGGGCCGATCGGGCCGCCGGTGCCGGCCGCGCTGCCCATGTCGCCGCCCCCGGCGACCCCCCGGGAGCCCACGCCATGGCGTCCCCCGGAGCCGGTGGGCTGGGCCGGCCTCGGCGGTGTCGCCGAGCACACCGGCGAGCTGGCCGCGGTCCAGCCGGTCGGTTCGGTCGATCCCGCCGACCCGTTGGCCGGCATTGCGCCGGTCTGGTCGGAGCCGCTTGGAGACTCGGCGCGCGACATACCGACGGACTCGCTGCACGACGCGCTGACCAGCGACGCGGCCCTCAGCAACGGCCGGCTGCCCCGAGTGCGCCGCCGGCGTTCCTGAGTTGTCAACAGCCTTCTCGGGTCGAGCCCGTCCTGGTGACTTTCTGCCAGGCGAGCGCGGTGGCTCGGCCCAGCGATTCGGGGTCGCCGCCCAGGGCCGCCAGGGTGGTGGTGACCAGGGCGGAGTGCGGGAGGGTCGCGTGCCAGTCACGGGCGACGGCGAGCGGGTGGATCGGGTCGTCGGTCATGGCGGTCAGCGCTACCGGGACCCGCAGCGCGGCCAGCTCGGCTCGAGTGGGGCCAGCAGTGCCGGCAGCCGTGTCGAGTGAGTCGGCGAGGGAGCCTTTGCCGGCCGAGTCGTGCCGGGTCCATGCCCTGGCGAGTTCGTCACCCAGCCAAGCCGGTGTGTTGGCCCGGGTGTCGGCGATCGTCGCGGCCAGCCCGTGCCGGCGCAGCGACGCCGCGGTGGCCGAGGCGGCCAGCGCCGCCGCCGCGCCGCCCGGTGCCCCGGTCCACCCGGGCATCGCGAGCAGCAGCCCCGCCACCGGGTTGCGCTGCTGAGCCAGCTGGCCGGCTGCCCACCGGGCGGCCACTTGCGCGCCCAGCGACACCCCGCCGACCAGCAGCGGAACCTTATACTTAGTACTGCGCCGCGCCGCATCGTCGAGAGCGTTGAAGTAGGCATCAACCGAGCCGGTCGCGCCGGTGCACAGGCTGATGCCGAGCGCCCGCAGCGGCGCCCGGAAAGCGGTCCGCAGGAAAATCTCGTCAGAGCCGCTACCCGGCAGCAGCACCGCGAGAGGTGCACCATGGTGAGGTCCGCCGGTATGTGACGAAGGCATGACAGCCATGGTGCTCGACCGTTACCGGATGGCGGGCAACGCGTTACTGTGATAGCAGGGCGGCCGAGAGGTAGGCCGTCCTAATCCGCGGCACCCTTGGAGCAGGTATGGGATCCACCGATGGTGGTCTCCTGAAGCGATTCATGCGCAAGCTGACCTCTGACGTCGAGGAGCTCGACGCCGCCGACCTGACGAAAGATACCGAGAAGTCCGGTGCGCAACGCGCATGTGACTGCCGCTGCGGGGAAGAGGTGATCGTGGTCGGTAGGCTTCGGTCTGTGGAACTCAGCCCCAAGGACGCCGCCGCGACGCTGGAAGCGGAGTTGTTCGACGGCACCGACGACGTGACGCTGATCTGGGTCGGTCGACGGCGGATCCCCGGTATCGAGCCTGGTCGCAAGATCAAGGTTCGTGGCCGGATGGCAATCCGCGATGGTCGCAAGGTGCTCTACAACCCGTACTACGAACTGCGGCAAGCTTCGTGACGGGCCGCCACGCGCGCGCGGACGCCGAGCCCACCCGGGCACCCCAGCCCGAGCCGAGGGACTCGGAGGGCGTGACCGAGGTGATCCGCGCCGCCAAGGATGACGAGTCGACGCAGACGATCCTTGAGCAGCTCGGCGGCGTTTCCGGGATGATCTACTCGGTGGTGCCGGTCGTGGTGTTCGTGCTGGTCAACTCGCTGTTCACCCTGACACCGGCGCTGATCGCGTCGATCGGCGCCGCGCTGCTGATCGCGGTGTGGCGGCTGATCCGCAAGGAGCCGGTGCAGCCCGCGGTGTCCGGCCTCTTCGGAGTCGCCATCGGGGCATTCATCGCGCATCGGACCGGCCAGGCACGGGACTTCTTCCTGCTCGGCATCTGGTACAGCGCGCTGCTCGCCGTGGTCTTCTTCGTGTCGGTGCTGGTCCGCTGGCCGCTTGCCGGGGTGATCTGGCACGGCATCAACGGCGACGGTCAAAGCTGGCGCGCCGACCGGGCGCTGCGCAGGGCCTACACGCTGGCCACCCTGCTGTGGGCGGTGATGTTCGCGGTCAAGTTCGTTGCTCAGCAGTGGCTCTACAACGCCAACGAGCCGGGTTGGCTGGCCGTCGCCCGGATCGTCGGCTACGCGTTGACCGGCCTCGCCCTGCTGGGCACCTGCTACGCGGTACGCCGGGCCAGGACCCTCACCGCGCAGCCCGCATGATCCCGGCCCCGCCCCGGCGGGGTCAGCGCTGATCCAGCGCGGCCCGGATCTCTTCCTCGACGTCGACGGCGGCCACGAACAGCAACTCGTCGAGGCCCTCCAGCGGGTCGTCCGGCTGCGGCACGATGACCCGGCCGCCGCGCAGGATCACCACCAGCGCCGCGTCGGCCGGCAGCCGCAGGTCACGCACCGGGCGCCCGGCCAGCGGGGTGGTGTCCGGCAGCGTCACCTCGACGAGGTTGGCCTGGCCCTGGCGCAGCGTCATCAGCCGGACCAGTTCGCCCACGCTGACCGCCTCCTCCACCACGGCGGCCAACATCCGAGGGGTTGACACCGCGACGTCCACCCCCCAGGTCTCGTCGAACAACCACTCGTTGCGCGGGTCGTTCACCCTGGCCACCACGCGACGTACCGCGAACTCCATCTTGGCCAGCAGCGAGACCACCAGGTTGACCTTGTCATCCCCGGTGGCGGCGATCACCACGTCGCAGCTCGCCAGGTCGGCCTCGTCCAGTGAGGCGAGTTCGCAGGCATCGGCGTTGACCCACTCGGCACGTTCCACGGTCTCCGGTTCGATGGCCGCGAGATCCCGCTCGATCAGCATCACGTCATGCTGGTTCTCGATCAGCTCGGCTGCGATCGAACGGCCGACCGCTCCGGCCCCGGCGATGGCGACCCGCATGGCAGCTCAGTTCCTCTCAGGTTCGCGTGTCGCGGCGGTGGTGATGTCGCTCACCGTGCCGGACACCGCTGCCACGTAGATCGTGTCCTCGGCCTGGATGACGCTGTCCGCTCTTGGCAGCACGCCCGCGCCGAAGCGCAGGATGAACGCCACCCGGCAGCCGGTGGTCTGCTCCAGCTGGGCGATCGGCCGCCCGGCCCACCCTTCGTGTACCGGCAGCGGCAGCACCGCGACCGTGCCGGACGGATCCCGCCAGGCGCTGGCCACGCCTTCGGGCAGCAGCATGCGCATCAACCGGTCCGTGGTCCACGGCACCGTGGCGACGGTGGGGATGCCGAGCCGTTCGTAGACCTCGGCCCGGCGTGCGTCATAGATCCTGGCCACCACCCGCTCGATGCCGAAGTTCTCCCTGGCCACCCGAGCGGCGATGATGTTCGAGTTGTCTCCGCTGGACACCGCGGCGAACGCGGACGCCTGCTCGACACCGGCGCGGCGCAGCACGTCGCGGTGGAATCCGATGCCACAGACCTGCTCGCCGTGGAAATCGGCGGACAGCCGGCGGAACGCCTTGGCGTCCCTGTCGATGACAGCCACCTCATGGCCTTGGCGCTCCAAGCCGGCGGCCAACGACGAGCCCACCCGCCCACAACCCATGATCACTACTCGCACGGACGCAGTCTCCCCTCGGGTGCGCGTTCGGCGGAACGCTACATCGAATACCTGGGCCCAGCACCGGTGCCACGGCGCAGGTCCGCATAGGCTGCCCGCGTGTCGAAGGTAACCACCGCACTCAAGCGGATCCTGGTGGGCCGCCCACAGCGAAGCGACAAGCTAGGTGACACGTTGTTGCCCAAGCGCCTGGCGCTGCCGGTGTTCGCCTCCGACGCGTTGTCCTCGGTCGCCTACGCGCCAGAGGAAATCTTCGTCACCCTATCCATCGCGGGTATCGGCGCATACTCGTTCTCGCCGTGGATCGGGCTGTGCGTGGTCGTGGTGCTGCTCACGGTGGTGACCAGCTACCGGCAGAACGTGCACGCCTACCCGTCGGGGGGCGGCGACTACGAGGTCGCCACGGTCAACCTGGGGCGCTACGCCGGGCTCACCGTGGCCAGCGCGCTGCTGGTCGACTACACGCTCACCGTGGCCGTGTCGATCTCCTCGGCGGCGGCCAACATGGGCGCCCTCGTGCCGTTCGTGGCTACCCACAAGGTTTCCTTCGCGGTCGCCGCCATCGTGTTGTTGACCGCGATCAACCTCCGGGGCATCCGGGAGTCGGGCACCGCGTTCGCCATCCCCACCTACGCGTTCATGTTCGGCGTCGCGGCAATGATCATCTGGGGGCTCACCCGGGTGGTGATACTGAACGACCCGATCCAAGCGGCGAGCGCAAATCTCCAGCTCGTGGCTGAGGGCAACAAGCTCACCGGCTTTGCGCTGGTCTTCCTGGTGCTGCGCTCGTTCACCCAGGGCTGTGCCGCGCTGACCGGTGTGGAGGCGATCAGCAACGGCGTGCCGGCCTTCAAGAAGCCGAAGTCGCGCAACGCCGCGACCACCCTGCTGCTGCTGGGTGGTATCGCGGTCAGCCTGGTCATGGGCATGATCACCCTGGCAAGACTGACCGGGGTCAAGGTCGCGGAGGACCCGGCTACCCAGCTGCGCGGCGCGCCACCCGGCTACCAGCAGCAGACCATGGTCGCGCAGCTCGCGGACGCGGTCTTCGGCAACTTCCGGCCGGGTTTCTACTTCGTGGTGGTGTTCACCGCACTGATCCTGGTGCTGGCCGCGAACACCGCGTTCAACGGCTTCCCGGTGTTGGGCTCGATTCTCGCCCAGGACCACTACCTGCCCCGTCAGCTGCACACCCGAGGTGACCGGCTGGCGTTCTCCAACGGCATCCTGTTCCTCGCCGGCTTCGCGGTCGTGCTGGTAGTCGGCTTCCAGGCCGAGGTCACCAGGCTCATCCCGCTCTACACGGTCGGCGTGTTCGTCTCCTTCACCTTGTCCCAGACCGGGATGTTGCGGCACTGGAACCGGTTGCTCTCCACCGAGACCGAGCCGGCTTCCCGCCGCCGGATGCGCCGGTCGCAGGCCATCAACGGCTTCGGTCTCACCATGACCGGCGTCGTGCTGGTACTGGTGCTGGTGACCAAGTTCAGCGAGGGGGCCTGGATCGCGCTGGCCGCGATGGGTGGCGCCTACGTGCTGATGCTGGCCATCCACCGGCACTACGAGCGGGTGCACGAGGAGATCAAGCTGGGCGAGGAGCTGCCGGTGCTGCCGGCGCGCAACCACGCGATCGTGCTGGTCTCCGGCCTGAACCTGGCCACCGTCCGCGCCGTCGGCTACGCCAGGGCGACCCGACCCGACCAGCTCGTGGCGGTGACGGTGAACGTGGACGACAACGACACCCGAAGGCTCACCAAGGCGTGGAACGACCGTGAGCTGCCGGTGCCGTTGAAGGTGATCGAGTCGCCGTACCGGGAGATCACCCGGCCGGTGTTGGACTACGTCAAGCGGATGCGCACCGACAACCCCCGTGACGTGGTGACGGTGTTCATCCCCGAGTACGTGGTCGGCCGCTGGTGGGAGCAGTTGCTGCACAACCAGAGCGCGTTGCGGCTCAAGGGGCGGCTGCTGTTCCAGCCCGGGGTGATGGTGACCAGCGTGCCGTGGCAGCTGGAGTCCTCCGAGCGGGCGAAGCAGCGGGCTATCCACCGGCGCCGGCCGGAGAGCGCGCCGGGCGCGGTCCGGCGCGGTTACCCGGGCTGGAGGCCCGGCGCGGGCGGCGGCGCCACCAGTGCTGGTGGTGGGGTGCCCGGCCCACCGGGCACCGATGCCGCGCACGCACCGAGCGGGCCGACCGGCACGAGCGGCCCGACCGCGCACGCGTCCCCCTCCGAGCCACGATGAGCCCGCCGGACCTGAGCGTCCCGCTGGGGGAGACCCCGGCCAAGGACACCGAGGACATCGAGGACGCCGCCAGCTGGCTGGACCGGGTGCTGGAGCTGGACGTGGCAGCGGTGGCACACGGTGGGCACTGTGTGGCCAGGGCGCAGGGCCGGGTGGTGTTCGTCCGGCACGCCCTGCCCGGTGAGCGGGTGCGCGCGGTGGTGACCGAGGACCGGCACGGGTCGTTCTGCCGTGCCGACGCCATCGAAGTGCTGCGCGGGTCACCGGACCGGGTGGCTGCGCCCTGCGTGTGGGCCCGACCGGGCGGCTGCGGCGGATGCGACTTCCAGCATGTGGCGCCGGCCGCGCAGCGCCGGCTGAAGGCCGATGTGCTCGCCGAGCAACTGCGCCGCCTCGGGGGTGTGAGCCTAGACGTCGAGGTGGAAGAACTGCCCGGCGGCGCGCTGGGCTGGCGGCACCGCATGCGGCTCGCGGTGGGTCCGGACGGCAAGGCCGGCCTGCGCGCGCACCGCGAGCACGACGTGATCCCGATCTCGGACTGCCTGCTGGCCGCCCCGGGGATGTTGCCGCCGGTGCTGGAGGAGGACTGGCCGGCCGGCGACGAAGTACAGGTCGAGCGGGACGCCGAGGGTGTGGTGTACGCCAGCGCCGAGGCGATCGCCGAACCGGTGTGGCACCGGGCGGCCGGGCGGGACTGGCTGGTGCCGCTCGGCGCGTTCTGGCAGGCGCACCCGGCGCTCGCCGACACCCTGTGCGAGGTGGTCGAGCAGTGGGCACAGGCCCCGCCAGGCGGCTGCGCCTGGGACCTCTACGGCGGCGCCGGCGTGCTGGCTTCGGTGTTGGCCGGCCAGGTCGGCGAGTCCGGCGCGGTGACCGTGGTGGAGTCGGACCGCTCGTCGGTGCGGGCCGGCCAGGCCGCGCTCGCCGACGTGGCGTGGGTGCACTGGCGGCTCGGCAGGGTCGAGCGGGTGCTTCCGGAGCTGGCCGGGTCCCGACGTCCGGACGTAGTGGTGGCCGACCCGCCCCGCAAGGGCCTCGGTCGGGCGGTGATAGACCAACTGGCCGCGGCTGGCCCGGACCGGCTGGTGCATGTGGCGTGCGACCCGGCCTCGTTGGGACGTGATGTGGCGCTGCTGGCCGAGCGTGGCTACCAGTTGCGGCAGCTGCGTGCCTTCGACGCCTTCCCGATGACCCACCACCTCGAAGCCATCGCCCTGTTCCACCGCGACTAGGGCCTGTCCCGATGACAGACGGCGATCGCTCGGCTGGGGGCGAGCTGCGGAAGAAGGTGAGCGAGGCATTCGACCAAGGCAGACTCGCGGCGCAGGTCTTCGACGCCGGCGGTCGGCTGGAATGGGTCTCCCCACAGCTCATGGAACTCGTCGGGACGCACAACGCGGGCGATCTCGGGATCGGCGAGCCGATTTCTCATGTCCTCGAGTCGCCGCTGTGGCAGTCGGTGTTCACCGCCGACGCCGGGCAGCGAATGTACGACGAACTCAGCGAACACCTGGATCCGATGCCTGGTTCGGCGCCTCTGTGGGTCTTCCCGTTCGAGGTCGGTCTGAGTGGGCGGAGCCGGATGATCGGCGGGTTGGGCATCACCCTGCGGGGTGTCGACGGCGGCGTCGCCGGCACGGCGGTGATCTTTGCGCCGATGCTCCCGGCCCGGGTGCTGGCACTTGTCTCGGAAGGCGACGAGGCCATGTTCTCCCGCATGGCGGACCTCGTCGAACCGGTACGGCGTCCTTCGGCCGTGCTCTTCGCCGATATCGACAGCTCGGCTGTGCTGTCCCGCAGGCTGCCCACCGAGGCATTCTTCGAGCTCATCCGGCGGTTTACCACGGCCTTCGACAGCACTGTCGCGCGCTACGGCGGGATCGTGGGCAAACACGCGGGAGACGGTGCCAGCGCCTTCTTCCTCACCGACGCCGACGCGGGCGACTCCACCGCCGCGCTCGCCGCCTTGCAGACGGCCTACCAGCTGCCCTGCGCCGTTCACCGAGCCGCGGCGGAGCTCGCCAACACGGGGGTAGGGCTCGATCCCGAGGCCTGCCGGCTCAATATCGGCCTGCATTGGGGAGCGAACCTCTACATAGGCCAGATCGTCACCGGTGGACGACTCGAGGTGACCGCACTGGGTGACGAGGTGAACGAGTGCGCCCGCATCGAGCAGGTAGCCACCGGCGGGCAGCTCCTCGCGACCAAGACGCTCATCGAGCGGCTCTGCGACGCCGACGCCGCCACCGCGCGCATCGACCGCCGAGCAATCATCTACACGACGATCGGTGAGCTGGGCGCGGAAAACCGGAAAGCCGTCCGGGACGCCGGCACCCTGGCCGTCACGGCACTCCAGCCGCCCGGCTGACACCCAGGCGACCCTCACCCCATCGCGCGAACTCGACCCCGCGCCGCCGTGACCGGGAGCTGGTCAGCCATCAACCGCGTGCTCGGAGAAGGTTCGCGGTAGGCGTCGGGGCTGGTGCCCAGCGTTGTTCTGAAGTGCTTGCGCAGAGCCGAGGCGGTCGAGAAGCCGCAGTGTTGCGCGACGGTGTGCACCGTGAGGCCGGTTCGCTCCAACAGTTCCTGTGCGCGGCGTACCCGCTGGTTGTGCAGCCAGGCGAGCGGGTTCGTGCCGACCAGGGTATGGAAGTGGCGGTTCAGGGTCCGCACGCCCAGATGCGCATGCCCGGCGAGGTGTTCGACCGTGATCGGTTCGTCGAGGTGTTCCAGCGCCCGGTCCATGGCGGGCGCAAGGTTGTCGTAGGACGACTTCGGGACGACCCGGTGATGTACTGGGCCTGTCCGCCTTCGCGGCGCGGCGCGGTGACCAGATGGCGCGCGATCTTGTTCGCCGCGGCGGCACCGTGGTCGCGGCGGACGACGTGCAGGCACAGGTCGGCGCCGGCGGCTTTGCCCGCCGAGGTGAGCACCCGCCCCTCGTCGAGGTAGAACACGTTCGGATCGACCGTGACCGCCGGGTACCGGTTGGCGAGTTCGTCGGCGTGCGTCAGTGCGTGGCGGCGCACCGCCCGTCGAGTAGGCCCGCCTCGGCGAGGACGAAGGCACCGGTGCAGATCGACATGACCCGTGCGCCGCGGTCGTAGGCGGTCGCACGGCGTCCAGCCACCTGTCTGCTGATGCTCGGGGGCGCCCATCCGGGTCGGCTGTATGTCGGTCGGCTGCTTGCTGGGATTGCCAGCGGCCTTGCCTTCGGTACCGGCGCCGCCTGGCTGAAGGAGCTGTCCTCTGGTGCCGGGGACCCGCCGGCCGGCCCCGGCGGGCGACGATCGCTATGACGACCGGCTTCGCGGCGGGCCCATTCGTCGCAGGGGTTCTTGCGCAATGGTTGCCCCCGATTGCCCCGTGGGTGTTCGGCACGGCCGCGATCGCCTTCGCCTATCTACCCGCGCTCGTTGCCGAGCGTGGTGGTAGCCATGCCCTGCTGTTCAGCGCGGCCGCCACGACACTCACCGCGGTCACCGGAATTCTGGCCCAACCGTTGGCGAAGCTCTTCACCGACCGAACTGCTCGCGGCCATCGCGGCACCGACGGTCACGGTCGCAACGGCGCGGATCGAAAGGCGGCTCATGCTGGTCGCGCTCATCGCTGTGCCCGCCGTCGCGGACTTCCTCGCCGCGAGCGCACCGAACTTCGCGGTAACGATGATCGCCAGAGTCCTGGGTCGGAATGACCATCGGCGCGTTCTGGTCGATCTCGGCCGGCCTCGCCGAACGGCTCGTCAACCCCGGGTCGACCAGTCTGGCAAACTCGATCATCCTCTCGGCGGTCCCGTTGGGATCGGTGCCTGGCCTGCCACTGGGCACGTTCATCGGCGATGCGTTCGGCTGGCGGTCGGCGTTCTTCGCCGCAGGGCTCCTCACCGTGCTCGTCCTGGTGGCGATACCGCTGACGGTGCCGAAGCTGCCAGCAACGGCCGCAAGGACAACTGCACGGTCACTGACCAAGATGGCGGCCAGACCTGGAATCCGTACCGGAGTCGCAGTCACCTTCCTGGCGCACTTCGGCACCTACACCTACATCCGGCCCTTCCTGCAGAACCAAGTCCACGCCGGTCCGATGTTCATCACGGCGCTCCTGCTGCTCTACGGCATCGCCGGAATGATCGGCAACTTCGTCGCGGGGCGCTACGCCAGGCGGCGGCCACGCCGGGTCCTCGCGATCGCGGGCGCGCTGGTTCTCACCGCCATCGCCTCGGCCCCACCTGGTGACACCGGTCCGAGCGGCGCCACCCCGGCGGAGCCCGCCGGCAAGCCCCGCCACCCTCGGCGGCCCGAAACGCTCCGAGGTCGGCGGACGGGACGCTAGCGGGCCACGGTGCGCAGGATCGCGCCGACCGCGAGACCGAGCACCAGCAGCGCACCGGCCTGGCGGGTGTGCAGCCAGGCCAGCGCCGCGTACCAGAGCGGCCACACCGGGAAGCCCTCCGGCGGCTCGTCCGGCGGTGGCCGGCGGAAGTAGGGCCACACCTTGACCAGCCTCGGGATCGCCAGTAGCACCAGCAGCGCCGGCCACGGCATCGCGCCGAGCAGCACGGCCAACCCGACGAGCAGGTAGAACGCGACCATCAGCCCGAGCGTGGCGTTGCGCGCCCTGACCTGGCCGAGCAGCACCGGGACGGTCCGGATGCCGAGCGGCTCGTCGTAAGGGGCCTTGTCGGTGTGCTTGCCCATCAGCACCGCGACACAGAGCAGCCCGTAGGGCACCGAGGCCAGCAACACCGGCCAGCTCAGGTGGCCCACCGCGCAGTAGTAGGTGCCGCAGACCATCAGCGGGCCCCACACCACCAGCACGTCGGGTTCGCCGAGGCCGCGTTTCTTCAGCCGGACCGGCGGGGCGGTGTAGGCGACGCTGAGCGCGAACCCGGCCAACGCGAACGCCACCACCGGCCAGCCCCTTGCCACCGTGAGCACCACGAGGATCGCCAGGTCGGCGACGTTGACCAGCACCGAGGCCAGCACCAGTGCCCGCAGGCTGACCAGACCGGACAGGATCGGGTGCGGGGCGTAGAGGGCACGCGGGTAGTCGGCACTGTCCGACCCGGACCGGGTGTCGTACAGGTCGTTCATCAGGTTGTTGGCCAGGTGCGCGAGCGTGATACCGACCAGGGCGAGCACCAGCCAGCGCCAGTCCATGCCGGGCTCGCCGATGGCCAGCAGCGCGGCGACCAGCCCGGCCACCAGCGTCATCGGCAGCACCGCGGCCCGGCTGACCACGATCCAGCGGGTCACCGCGTCCAGCCGCTCCACCGGCCCAGGCGGCGGGTTGGTGGTGCGCAGCGCGTAGGCCCAGGACGCCAGTAGGCTCCGGGTCGCTCCTGTGGCGTCGGTCACTCGTGAAGCTTACGTCCGTGACCGCCGCGCCACGAGCCGCTGACCAGTCGCTCACTGGTCGATGTCGTAGACCACGTCGACCGCCACGGTGAGTTTCTGGCTGCCCGGTTGGACCGGCGTCTGCCTTGCGGAGTCGCCACCCAGCGGCCGGGCGTACATCGGGGTCGGCGGCGGCGCGCTGGGCACCTCGGTGATGGATCGGATGTTGCCCAGTCGCACGCCGGCCGCGTCGGCCAGCTGGCGTGCCTGGGCCTGAGCCTGCTTGACCGCGTCGGCCCGCGCTCTGGCCCGCAGACCGCTGTCGTCGCCGATGGAGAAGCTCAGCTGCTGCACCCGGATCGCGTCGCCGGCGGCCGCGCCTGCCGCGTCGATGATCCCGCCGGCCGCCGCGACGTCGTGCACGGTGGCGGTGACCTGGTTGGTCACCTGGTAGCCGGTGATACGCCCGTCGGGGGAGTTGTAGTCCGGGCTCACCGAGAGCTGGCTGGTCGTGATGTCGGCATCCGCGACGCCTTTGCCCTTGAGCGTGCTGACCAGCGCGTTGGCCTGTTGCGCGTTGGCGTCGAGTGCGCTGTTCGCGCTCGGTCCCTGGGTCTGTACGCCGAGCACGATGGTCACCACGTCCGGCGTCCCGGTCACGGTGCCCACCCCGTTGGCGGTGATGCCGGGTACATCTGAGCCGCCGGCGGCCGGGCCGCTGACACCGCCCGGGGAGGAACATCCGGCCAGGGCCAGGGCTCCGAGAGCGAGTCCGGCCGAGAGAATGGGCAGCTGACGCTTCACTGTGATCTCCGTTCGCTGGGCTGTCACGGCTGTGGACGGAGTAACGCGCAGACAAAGTTGCACCACTCACCGATTCGAGGCCCGAAGCGGCGCCGGTCGGTGTCCGGACGGGTCGGGTGATGCCGAGCACCTGACTGCGTCAGGCTGAGCGCCAGGCCGCTCCGTACACTCGGCCCGGTGTCCCTGTTGCGAAATCTGCGCGGTCCCGCTGACCTGAAGCGACTCAACGCCGCCGAGATGCGGAGCCTCGCCGGCGAGATTCGAGACTTCCTGGTGGCCACGGTGTCGCGCACCGGGGGTCACCTCGGCCCGAACCTGGGCGTGGTCGAGCTGACCATGGCCCTGCACCGGGTCTTCGACTCACCGCACGACGCGGTCATCTTCGACACCGGCCACCAGTCCTACGTGCACAAGATTCTCACCGGCCGGCAGGAGGGCTTTGCCAAGCTCAAGGCCACCGGTGGGCTGTCCGGCTACCCGTGCCGCTCGGAGAGCGAGCACGACCTGGTGGAGAACAGCCACGCGTCCACCTCGCTGTCCTACGCCGACGGCATGGCCAATGCCTTTGTACTGCGCGGCGCCCGCCGCCATGTGGTCGCGGTGGTCGGCGACGGCGCGCTCACCGGGGGTATGTGCTGGGAGGCGCTGAACAACATCGCCGCCCAGCGGGACCGCAACCTGGTCATCGTGGTCAATGACAACGGCCGCTCCTACTCCCCGACCATCGGCGGGCTGGCCGACCACCTGGCCGCGCTGCGGCTGCGGCCGGGCTATGAGCGGGCCCTGGTCGCGGGCAAGCGGGCGTTGGTGCAGACACCGGTGTTCGGGCGGTCGGTCTACAACGGGCTGCACGCGCTCAAGGCCGGCATGAAGGACGCGCTCGCGCCGCAGGCCCTTTTCGCCGACCTCGGGCTCAAGTATGTCGGCCCGGTCGACGGGCATGACCTGGTCGCCATGGAGGCCGCGCTGCGCCGCGCCAGGGACTTCGGCGGCACGGTCATCGTGCACGCGACCACCCGCAAGGGCTACGGCTACCCGCCGGCGGAGATCGACGAGGTCGAGCAGATGCACAGCCCCGGCGCGTTCGACCCCGCCACCGGCGCCCCGCTCGGCGCGCCCAAGGCCGGCTGGACGGCGGTGTTCGCCAAGGAGATGGTCGCGCTGGGCGGGGAGCGCCCGGACGTGGTCGGCGTCACCGCGGCGATGCTGCACCCGGTCGGGCTCGCGCCGTTCGCGGCCGCTTACCCGGACCGCTGCTTCGACGTGGGTATTGCCGAGCAGCACGCACTGACCTCGGCGGCCGGCATGGCGATGGCCGGCCTGCATCCGGTGGTGGCCCTGTACTCGACGTTCCTCAACCGCGCCTTCGACCAGCTGCTGATGGACGTGGCGCTGCACCGGCAACCGGTGACCGTGGCACTGGACCGGTCCGGGGTTACCGGCAACGACGGTGCCAGCCACAACGGCATGTGGGACTTCTCCCTGCTCGGCATCATCCCGGGGATCCGGGTCGCCGCGCCGCGTGACTCGGCGACCTTGCGCGAGGAACTGCGCGAGGCGGTGGCGGTCGATGACGGTCCGACCGTGCTGCGCTACCCGAAGGGCGCGGTGACCGAGGACATTCCCGCCGTGCGCCGGGTCGGCGGGGTAGATGTGCTGCGCGAGCCCGATGACAAGAGCGGCGACGTGCTGCTGGTGTGCGTGGGTTCGTTCGCCGAGCTGGGCGTGGCGGCTTCGGAGCGGCTGGCCGACCAGGGCGTGAAGGTCACCGTGGTCGACCCGCGCTGGGTGCTGCCGGTGCCGGCGGAGCTGGTCGAGCTGACCAGGGCGCACCGGTTGGTGGTCACGGTGGAGGACGGCGGCGGCCACGGGGGTGTTGGCTCGGCGATCGGCGCGGCCCTGCGCGCGGCGGAGGTCGACGTGCCGCTGCGGAACCTGGCGCTGCCGCAGCGTTTCCTCGACCACGGCAGCCGAGCCGACGTACTGGCCTCGGCCGGCCTGACGGCGCAGGACGTGGCCCGCCGCGTCACCGAGTGGGCCGCCGCGCTGCCCACCGCCGAGTTCGGCCGCACCAGCCACGGCGCCCCCGCCCTCGGCCGCCTGGACGACTAACTCTCACTCGCCACTCACGAGGTCGAAGCCGTGGTCAGTGTGGTATCGCCCGGCGCTCGGCTTGTGCGGCCGGGGTGTATCGGGGCTCAGGTGGGGTTGGTTGCGACGCGCCGGCTGAGCGCGAGGCAAAGGAGCGCGCTGGCGGCGAGCGTCGCGGCGGTCACCATGGCCGAGGTGGTGAACGCCGCCCGGTAGCCACCGGTGGCCAGGGTGGCGAAGAAGACGGACCCGAGCACCGCGACGCCCAGCGCGCCGGCGAACTGCTGCCCGGTGCTCAAGACGCCCGCGGCCGACGACGCATGGTGAGGTGGCACCGCCGCCATGTACAGGGTGGCGAGCGGCGGCATGATCAAGTTGATCGCGCAGCCGATCAGTAGCAGGCCAGGCACCAGTGACCACACTCCGGCGTGCGGCGTGGCGTATCCGGCGGGCAACAGCGCGACCGCGCCGAGCGCGAACAGCACGCAGCCGGCGCCGACGGTTGCCCGGCCGAACCGCTTGGTGAGCCGGCCGACCAGCGGCGCGGTCGGCAGCGCGCCGGCCGCGAACGAGACGGTGACCAGCCCGGCGCGCAGCGGTGAGTAGCCCAACCCGTTCTGCATCCACAAGGTCAGCGTCAGCAGCAGCCCGTTGAACCCGCCGAACGCGAAGAGCTGAATCGCCAGTGCCGAGCTGACCGACCGGATCCGGAACAGGTCGGCGGGTAGCACCGGCGCGCTGCGCCGCACCTTCTGGCGCCCGTCCCAGGTGGCCAGCGCGGCCAGCGCCGACAGCCCGCCGGCGAGGCACAGCCAGCACCAGGTCGGCCAGCCGACACGGTTGCCTTCCAACAGCGGGACGACGAGCGCGACCAGGCTCGCGGTCAGGACCCCGACGGCCAGCACGTTCGGCCGAGCGGCGCCGGGTACCCGCGTCTCCGGCACGTATCGGACGCCCAGCACGACCAACGCGGCGGCAATCGGGACGTTGACCATGAAGATCGCCCGCCAGCCCGAGCCGGCGAGGTCGGCGGTGATCAGCAGGCCGCCGAGCAGCACGCCGAGGGCATGGGCAAGGCTGGCCACGATGCCCCAGAGGCCGAACACCGAGCCGCGCTCCTCGTCGTCGAAGATCACGTAGACGGTGCTGAGCACCTGCGGGGTCAGTCCCGCGGCCGCCAGGCCCTGCACGACGCGGGCCGCGAGGAGTGCGCTGACGCTCGGCGCCAAGCCGCAGCACAGGCTCGCCAGGCCAAACGCGGCCACCGAGATCAAGAAGACCCGCTTGCGCCCGTACTGTTCGCCCAGCCGGGCGGCCGTGATCAGCGCGACCGCAAAGGCCAGCAGGTAGGCCGCCGAGACCCACTCGAGCTGCACGGGATCGGCACGCAGGTCTCGCTGGATGCTGGGCAGCGCGACGTTCACGCTCGTGACGTCCACCAGGTCCATCAGGAAGGCCACCAGCAACACGATGGCGGCATACCATCGCCGCGGGTACCGGTGCGGCTCGTGCGCGGTGGCTGGGGTGGTGTCGATGTGCACGGCATGCTCCCGGTCGGCTCGGCTCGTAGACTCTCGGACACGAGGTAAGACCACCAAAAAGTCTGTCGTCTTTACGACAAGGTCGTCTGAGCGACAGAGTAGGGAGCGCAGACGGCTGTGACAAGCCAGCCCGAGCAGATGTATCGGTTGGGTCGGCTGGAGACCGCTGTGCGCCGGCATGTGGCTGCCGCGACCCGGTCCGACCACGAGGTAGGTGTCGGAGCCGGCCTTACTGTGAGCACCTGCCAGGCGAACTTTGTCAATCTGCTGTTGCTGCATGGCCCGCTCAGCCCTGGTCAGCTGGGCCAGCTGAGCGGAATCGGCTCATCCGGCACGATCACCGGAGCGATCGACCGGCTGGAGCACGCCGGATACGTCCGACGGGTCCGGTGCACCGCCGACCGGCGCAAGGTGTACATCGAGCTCGACCTGGAGCACCTCGCCGCCGCGAACACCGGCCGCTCTCAGCGGCTGGCCGCCGTCGCCAACGGTTACGACGACGACCAGCTCGCCGTCATCACGGACTTCCTCACCCGGTTGGCAGACGCGGAGGCAGCCGTCGCGCTCGTGGACGAAACCGAGTCGGCGTCGGCCAGCTAGTGGCGCGTCGTCCACGCCGGGGCATAACGGGGCGGCCGCGTGGCGGGGGAGCACCGGGGTCTTACCCTTGGCTGCGTGCGGGTGTTGATCGTAGAGGACGAGCGGCCGCTGGCCGACGCGTTGGCGCGCGGGCTGCGGCGGGAGGGGATGGCGGTCGACGTTGCCTACGACGGTGACGTCGGGCACGAGAAGGCGACCGTCACCCGGTACGACGTGGTGGTGTTGGACCGGGACCTGCCCGGTATGCCCGGTGACGAGCTGTGCGCCGAGCTGACCCGGGACGGCGGCATCACCCGGGTGATCATGCTGACCGCCAGTGGCGCGCTCGCCGACAAGGTCGAGGGCCTCAGCCTGGGGGCGGACGACTACCTGGCCAAGCCGTTCGACTTCCCGGAGCTGGTGGCCAGGATGCGGGCGCTGGCCCGCCGGGCCACACCGGCAACCCCGCCGGTGCTTGCCGCGGGGGACGTGTTGCTGGATCCGGCTCGCCGTACGGTGCGCCGGGCCGAGGGGCTTGTCGAGCTGACCCGCAAGGAGTTCGGTGTGCTCGAGGTGCTGCTCGGTGCCGGCGGAGCGGTGGTGAGCAGCGAGGAGCTGTTGGAGCGGGTCTGGGATGAACACGCCGACCCGTTCACCACCACGGTCCGGGTGACTGTGATGACGCTGCGCAAGAAGCTGGGCGAACCGGCCATCATCGAGACCGTGGTCGGGTCCGGCTATCGGGTTCCTTCGGCCGGATAGGTTTCTCCGGTGTCGCGCGGGCGCGGTGTGGGGCTGCGGTTGCGGCTCACCGTGCTGTGCACCGTGCTGGCCGCGCTGGTGAGTGCGTTGTTGCTCTGGTTGGGCTGGCTGCTGGTCGGCGGCGTGATCAGCGCGGTTCCCGCGTTGCCGCCGGGTACCACGGTGCGGGTGCGCAACCTGCGGGTGCCGGCCGAGGTGCTCGGTGCGGCGCTCGCGGACGCGGCGCGGGCCGATGTGCTGCGCACCGGCCTCATGGCGTTCCCGCTGGTGGTGGGCGCGGCGGCGGTGCTGTCCTGGCTGGTTGTCGGGCGGGTGCTGCGGCCGTTGCGCCGGGTGACCGGCACCGCGCGGCGGCTGTCCGCGGAGTCGCTGGATGACCGGATCGCGCTCGGCGGCGGTCACGGCGAGGTGACCGAGCTGGCGGACAGCTTCGACGCCATGTTGGACCGGCTAGCCTCGTCGTTCCAGATGCAGCGGCGGTTCGTGGCCAACGCCAGCCACGAGCTGCGCACCCCGCTCGCGGTGATGCGTACCGAAGTGGATGTGACGTTGGCCGACCCGTCCGCCGATGTGGCAGAGCTGCGGCGGATGGCGGAGGTGGTACGCGGCGCGACCTACCGGGCGGACGCCTTGGTCGAGGGCCTGCTGCTGCTGGCCCGCACCGAGGCCGGGGTGGCCGGGCCGAGCACCGATGTGGACCTCGCCGAGCTGGTCCCGCCTGCGCTGGCGGCGGTCCGCGCCGAGGCCGACGAGCGACGGCTGCGGGTGCGGCTGCACTGCGCGGCAGCGCCGACCACCGGGGATTCGGCGCTGCTGGACCGGGTGGTGGGCAACCTCGTGGAGAACGCGGTGCGGCACAACGTCGACGGTGGCTGGCTAGAGGTGCGGACCGAGGCGGACAACTCCGGTGCCCTGCTGACCGTGGGTTCGAGTGGTGCCGTGGTGCCGGAGGCCACCGTGGAGCAACTCTTCGAGCCGTTCCGCCGGGGGGCGCAACGGGCTTCGGGCGGCGGCTCCGGCCTTGGCCTTTCCATCGTTCGTGCGGTGGTGTCGGCGCACCGGGGCAGCGTGGCGGCCGAGCCGGTGGACGGTGGCGGCCTGGTGATCAGGGTGCACCTGCCTGCCACGGCGGCCCGGTGAGCGGTGCGGCGCATCCCCGGATTCCATGATCATCAGGACACCGCGGTTGCTTGTCCCGGCTGAAACGACGCTGGTTTCCTGATGATCACTGCAGAGCGGCGTGGGTGAAGAGGGCGGTGTGCAGCGGCTTGGCGGTGAGCTCGATCTGCCACGGTCGGGCGCCGCCGGCGCGCAGCGCGTCCTCCAGTGGCTCGTCGGGTGGCTGCCAGCACAGTTTGCGGGTCAGCTCGGGCTGCAGCAGGTTCTCCACCGGCACGGTGTACCGCGCGCTGATCGCCGCGATGGCCGCGCGGGCGGCGGAAAGCCGCGCGGCGGCGGCCGGGTCGCGGTCGGACCAGCGGTTCACCGGGGGCGGGCCGTCGGAGGGCAGCGCGGCCGGTGGCAGCTGTGCCTGGGGCAGCTCGGCGGCCCGGCGCAACGCCGCCCACCAGTACCCGGCCAGCCGGCGCTGGGCGCGGCCGCGGAACACCGGCAGTGCGGAGAGCTCGGTGACCGACGTCGGACCGGTCACGGCGGCGCTGATGATCGCGGCGTCGGGTAGCACCCGCCCGGGGGCGATGTCGCGCTGCGCGGCCAGTTCGTCGCGGGAGCGCCACAGCTCGCGCACCGCGGCCAGCTGGCGCGGTTTGCGGACCCGATGGATACCGGAGGTCCGGCGCCACGGGTCGAGGCGGGGCGGCGGAGGTGGCGCGGTGCGGACCGCCTCGAACTCCTGTGCCGCCCAGTCCCGCTTGCCCTGTTCGGTGAGCATGTCGTCGAGTATGTTGCGCAGCTCGATCAGCACCTCGACGTCCAGCGCCGCGTAGACCAGCCAGTCCTCCGGCAGTGGCCGGGTGGACCAGTCGGCGGCGCCGTGCCCCTTCTCGAGGCGCAGGTCGAGCAGTTGCTCGACCATCGGGCCCAACCCGACCCGGGGTAACCCGGCCAACCGCCCGGCCAGCTCGGTGTCGAACAGCCGTGCCGGGCGCAGGCCCAGCTCCGCGAGGCAGGCCAGGTCCTGGGATGCCGCGTGTAGTACCCACTCCGGACCGTCCAGCGCCCGCGCCAGCGGCCCGAACTGGTCCGTGACCGGGATCGGGTCGATCAGCGCGCTGCCGGCACCGGCGCGGCGCAACTGCACGAGGTAGGCCCGTGCCGAGTAGCGGAAGCCGGACGCGCGTTCGGCATCGACCGCGACCGGGCCCCGACCGTGCTCGATGGACTCGGCCACCGCGCGCAGCGCCGAGCCGGACTGCACCACTGGGGGCAGTCCTTCGGCAGGAGCCAACAGCGGCACCGGCTGGTCTGCCGGTGCCGCCGCCTCCTCGACCGGACCGTCGCGCGCCGGCGAGGGCGAGCTCAGCGGATGACCCCGGCGCGCATCGCCAAGGCCACCATCTGTGCCCGATCGCCCGTGCCGAGCTTGCGGCCGATGCGGGACAGGTGACTCTTGACGGTCAACGCGGAGAGGTTCAGCGCTTCGCCGATCTCCTTGTTGGACTGACCGTCGGCGACCAGCTGGAGCACCTCGACCTCACGCGCGGACAGCTCTCTCGGCGTGTTGTCGGTGCCTGGTACCCGGGTACCGGTGGCGAGCAGCGGCGCCACTGTCGGGTCGGCGTAGACGCCGCCGTCCAGGACCCGCTTCACGCCGTCGGTGACGATCGCCGCTGACGCCGACTTCAACAGGTACGCCTGCGCGCCGGCCTGGAAGGCCGATCGTACGGCGTACGGGTCGTCGGACGAAGCGAGCACGACCAGCCGGTTCCAGCCCTGTGATCTCAGTTCGGTGACCAGATCGAGGCCACTGCCGTCCGGCAGGCCCAGATCAAGTACCGCGAGGTCACAGGGACCAGTGCTCTGGGCCCTGATACGTGCCTCAGCCACCGAGGCGGCCTCGTGCACCGTGCCAGCGCCCATGGTGCGCAGCCGCGCGGAGATCGCTTCGCGCAGTAGCGGGTGGTCATCGACCACCAACACTGTAAATAGTTCTTCCCGCGGGTGCGGGACCATGGCGGGCGGTAGCACGGTACCCGCACCGGCGGTGCGGACAGGCGTGCCTTGGCCGACTGCAGCCACGTCACTTACCTCCCTGGAGTCGGTCGTGCCCCCCGACCGGCACCGGGACCTCGTACGAACGGCTATGCAGGCCGCGCGTCCGAGGAGGTGTCGTGGACGCAGGGTAGCCCCCAAGCGGCCTAACCGCGCGCGTTCGGCGAAAGTTTTTCGTTCGAGATCTACGGCGTTGGTCGACTCACGTCACTCGTTCAGGTGGTCGTACTGACTTCAGAGAGTGACATATTGCCTGAACGAGACGATTTGAACCCGAGGGGAGCCATGAGTCCGGGATCAACCGTGACGTTCTGTCATTAAAGATACGCCAACCTCCGGTAACCCGATCGCGTGGGTCACCAGTCGGAAAAAACTCTCAGCATGCCGGCCGAACTCGGTGTCGCCCGGCGTCCAGGAAGCCCGCAGCTCGACGTCGTCGCTGCGGGTCGGACCGGGAATGTCACCGAACCGGGCCGAGCAGGTGCGGGTGACCGTGCCGCCCAGTGCGGCGTAGCTGGCCTGGCAGGTCTCCAGCGCATCGGTCAGCCAGGACCAGCCCACCGCGAGCAGCAGCGGGTCGTCGGCCTGCTCCACGTCCAGCGGGGCCCGCAGGTAGCAGACCATCCGGAAGGTGCCGGCCCAGGCGTCCCGGGCCTCCGGGTCGTGCAGCAGCACCAGCCGCCCGGTCACGTCGATCTCGGCGCCCGGCGGGAGGGACCCGGCCGCCGCGTCCTCAGACAGCTCGACGCCCATGGCGAAGCTGTGCGGGGCCAGCCGGCGCGGCGGGTCGATGTCGACGAGCTCGAGCTCCGACCGCGGCCGGACGGCCCGCAGCGCGTCCACTGCCTGGCGAAATATCGGAGGGCTCACGTCGATCCAGGGTAGGTGGCCAGGACAAGAGCCGAGGGCAGGCGCGCCGCTTGGCATGCGAGGATGGCCTGGTCATGTCGAAGCTTGCCGAGCCGGGCGCGCTGCGCAGCCCCCGCCGAGACCTCACCGGAGCACCGTTCCTGGCCGCCGCGCGGGGTGCGCGGCCCGCCCGCACACCTGTCTGGTTCATGCGCCAGGCCGGCCGGTCACTGCCGGAGTACCGGGCGGTGCGCCAGGGCACCTCGATGATGCGGGCGTGCTTCACCCCGGAGCTGGTGTGCGAGGTGACGCTGCAGCCGGTGCGCCGGCACGGGGTGGACGCCGCGATCCTGTTCAGCGACATCGTGGTGCCGCTCTACGCCGCCGGTGTCGGGGTGGACATCGTGGCGGGCACCGGCCCGGTGGTGGCCTCGCCGGTGCGCGGCGCGGCGGACGTGGCCGCGCTGCCGGCCCTGGAGCCGGACGCGGTGGCCCCGATCGCGGAGGCGATCCGGCTGGTGATCGCGGAGCTGGGCAGCGGGCCGGGCGGTATCCCGTTGATCGGGTTCGCCGGCGCGCCGTTCACCCTGGCCTCCTACCTGATCGAGGGCGGCCCGAGCCGCAACCACGAGCGCACCAAGGCGCTGATGTACGCCGAGCCGGACACCTGGCACGCCCTGTTGGCCCACCTGGCGGCGACCACGGCCACATTCCTGCGCGCCCAGGTAGCGGCGGGGGTGGACGCGGTGCAGCTGTTCGACTCCTGGGCCGGTGCGCTGTCCGAGCGGGACTACCGGGAGTTCGTGCTGCCGCACTCCACCGCCGTGTTGGCCGCGCTGGCCGAGTCCGGCCTGCCCCGCATCCACTTCGGGGTGGGCACCGGCGAGCTGCTCGGCGCGATGGCCGAGGCGGGCGCCGATGTGGTCGGGGTGGACTGGCGGGTGCCGTTGGACGAGGCGGCCCTGCGGATCGGGCCTGGCCGCGCGGTGCAGGGCAACCTGGACCCGGCCGCGCTGTTCGCCGGGTCCGAGGTGGTAGCCACGCAGGCCCGCCGGATCGTGGCGCAGGGCAGGGCCGCCGGAGGGCACGTGTTCAACCTGGGCCACGGTGTGCTCCCGGAGACCGACCCGGACGTGCTGACCCGGCTGGTGGAGCTGGTGCACTCGTTGTGAAGGCGGCGGCCGGCCCGCACGTCGCCGTGGTCGGCGGCGGGGTTTCCGGGCTGGCCGCCGCGCACCGGCTGCGCACCCTGCTCGGACCGGATGCCCGGATCACCCTGGTGGAGCGCTCCGGCCGGCTCGGCGGCGTGCTGCGCACCGTGGAACTGGCCGGTGTGTCGATGGACGTTGGCGCCGAGGCGTTCCTGGCGCGCCGGCCCGAGGTGCCCGCGCTGCTCGCCGAGCTCGGCCTCACCGACGTGCTGGTGCGCCCCGGGGCCGCCTCGGCGACGGTCCGAGCCGGTGGCCGGACCGTGGCGCTGCCGACCCGCACCCTGCTCGGCGTCCCCGGCAGCACCAGCCGGCTGGACGGCCTGCTCTCCCCGGCCGGCGTTGCCAGGGTGGCGGGGGAGCGGGACCGCCCGCTGCACTGGGCCGCCGGCAGCGACCTGGCGCTGGGTGCGCTGCTGCGGGACCGGTTCGGCGACGAGCTGACCGACCGGCTGGCCGACCCGCTGCTCGGCGGCGTCTACGCGGGCCGGGTCGACCACCTCGGCCTGCGCGCCACCATCCCCACCCTGGCCGCCGCACTCGACCGAGGCGCCCCCACCCTCACCGCGGCCGCGGACGCCCTGCTACCCCCGGAACTTTCCCGTGAGTCGGGGCTCCCAGCACACCGAGTCGGGGATGCCAGCACATCCGCTACGCCGGTCTTCGGCGCGATCAGCGGCGGCTACCGGGTGCTGGTCGACGCCTTGAGCGATGCCGCCGGGGCCGAGCTGAGGCTGGGGCTGCCGGTCCGGGCGCTGGTGCGCCACGAGCGGGGTTGGCGGCTGGAGATCGGTGCCGCGCCGGCCCCTGAGGCGTTGGACGTGGACGCGGTGCTGCTGGCGGTACCGGCGCCCGCCTTGCGCACCCTGCTCGCCGAGGTGGCCCCCTCGGCGTCCCGGGCGGCCGGCACCGTGCGGCTGGCCTCTCCGGTGGTGATCGCGCTGGCCTACCGGGGCGCTGACGCCGCCGCGCTGCCACCCAGCTCCGGCGTGCTGGTCGCCGCCGGCGAACCGCTGCACGCCAAGGCGTTCACCCACTCCGCCCGCAAATGGCCGCACCTGTCGCCGGAAGCCACCGACGGCCTGGTCCGGCTACGCGCCTCCCTCGGCCGGGCCGGCGAGGCACAGGCATTGCGGGTGCCTGACGAGGAGCTGGTGGCCCGATCCAGGGCCGACCTAGCTCGGCTAACCGGCATCACCGCCGCGCCGGTAGCGGCCCATGTGCAGCGCTGGGGCGGTGGGTTGCCGCAGTACGGCGTGGGACATGTCGAGATGGTGGCGGATCTGGAGCGCGCGGTGGAACGGATACCCGGGATCGCGGTGGCAGGCGCAATGCTGCACGGCGTCGGAGTGCCGGCCTGCATCGCCACCGGCCGCGCCGCCGCCGAGCGAATCGCCGCCGCGTTGAC
>DASYBQ010000038.1:0-11775 GCA_036500625.1 Pseudonocardia sp. | reverse complement strand
ACCCCCCCCCCCAACACTCACGGGTTCTGGATGGAGGTGCGGTGTGGGTAGCACGTTGATTCGCGGTGGGTTGGTGATCTCGGCGAGTGATGAGGTCGTCGCCGACGTGCTGGTCGACGGCGAGCGGGTCGCCGCACTGCTGGCGCCGGGGTCCGGTCTGTCGACGGGGGCAGACCGGATCCTCGACGCCACCGGCAAGTACGTGATCCCCGGCGGGGTGGACGGACACACCCACATGGAGATGCCGTTCGGCGGTACCTACGCCAGCGACACGTTCGAGACGGGCACCCGGGCCGCCGCGTGGGGCGGCACCACCACGATCATCGACTTCGCGATCCAGCGCCCGGGGGAGACGCTGCGCGAGGGGTTGGACGCCTGGCACGCGAAGGCGCAGGGCAACTGCGCCGTCGACTACGGCTTCCACATGATCATCTCGGATGTGCACGAGCAGTCCATGAAGGAGATGGACGTGCTGGTCGGCGAGGGCGTGACCAGCTTCAAGATGTTCATGGCCTACCCGGGGGTGTTCTACTCCGACGACGGCAAAATCCTGCGAGCCATGCAGCAGGGCGCGGCGAACGGCGCGCTGACCATGATGCACGCGGAGAACGGCATCGCCATCGACGTGCTGGTGGCCCAAGCCCTGGCGAAGGGCCAGACCGACCCGCGCTACCACGGCGACGTGCGGCACGCGCTGCTCGAGGCCGAAGCCACCCACCGGGCGATCGCGCTGGCCAGAGTCGCGGGCTCGCCGCTGTACGTGGTGCACGTGTCGGCGGCCGAGGCGGTCGCCCAGATCGCCTCGGCACGTGATGACGGGTTGCCGGTGTTCGCCGAGACCTGCCCGCAGTACCTGTTCCTAGACGTCGGCAAGCTCGCCGAGCCGGACTTCGAGGGCGCCAAGTACGTCTGCTCCACCCCGCTGCGCCCGAAGGAGCACCAGGCGGCGCTATGGCGGGCGCTGCGCACCGACGACCTGTCCGTGGTGTCCACCGACCACTGCCCGTTCTGCTTCAAAGGCCAGAAGGAGCTGGGCCGGGGCGACTTCTCCAAAATCCCGAACGGCATGCCGGGCGTGGAGCACCGGGTGGACCTGCTGCACCAGGCGGTGCTCGGCGGACACATCAGCCGGCGGCGCTGGGTGGAGCTGGCGGCCACCGCGCCGGCCAGGATGTTCGGCCTGCACCCGCGCAAAGGCACCATCACCCCCGGCGCGGACGCCGACATAGTGATCTACGACCCGGCCGCCGAACAGGTGCTCTCCGCCGCGACGCACCACATGAACGTCGACTACTCCGCCTACGAGGGCCGCCGCATCACCGGCAAGGCCCAGACGGTGCTCTCCCGGGGCGAGCTGATCCTGCACAACGGCGAGTACCTGGCCCGCCCCGGCCGAGGCAACTACCTGACCCGCTCCACCTGCGACTACCTGGGCTAGGGATCTGATGATCATCAGGACGTCGCGGCTGTTTTCCCCGGCTGGAACGGCACTGGTGCCCTGATGATCACTGGAGGCGGCATGGAGTTCGGGATTGTGTTGCAGACGGATCCGCCCGCGTCGGAGGTTGTCGGGCGAATGGTGGCCGCCGAGCGGGCCGGGTTCGGCTACGGGTGGACGTTCGACTCCTGCGTGCTCTGGCAGGAGCCGTTCGTCATCCACTCCCAGATTCTGGCGCGGACCAACGCGCTGAAGGTCGGCACCATGGTGACCAACCCGATCACCCGGGACCCGACGGTCACCGCGTCCGCGTTCGCCACGCTGAACGAGATGTTCGGCAACCGAACGGTGTGCGGCATCGGGCGGGGTGACTCGGCGGTCCGGGTGACCGGGGGCAAACCGACCACCCTCGCCGAGCTGAGCCGCGCGATGCACGTGATCAAGGAGCTGGCCGAGGGCCGCGAGGTCGAACTGCACGGCACGCCGGTGCGGCTGCCCTGGGTGGTGGACGGCCGGCTGCCGGTATGGATGGGTGCCTACGGTCCGAAGGCGCTGAAGCTGGTGGGGGAACAGGCGGACGGGTTCATCCTGCAGCTGGCCGACCCCTATCTGACCGAGTGGATGGTCAAACACGTGCGCGGCGCGGCCGTCGACGCCGGTCGCGACCCGGACGCGGTGACGGTCTGCGTGGCGGCACCGGCCTACGTCTGCGCGGACACCCCGGGCGAGCTGGCGCATGCCCGCGACCAGTGCCGCTGGTTCGGCGGCATGGTCGGCAACCACGTCGCCGACCTGGTCACCCGCTACGGCGAAGCCACCGACATGGTGCCCGGCGAGCTGACCGACTACATCAAGGGCCGGGCCGGCTACGACTACAGCCACCACGGCCGGGCCGGCAACCCGAGCACCGACTTCGTGCCCGACGAGATCGTGCACCGGTTCTGCCTGATCGGCCCGCCAGAGGCGCACATCGCGAAGTTGCGAGCGCTGCGCGGGCTGGGTGTCGACCAGTTCGCGGTGTACGACATGCACGACGCCAAGGACGAGACGATCGACGCCTACGGCGAGCACATCATCCCCGCGCTGAGGCGCGAGTGAGGGCACTGACATGGTGATGACCGACTCCGGTTGGGGGCAACTCACCGCGCCCGACGGCCGGGTGGACCTGGCTGACCGCGACCGTTCCGTGCTGGCCGGCAGTCGCTTCGCCAACGCCGAGCTGCTGCCCACCACGCTCGCCGAGCGCCGGTGGAGCACCTACAACTACGCGGCGCTGTGGATGGGGATGGCGCACAACATCCCCAGCTACCTGTTGGCCTCCGGACTGGTCGCGCTGGGCATGGACTGGCTGCAGGCATTCCTGACCATCACGATGGCCAACCTCGTCGTGCTGGTCCCGATGCTGCTCAACAGCCATGCCGGCACCAAGTACGGCATCCCGTTCCCGGTGTTCGCCAGGGCGTTCTACGGGCTGCGCGGGGCCAACCTGCCGGCGCTGCTGCGCGCGTTCATCGCGTGCGGCTGGTTCGGCATCCAGACCTGGATCGGCGGCCAGGCGATCTTCGTGATCATCGGCAAGCTGGCCGGCGACCCCTGGCTCTCCGCGACCGCGCTGGGCGGGCACCCGTGGACGATGTGGCTGTCGTTCGCGGCGTTCTGGCTCGTGCAGATGGCGCTGATCTGGCGGGGTATCGACGCGCTGCGCCGGTTCGAGAACTGGGCGGCGCCGCTGGTATCCGTGGCGTTCCTGGCGCTGATGGTCTGGGTGGTGGTCCAGATCGGCGGCTTCGGGCCGATCTTCGACGAGCCCTCTAAGCTGGGCTGGGGCGCCGGTTTCTGGACGGTGTTCGCGCCGTCACTGATGGGCATGATCGCGTTCTGGGCCACGCTGTCGCTGAACATGCCCGACTTCACCCGCTTCGGCGGCAGCCAGCGCAAGCAGGCGCTCGGCCAGCTCTACGGCCTGCCCACCACGATGGCCTTCATCTCGATGATCTCCATCGTGGTCACCTCGGGCACCATCGTGCTCTACGGCAAGGCGATCTGGGACCCGGTGGAGGTGGCCAGCCGGTTCACCAGCCCGGTCGCGGTGGTCATCGGTCTTGTGATGGCGGTGCTGGCGACGATCTCGGCGAACGTGGCGGCGAACGTGGTCAGCCCGTCCTACGACTTCTCCAACGCGCTGCCGCGCTGGCTGAACTTCCGCACCGCCGGCCTGGTCAACGGCATCATCGGCATCCTGATCCAGCCATGGCGGCTGGTGTCCGACCCCCGCACCTACATCTTCACCTGGCTGGGCTTCTACGGCGGCGTGCTGGCCTCGGTGGCCGGGGTGCTGATCGCCGGTTACTGGGTGCTGGCGCGCACCCGGTTGGACCTCGCGCAGCTGTACCGGCCGGGCGGCGTCTACTGGTTCGGCGGCGGCTGGAACTGGCGCGCGGTGCTCGCCACCGCGGCAGGTGCGGTGGTCGCGGTCGGCGGCGCCTACTCCGCGCCCGGTAGCGGGCCGTTCCCGGCGGACGGCCTGATCCCGCTGCTCAAGGTGTGCTACGACTACAGCTGGGTGGCCGGGTTGGTCGTCGGGTTCGTGGTGCACCTCGCCCTCTCGCTGCCTGGGGCACGGCACCGACAGGTCGGCGCGGTCGAAGGAGCGGATTCGGCACCGGATGGATGATGAGCTGGCGCTGCGCGCGCGCAGCTTCGGGCAGGTTGCTGAGCTTTACCACCGCTGGCGTCCTGGCTACCCGGAGGCACTGCTGGCGCAGGTGTGCGCACTGGCGCCAGGAGGGCATGTCCTCGAGGCCGGTGCCGGGACGGGCCGGGCGACCTCGGCGCTCGCCCGGCGCGGCGCAACGCTCGTCGCGGTCGAACCGGACGCGGCGATGGCAGCCATCGCGCGGCGCAGTACCCGGGGGATGGCGGTCGAGGTGCGGGAGTCGACCTTCGAGGACTGTGTCGTGCCGGCAGGCAGCTTCGATCTCGTGGTCGCCGCGCAGTCCTGGCACTGGGTGGACCCTGACCGCGGCCCGGCGGTGGCCGCCCGCGCGCTGCGGCCGGGTGGCGCGCTCTGCCTGTGGTGGAACCGCCCCCGTGAGCTGACCGGCCCGGTGTGGGACGCGATCCATCGCGCCTACGCCCAGCACGCCCCCGCCCTGGACCGCTGGGCCGTGCTGCACCAGCAGCCCGAGCGCGAACAACGGATCGACCCGGCGCAGGGCTTCACCCCGTGGACCATCCGGACCTACGACTGGTCCGCGCACCACGACGCGCAGAGCTACAGCGGGTTGGTGCAGACCCAGTCCGACCATGTGCGGCTGCCCGCCGGGCAGCGGGCCCGGCTGGTCGAGGCGATCCGCGCGGCCATCACCGGCACGGGCGGCCAGTTGGAGTACCGCTACCGCACCCTGCTGCTGACCGCGCGGGTGCGCTGAGCACCAGGGGTATCAGGGCGGGGCGGGGTCGGTGAACAGGGCGCGGGCGTCCACGGTGGCTTCGGGATCGGTGAGCACCAGTACCTCGTCCCCGGCGCGCAGTCTGGTCTCCGCGTGCACCGGCAGCGCGTGGCCATGGCGCACCACCAGGCTGATCCAGATGTCCTCGCCGAGGTGTAACTCCCGTACCGAGCGCCCGTCGGCGCCGGCCCCTTCGGCCACCTGGTAGCGCAGCACCCCCTCGGGCTGGTCGCGCAGCCGCACGCCGAGCGACCAGGGCCGGGGTTCGACGGGGCGCATCGGCACCCGGCACCAGCGGCCGACGGTCGGCACCAGCCCACCCTGCACCAGCACCGAGAACGTCACCACCACGACGATGATCTCGTAGATCCGCCGCTCCTGGCCGGCACCGGCGGCGAGCACGTAGGTGCCCAACAGGATCGGCACCGCTCCCTTCAGACCGGACCACAGCACGAACACCCGTTCCGCCGCCCGCAGCCTTGTGGCCAACAGCAGCGGCCCCACGAGCAGCGGCCGGACCACGAACGCGAGCAGCACGGCCAGCACCAGCCCGATCCACCAGGTGTTCCCGTATGCCAGGTCGGACAGCGACACGGTCAGCCCGAGCACGACGAAGGCGATGATCTCGGCCAGGCTGGCCAGGCTGCTGTGGAACCGTTCGATCTCCCGCTTGAACGGTGCCGCGACGTCGCCGACCAGGATGCCGGCCAGGAACACCGCGAGGAAACCCGAGCCGTGCAACACGGTGGCCAAGCCGTAGAGCCCGATCGAGATGGCCAGGGTGCGCAGCGGGTAGAGCCCCTCGCTTGGCAGCGGCAGCCGGCGCATCGCGCGGACCAGCAGCCAACCTCCGCCCATCCCGACGGCCCCGCCCACCAGCAGCTGCAGGCCGAACTCGCCGAGCACGGTGACGACCGGGCCCGCCGCCGACTGGCTGCCCGCGGCGAGCAGGCTGACCAGCAGCGCGATGCCCACCGGGTCGTTCGCGCCTGACTCACCCTCGATGATCACCCCGGCCCGGCCGCTGATCTCCCGGTTGCCCAGTACGGAGAACACCACGGCCGGGTCGGTCGGGGCCAGCGCGGTGCCAAGCAGCAGGGCCAGCCGCCAGTCGAAACCGAACAACACGTGCGCCAGCACCGCGAGCGCGCCGGCGGTCAGCACGGTGCCGAGCACACCGACGCTGAGCACCGGGGCCAACGCGGCACGCATCCGGCCGGCGCCGATGTGCATACCACCGTCGAACAGGATCATCACCAGCGCGACGGTGACGATCTGCTCCACGGTGCCGATGGACAACTGCCCGAGTGGCGGATAGATGTCCGAGGCCACGGCGGCGGCCACCAGGAAGATCGCCGGGGCGGGAATGCGCAGGCGCGCGCTGAGCCGGTTGGACAGCAGCGCCAGTGAGACGACCGCGGCGGCGACCAGCAGCGCCAGCCCGAACGGTTCGATGTCGTGTAACACCGCGCCAGTCTCCCCGCTCCGACGCGGGAGGGCGCCGACCGGCGTCAAGGGCGCGTCAAAATGACGGGCGTCGCCATCAGAATGCCGTGGACACCACAGCCGAGCACCCTGCGGCGGCCCACACTGGCCCCGCGAGTCGCTTGATGTGCCGCGCGAGTCGCGGTGTGCGTGAGTCGGAAGGTGGCCGGTCATGCTTCCTACGAGAAGCTCACGGGTAGGTCCGATCCCACCGGCGGCGCTGCCGCCTCGGGTGACCGGACCCAATGGCAGCGCGCTCGGGCTGATGGCCGGCGGCGGCGTGACGATCGTGGGTCACCTGGTGGGTGTCGGCGGTTACCCCGAGGTGGGCCTGGCGCTGCTCGCGTTGGCCACATTGGCGGTCGGCGCGGGGACCACGGTGCCCGGCGCACTGGCCTGTGCAGCGCAGGCCTGGGGCATGTACTCCGGTTTCTGGCTGCACGGTCTTGGCGAGCTGCGGTTGGACCGGCCGAGCGTGACGGGCCTGGTCGTGCTGGTGGTGCTCGGTGTGAGCGCCAGCGCGCTGGCCCTGCTGGTGCGCGCGGTGGCCGAGGCGCTGGCGCGGCGCGGCGAAGGCGGGACGGTGTTCGGGCCGGACGGCGGCTACCGGCTCAGCCCATGGTTGCGCGCACCCGGGCCAGCTGGACCTGGTGGGTGAGCGTGGCCAGGTCGTAGGCACCCCGGTGCCGAGCGCCGTTGATGAAGAACGACGGTGTGCCAGCCGCCCCGCTGAGGTCGGCGCTGGCCAGGTCCTCGGCAACGTGTTCGGCGCCGGCGTGCTCGCGAAGGTCCTCGGCGAAGCGGCCCACGTCAAGGCCGAGCTGCTCGGCGTAGCGGCGCAGGTGCGGCGGCCGCAGCTCACCCTGGTGGGCGAAGAGCAGGTCGTGCATCTGCCAGAACGCGTCCTGCCGCGCGGCCGCCTCCGCCGCCTCGGCGGCCAGCTGCGCGTTCGGGTGCACGTCGGACAACGGCAGGTGGCGCCATACGTACCGAAGGCCGCCTTCGTCGAGCAGTTCGCGGACCACCGGCTCGGCCTGCCCGCAGTACGGGCACTCGAAGTCGCCGTACTCGACGAGCGTGACCAGCGCGGTGTCCGAGCCGCGCACATGGTCGCGCGCCGGGTCGACCTCCACCGCAAGGTCGGCGATGGTCTCCGCGGTGCCGAGCAGCAGCCGGGCGCGCAGCGGGCCGGGCAGCGCCCTGGCGAGGCGGAACACCAGCCAGCTCAGCAGCGCCGAGGCCAGCGCCGCGGTCAACACACCCAGCTTGGCCTGCGCCAACGCCGGTCCCTCGAAGGCCAACGTGGCGACCAGCAGCGACACGGTGAACGCGATGCCGGCCAGTGTGCCGCCGCCGGTCACCGCCAGCCAGCCCACCGGCGGCGCGAGGCGGCCCCGGCTGAGCCGCTCGGCCAGCCAGGAGACGCCCAGCACGCCGGCCGGTTTGCCCACCGTGTAGCCCAGCACGATGCCCCAGGTCACCGGCGATCGGAACGCCGAGGACAGGAACGGCCCGCTGATCGGGATGCCCGCGTTGGACAGCGCGAAAAGTGGGACCACGCCGTAGCTGGTCCAGCGGTGGAACAGCTCGGTGAGCCGCTCGTTGGGCGAGACGGCCGAGCGCAGTCCCTGGCTGGCGGCCCTGGCCAGCTCGGGTGTCGGCTGCTCCCGGAACACCCGGAAGAGGTCGGTCGCGCGCTCGAGGTCGCCACGGGCGGCCGGCGCGGCGTAGGCGTACAGCCCCAGCGCGAGGCCTACCACCAGCGGGTCCACCCCGGACTGGGACAGCGCCAGCCAGGCCGCGACGGCAAGCACGAACACCGGCCACCGGTTGGGCAGCGGCAGCCGGCTCGCCGCCACGATCACCGCGAACAGCGCCACCGCGACCAGCACCGGCACCGGGGACACCCGCTCGGTGTACACGGTGGCGATCACCAGCAGCGCCGCGATGTCGTCCACCACCACCACGGTGAGCAGGAAGACCCGCAGCCGCTGGGAGAAGCGTGGGCCGACCAAGGCCAGCGTGCCCAGCGCGAACGCGGTGTCGGTGGACATCGCGGCACCCCAGCCGCGCGCGTCGGGCCCGCCCGCGTTCAGCGCGAGGTAGCTGCCGGCGGCGAGCACCATGCCACCGAGCCCGGCCAGCAGCGGGAGCACGATCCGGCGCCGCTCGCGCAGCTCGCCGATGTCGAACTCACTGCGCGCCTCCAGCCCGACGACGAAGAAGAAGAACGTCATCAGGCCGCTGTTGATCCACTCGGACAGGCTCATCGCCAGCCGGGCGTGACCGAGCTCGATGGCCAGGCTGGTACCCCAGACGCGCTGGTAGCCGACCGTGTCGATGCTCGCCCATGCCACCGCAGCGACGGCGGCGGCGAGCAGCACCGACGCGCTGGCCGCCTCGGTCCGGGAGAACCTGACCAGTGCGCTCTCCGAGCGACCCGACCAGCCTTGCCCTTCGGTCGAGGTGCTCCCGGTCATTTGTTCCGCTGCACGGTGAGGTGGGCTCCCGCCGGTGAGGCAGTGTGATCAACGTGACGCTAGACCAGACCTGGCCAGTGCGTCGAGGCCGTGGTTCAGCGCCGCGTACCGGGGCGCCAGGCCGTTGTTCAGCTGCAGGACCGGCCGTCCGTCCGGGCCCCAGGACACCCCGTCGACGAACATGGCCCGCTCGCTGGGCCCGACCGAGGCGTGGAACACCAGGTCGTCGCGCCGACCATCGGCGACCAGTGTCTGCCCGCCCGGGTTCGTGTACCCGCCGCCGAGGTCGGCGCGGTTCAGGAACTGGCCGTCGTGTTTGGTGTATGGGCCCAGCAAGGTGGGCGCAATCGCATAGTTGACGAAGTAGCTGCCGCTGTTGAACGTGTTGCCCGAATAGAACAGCAGGTAGTGGCCCGCGTGCTCGGCCAACGAAGGCGCCTCCACGATGTTGGCCTCCTCCGGCCGGTCGGCGCGCATCAGTGCGCTCCGGTCGCCGATCGGGATCGTCCCATCGCCGGAGACCTGCTGCAGCCAGATGGTGGTCCGGGTCTGTCCGCTGGCGTAGAGCAGATACCGCCGGCGGTCGTGGTCGACGAATGCCTGGGGGTCGATGCTGTCCACGTAGTTCTGCTGGCAGACCAGCGGAGCCGACTGGGGGTGGAACGGCCCGGCGGGCGAACCGGCCAGCGCGGCGCCGATGCACTGTGCGTTCAGGCTTGCCGAGCGGGCGACGAAGTACAGCAGGTAGGCGTCCGGGCCGAGTGCGGCGACCTCCGGCGCGGTCACGTCGCCCTTTCCGTGGCTGTCCCGCAGGGCCCACTCCGGGAGTACCGGCAGTGCGTCGCCGACCTGCGTCCACGGCCCGGTCAACTCGGTGGCGCGCTGGATCGGCACATGCCAGAACTGTTTTCCGTACCTACTCGCCGTTGAATAGGCATAAAAGGTGTCGCCGACACCGAGTACGGCCGGGTCCGGGAAATCTCTCCTGATAACCGGCTCGATAGGCGAGACCGCAGTGGCCGCCACCAAAATTCCAACCAGTACCACTATGCCCAGTGCCGTCAACAGTCGAACCCAATTGACGTAGTTAGTGCCTGACATCGGTGGATTAGTCTACCGGCCGTGGCGGAGGTGACAAGGAGATGAATGACACCGCTGCCCCGGCGCCAGGTGGCGCGGTAGATGGCCTGGTCAGCGGCTTGTCCGGGCTCCGGGCAGGGGTGGCGCCCGAGCGGGCGCATGGCCCGGCGATGCGCCGGACGGTCTCAGTGCAAAACCGCAGCTCACGGCCTTGAGCCGGGAGCCGGGATCGAACCGAGGACCTACCGCTTACAAGGCTGCCTTGAGACGGCGAACACAGCGTTTACCTGCGGAGGAGTCGCGCTGGCCCCTGTCAATCAACTTCCAACACGCGACACCAGGTACAACGAGAACCCCGCCCCGCGAAGGGGCGGGGTCTCGTTTCAGTTCACCGGTCATTCCTGAAGGAGCGGGGCCGGTCAACCCCCCGTTTCTGTTCCTGATCTTTCTTCGTGCCGTCCTCCGCCTGTCTGTGAGCGCGCCGGGGTAGGCGTCGGGGTCAGAGATCGGCCCGAAGGGTCGACCGCGAAGCGGCCCCACCCCTGGAATCACCTGGATGGCCTGGTAGCCCCCGTCGGTGCGCAACCGGCCGGCGACGAGCTTGGCGAACAACTCGACCTCGAAGTCAAGGGCCTCGATCAGCCGCATAGCGGACTCGACACGAGCCCGCGACTCGGGGGCCAACCTGGCCCCGGCCAGTAGCCGCTGCCCACCCACCCCGAACAGATCACTCATCGCCACCATGACTCCGGCGCCGGCGAGTACTCCGTGGACCTGGCACTTCAGGTTCGACCGCAACCCGACCAACTTCGCCCGGTGCCGCACCCAACCCCGCGGCTCCCGCGTCGCCACCGGCGCGATCCACGCCTCGGGTAAACTGCCCATCCGCAACAGATCAGCCAGATCGCCCGCATCACCTTCGTCGTTCTTCACCCGCCGATAGAAGAACATCTTCACCCCCAACGGATGCGCCAGGTGGGGTACTCGTCGATGAGATCGTGCTCGATCAGGGTCTGGGCCAGTCCGCCGCTACCGTGCACCTGCAGCTCGCCGCCCGGCAGTTCCTTCAGCTTGGTGACCTCGGCTGCGACGTCCGCGCCAAGCAGCGAGGAGTTGTCCCAGTCCACGGACGACAGCGTGTTGGAAGCCACGTACTTCGGCAGCGAATTGAGCTGGTTCGCGATGGGTGGTCGGTCACGGTCGGCCAGAATCCGCTGAAGTTGTCGTAGGTCCTCCGGCCCAGCAGGGACGCGCTGGCCTGGCCGAACCAGCCGGCCACGGTGGCGCCGGCTTCCGGGGCGCGGTAATGAGCCTGCCAGCCACCGTGCTCGAACCCGCCCTCACGGTCTTCGTCCTGGCCGCCGGGTGCCTGGCAGACACCGTCGAGGGTCAGGAACTGGTGCAGGGTCAACCTCATTCGTCGTCTCCTGGCTTCTTGTGTGTCTGTGAAATACGGACGGGCGGTCCGGGGACGTCAGACTCAGCCCACCCCCGGCCGCCTCCTCTGTGCCGTCGGGATCGATGGTCGTGAGCCACCTCGTGTGCCGGTCGGGGCCACCCGAGCCGGGCGCCTGGTCGCAGTCGGCGTCGAGCCGGTCGGTGACCGACGACCAGTCGAAGGCCGGCAGCTCGTAGAGGTCCCCGAGCGTCTGCGTTGTCCATGCCAGTGCAGACCTGGCGAGCATCCCGAACTCATCGGTGGCCACCGATGACGGCGCGGCAAGCTCCGCGCACTCCAGCATTCGGAGAACGCATACACCGCCGTCCAAGGTGGGAAGTCGACCGGCAGCGCCCGCCACTCGATCCCGTAGCGGGTCACGTAGCCGATCGCGTCCACCAT
>DASYBQ010000037.1:0-16604 GCA_036500625.1 Pseudonocardia sp. | reverse complement strand
CTGAACAGCTCGGCATAGCGGGTCGCAACGGCGTCGTAAGCAGAGCCGGGATCGCGCCCAACGATGGGTTCGGTCACGGGGGCAGACCGTAGTCCGTTGTCGGTGGCCCTCGGCTTCACGCCGGACCGCGTGGTCTCGGCGCCTCCATCCAGGTTTGCAGTGCATCGGGCGACATCCGCCGGCCGGCGGCGTAGAGGGCGTGCAGGCGTGCGTCGTAGTCGACCTTCTCCACTCGTCCTCCAAGTTTGGCCCGACCGATCCACTGGATTCGTCAGGCCGGTGTCGGTGGCCCGATCGCGGCGCTGAACGGTGCCTGCCAGACGGTAGTCCAGGGCCGGGCGGTGGGATGACGACTCCGCGTCCCTCCCAGTGGCGACGAACTGTGCACAACTGCCGCCGCCGGCACGTTCGTCGTCGCCGCCTTGGCGACGACTGAACTGGTGAGGACGCGGGACTCCGCGTCCCGGCCGCGGCGCCATTTTCGGGCTGGACTGCCAGACCCTGACGGTCCCGGGCGAGGAGCTCTACCTGGTGCTGTTCACCGCCGAACCGGGCAGCGCCACGGCCGAGGCCCTGTCCCGGCTGGCCGAGGCCATACGACCAACAACCGAAGCCCGTTGATCCGAACCAGCAACGGCCCGCGAAGCGCCGCGGCGGCCGATGCCTATGCGGTCTGCGTCCGATAGGGCACGCCTCATCGATTCTCGGCAAGCGAAATCCAGGCGACGAACCGGATTCTGGAGAACACGGAGCGTGCGACCTACAGCAGCAACAGACAACTACCCGTGCGCGAGGTCGGCGAAGCGGCTGTAGTGGAGTTGGTGGGCGACGGTGATGGTGTTGGTGGGGCCGTTGCGGTGCTTGGCCAGGATGAGGTCGGCTTCGCCGGCGCGGGGGTCGTCGCGTTCGAACGCGTCCGGGCGGTGCAGCAGGATCACCATGTCCGCGTCCTGCTCGATCGAGCCGGACTCCCGCAGGTCGGACAGCATCGGGCGCTTGTCGGTGCGCTGCTCGGGGCCACGGTTGAGCTGGCTGATCGCGACCACGGGTACCTCGAGCTCCTTGGCGAGCAGCTTGATCTGCCGGGAGAACTCGGAGACCTCCTGCTGGCGCGACTCCACCCGCCGGCCCGACGTCATCAGCTGCAGGTAGTCGACCACCAGCAGCCGCAGGTCGTTGCGCTGGCGCAGCCGCCGCGCCTTGGCCCGGATCTCCATCATGGTCAGGTTCGGGGAGTCGTCGATGAACAGCGGCGCCTCGCTGATCTCGCTCATCCGCCGGGCCATCCTGGTCCAGTCGTCGTCGCCCATCCGGCCGGCCCGCATGTCGGTCAGCCGGATCTGCGCCTCGGCGGACAGCAGCCGCATCACGATCTCGGTGCGGCTCATCTCCAGCGAGAAGATCGCGCTGGTCATCCCGTGTTTCACCGAGCAGGACCGGGCAAAATCCAGCCCCAGGGTCGAGTTGTGTGTCGGGATCATCGAGCGCCCGGCCAGGTAGAGGTGGTCCTCGTTGTCCACCTGCACACACCGCACCGGCACGCTGGCGACCGGCCGGACCGCGGTGACGTAGCGCGGGCGGCGGCGACGCGAGTGGCCGGCAGACCGCTCCTTGTGCAGCTTGCGCTTCCGGTCGAGCCGGAAGATCTCGTCCTCGGTGCTGAAGTCGAGGGTGAACGCTGTCGAGGAAGCCGCGGTTCGCCCGCGCGCCGGCCTCGTGGTCATGCGGCAGCGGTATCCGAGGCTTACGACCAGCTCGAAGACGCCACGGGCAAGCCGCTTGTTCGTCACGCGGAACTGCGCGTTGCCGGTGCTGGTGACGGTGCCGTCGGTGTCGAGCAGACCCGCTAGCAGGGCCCTGCGCTGGCGCTCCGACGAGCGCAGGTACCCGACCGGGATGTGCTTGTTTCCCAGCACACCCATCGAGCGGAGCACAGCCTGTACCGACCCGTGGTCGCGGTGGCATCCGTCGCAGCGTCGCAACCCGCTCGAGGGCGCGCCACAGTCCGGGCAGGTCGGCGCGGGAACCGGCGTCGAGATGAAACGTGCCTTACCGCCGCAGGTGCGCCCGCAGGTCCGGACCTCGCTCGTGCGAGGCACGAAGCCGGCACCGCACACCACGCACTGTCGCTGGGCAACCGGTCCGGCCGCGGCCAGCTGGACGTAGAACCGCCCCTGCGTGGTCCGCGACACGACCTGGTAGCCGTCCTGGGCGACATAGTCGGCGATCTCGGGGTCGTAGCTGGTGAAGTGCGCCGCCGCGCTGGTGCCGTCACCGAGCCACACTCCGAGGGTGTACGGCTCGATCGGCAGTTGGCACTCGGGCAGCGCCAGCGGCAGGCACGGCTCGATCGAATGGTTCACCCCGCCGTCAGCGGTGGCACAGCGCAGTGTGGCGGCGATCTGCTCGGTAGTCCGCACCGCCGGCCCGACCGTAGGGCGAGTGCTGCCGGCAACCTGTTCCCGTAGCCCCCGGCGCGCGGCGCGGGTTTCGGTTACCCACTGGTGCTCGGCGTCGGCAACGGTCACGCTGCCGTCGGAGAACTCGACGGCGTAGCACGGCCGCCCGGTCATGACCTCGGTCGCGGCCACGACACGAGTTGGCGTCCCGTCGGCGGCGATCAGCTCGTCCCCGACCGCCACCTCGCCCATGGTCGTCCAGCCGGTGGGGGTGGGCAGCGCAGTGTCCAGCGCCAATGCCTTGCCCAACCCCGGGCGGGCCGCGACGACGACCATCTGGCCCGGGTGCAGGCCGTTGGTGCAGGCGTCGAGGTCGACGAAACCGGTGGGCACGCCCAGAGACATCCCGCCCCGGGAGGCGATCGCGTCGATCTCGTCCATGGTGGGCTGCAGCAGCTCCTCGAGCGGGACGTAGTCCTCGCTGGTGCTGCGCTCGGTGACGTCGTAGATGGCGGCCTGCGCCCGGTCGACCACCTCGTCGACGTCGGCGCCCTCGGCGCCGTGGTAGCCCAGCTGCACGATCCTGGTGCCGGCCTCCACCAGGCGGCGCAGCACCGCCTTCTCCGCGACGATCTCGGCGTAGTAGCCGGCGTTCGCGGCGGTGGGCACGGTGGCGATCAGGGTGTGCAGGTAGGGGGCGCCGCCGAGGCGGGTCAGCTCGGCGCGGCGCTCCAGCTCGGCGGACACCGTCACCGGGTCGGCCGGCTCGCCCCGGCCGTACAGGTCGAGGATGCAGTCGTACACCGTCTGGTGCGCGGGGCGGTAGAAGTCGCCCGGGTGCAGCACCTCGACGACGTCGGCGATGGCGTCCTTGCTCAGCAGCATGCCGCCGAGCACCGACTGCTCGGCCATCAGATCCTGCGGGGGCTGCCGGTCGAACCCGGCGGCGACCTCCGAGCCGGCGTCACCGGCCGCACGGACATGACGAGGCCGGCCCATCGGCCGTTCGTCGGGTACCGCCATCGTGCCGCCTTTCTCCCCCTGTTTCTTACCGCGCGCCCCCGACAGAACCGGGGCGTTGGGGGAGGCTAAGTGCGGGCTGGGCCGGGCTCCAAAACGTCTTGTTGACAGTCCTGTTGATCGCCTGGGGACAACTCCGACCCGTCTTGCACTAGCCTGTTGACAGCTGTGGACAAACTGGGGACGACTTACTCAGCAAACCGCGTTTCCGCAGTTCAGAGTAGTTAGGCCTGGTGGGGACAAGTCACTCGAAATCGTTCCGGCGTGTCGGGCACAACGGCTGGTTCGGGCGTGTCCAGCCGTCTCGACGCACCTCGCGGGGCGCACCACCCGCCCGGGCCGAGCCACCACCCGAACGGGCACCGCGGACCCCGGCCGGCAGGCACGGCGCAACGACCGGCCGGCCGATGGCAGCGGTGCCGACATGATCGCGACGAAGCCCCCGCGGCCGGGCTGGCGGCGGGGGCTCCGGGACACGGGCGGGGATCAGCGGGCGCTGGCGGAGACCTCCAGCTCGAAGTCCGCGTCGACCTCAGGGTGCAGCCGCACGCTGACCGTGTGCTGGCCGGTCGCCTTGATCTGGCCGGGCAGCGTCAGCGTCCGGCGGTCAAGCTGTGGGCCACCGGCGGCACGCACCGCGCTGACCACTTCGGCCGGGGTGACCGAGCCGAACAGCCGGCCGCTGTCCGACGCGGCACGCGCGGACAGCTGCACCGGCGGCAGCGACTTCAGCTGCGCCGCGATCTCCTTGGCGTGGCCGAGGTCCCGTACCTCCCGGACCTGGCGGGCCTTGCGGATCGCGGCCACCTCCTTCTCCGCGCCCCGGGTGGCCGGGATGGCCAGCTGGCGCGGCAGCAGGTAGTTGCGGCCGTAACCGTCCTTGACCTCGACGATGTCGCCGGGCGCGCCAAGGTTGGACACGTCGGCGGTGAGAATCAGTTTCACGGAATCTCCTAAGAGCCGGGGCCGACTAGCGGGCCGTCGACGTGTAAGGCAGCAAGGCCACCTCGCGGGCGTTCTTCACCGCGACCGCGACGTCGCGCTGGTGCTGGCGGCAGTTGCCGCTGACCCGGCGGGCCCGGATCTTGCCACGGTCGGAGATGAACTTGCGCAGCAGACCGGTGTCCTTGTAGTCGATCAGTGCGGCCTTGTCCTTACAGAATGCGCAGACCTTCTTTTTCGGTTTGCGCAGCACGGGCTTGGGCATCGAACTCTGTACTCCTGGTTATCGAATGTTCGGGTGAGAGGGGATCAGAACGGCGGTTCGTCGTCCATGCCGCCGCTGCCGGCGGTGGGCGCGGAACCCCACGGGTCGTCGGAGGGGCCACCGGAGCCGGAGCCCCCGCCGGAGCCACCACCAGCGCCGCCGCCGCCGAAACCGCCGCCGCCGCTGCCCCGGCTGACCTTGTTGACCTTCGCGGTGGCGTAGCGCAGCGATGGGCCGACCTCGTCGACCTCCAGCTCCACCACGGTCCGCTTCTCACCCTCGCGGGTCTCGTACGAGCGCTGCTTGAGCCGACCGGAGACGATGACCCGAGAGCCCCTGGTCAGCGTCTCGGCCACGTTCTCCGCGGCCTGGCGCCAGATGTTGCAGCGCAGGAACAGCGCCTCGCCGTCCTTCCACTCACCCGACTGCCGGTCGAACGTGCGGGGGGTGGACGCCACGGTGAAGTTCGCCACCGCGGCCCCGGACGGGGTGAAACGCAGCTCCGGGTCGGCGGTGAGGTTGCCAACCACGGTGATGATGGTGTCGCCGGCCATGGCCGCCTACCTCAGTTGGCCGAGGAGGCGGTCGGGGCGGCGGGCGCGCCGGCCGGGCTCGCCGACGCCGGACTGGCCGGCGCGGTGCTGGCCGGCGCGGACGCACCCGCCGGCGCGGACACGGCGGCCGCCGCGCTGGTACCCGTGGGCGCACTGACCCGGTGGGCGGCCTTGCGCACCTGTACCCGCATCACCTTGGTGCGCAGCACCGACTCGTTCAGCGAGAGCTGACGATCCAGCTCGGCGACGGTGGCCGGCTCGCAGGTGACGTCGAGAATCGCGTAGATGCCCTCGGCGTGCTTGAGGATTTCGTAGGCCATCCGGCGCTTGCCCCAGACCTCGACCTTCTCCACCGTGCCGCCGTCGCCGCGGACGACCCGAAGGAAGGCATCCAGCGATGGGGTGACGGTGCGCTCGTCGAGGTTCGGGTCGAGGATGACCATGAGCTCGTAATTACGCATGAGAACCACATACCTCCTATGGACTGGTTCAGGCGGCCGCGGTCCGTCCGCGACAGGAGGGTCTCACTGCGCACCGACAGAACGGCCGAACGGCCGAACGGCCACCGGTGCGCACCCAGTAGGCTACCAACCCCCTCGACCTGGCCCCCACCGCCCTCGTGAGCGTTGCGGCGGCGCAGCTAGGATTTGGACTCATGCGAATCGGGGCGCACGTACGGGAGGATTCCGACCCGCTGGCCTCGGCGGCGGGCCGGGGCGCGGACGTCATCCAGTTCTTCCTGGCCGACCCGCAGGGCTGGAAACGCCCGCCGGTGCACCCGAAGGCCGACCAGCTGCGGGAGGCCGCGGCCGCCGGCGGCACCGAGGTGTTCGTGCACTCGCCGTACGTGGTGAACCTGGCCTCGACCAACAACCGGATCCGGATCCCCAGCCGCAAGCTGGTGCAGCAGCACGCCGAGGCGGCCGCCACGGTCGGCGCGGTCGGGTTGATCGTGCACGGCGGGCACGTCACCTCGGGTGAGGACCCGGCGGTGGGGGTGGACAACTGGCGCAAGTTCTTCGCCCGCCAGGCCGACGAAGGCGGCTTCGCGGTGCCGGTGCTGATCGAGAACACCGCCGGCGGGGACAACGCGATGGCCCGGCGGTTCGACGCGCTGGCCCGGCTGTGGGACGCGGTCGGCGAGTTCGGCGCCGGTTTCTGCCTGGACACCTGTCACGCGTTCGCCGGCGGGGAGGACCTCGTCGACGTGGTGGACCGGGCGAAGGCGATCACCGGCCGGATCGACCTTGTGCACCTGAACAACTCCCGCGACGAGTTCAACTCCGCGCGCGACCGGCACGCGAACATCGCCGACGGCACCATCGACCCGGACGCACTGGTCGCGGTGTGCGCGGCGGCCGGCGCCCCGGTGGTGGTGGAGACACCGGCCGACGGCCAGGCCGACGACATCGCCTTCCTGCGCGAGCGGCTGGGGTAACCGGGGCGCGGTAGAAGCTGGCCCCGCAAGGCTCCGGAGGAGTTCCGGCGAAGGCCGGGCAGTGCACGTCCGCAACAACCCGCCCAACGTGAGGAGGCCGCTGCCAAGGCGACCCCAAACGCGCTAGCGACGTAGGAGCCACGGATCCCGACGGCGGGCCGCCAGGCCCGCCCGAGGGATACGTCAGCGCGGAACCCGCCAAGAAACACCAGCTATCTCCAGGCGAACACCGGCTGCTCGAAGTGGGCTACCGGGGTCGGGCGTCGGTGCAGCACCAGTTCGCGGAACTGGTAGAGCACAGCGGCGGTCGGTGCGTGCAGCCACCGGCCCATCAGCGGAATCCGGATCACCGGCGAGCTCGACTCCGGGATGGTGAGCAGGTTCGGCTCGACGTCAAGCTGGTGCAGCGGGATGCCGTACACGGCGGCCACCTCGGCCCGGCGCGGCCGCAGCGGGTGCTCGGTGCGCTGGCCGACCGGGCCGGCCCACAGCACCACCGGGGACATCAGGTAGCCCGAGCGGGTGGGGTAGTCGTCCAGCCGGCCGAGCACCGCCGACTCGGGCAGCGCCAGCCCGAGCTCTTCGGCCAGCTCGCGCCGTGCCGCGTCCGGCACGGTCTCCCCGGCGTCGCACCGGCCGCCGGGCAGCGCCCACTGCCCGGAGTGCGCGCGCAGCGTTGCCGCCCGGCGGGTGATCAGCACGTCGGTCGCGGCGCTGCCGGCCGAGCCGACCAGGGTGACCGCCACGGCGGCCCTGCGCAGCCCCGGCCGGTCGGCGAGGTAGCGGGGGAAGCCGTCCAGCGCGGCGCGCACCTGCGACTCGACGAGGGTGATCGGCGACGGTTCGGTGGGGTTCGGCACCCGCTCACTGTGCCATCGCCTGCCTCGGCCCGACCCCCTCGATGTGCGGTGGCTCCCGGCTCACGTGTTGTCGGCCCTCGGACTCAGTGTGCTGAATTCCCCGACTCGCGTTGCTGAGAGGTCCGACTCGCGCGGAGAACCCGATTCGGTACACCTCGCCCGCCCCAGCCCGCACCCCTCCTAGGGTTGGGCTCCTAACCAAGATCGGCGAAGGGTGACGCGAATGCACCGCCAGCTCGGCCAGCTCCGGCGACCGAAGCCAGTTCGCGCGCTCCTCGCGCTGCTGCTGGCCACCGGAGTGATCGTCAACGCGGCGGCGTGCACCAGCGGGCCACCCGCGCTCGGCTCCGGGCTGGACCTGTCCGGCTACGACCGAGGGGTGCGCGCGCAGGACGACCTGTACCGCTTCGCCAACGGCGGCTGGCTGAACAAGACCACCATCCCGCCGGACCGTGCCGACTTCGGCGCGTTCACCCAGCTGGCGATGAAGTCGCAGGCGGACCAGCGCACCATCATCGACCAGGCGCGGGGCGACAAGTCGGCGCCGCCCAACTCCGACCAGCGCAAGATCGGCGACCTGTACAACAGCTTCATGGACACCGCCAAGCTGGACCAGCTGGGCGCGGCGCCGCTGCAGCCGGACTTCGCCGCCGTGGACGCGGTGACCAACCCGGCCCAGCTGGTGCAGCACCTCGGTGACCTGCAGCGCATCGGCGGCTCCAACCCGGTCGGGCTGTCGGTGACCCAGGACGCGAAGGACGCCACGCACTACATCACCGATATCTCCCAGGGCGGCCTCTCGCTGCCGGACCGGGACTACTACCTGAACAATGACGCCCGCTCGGCCGACATCCGGGCCAAGTACCTCGGCTACGTCGCCAAGATGTTGGGCCTGGCAGGGCAGCCCGACCCGGCCGGTAGCGCGGGGCGCATCCTCGACCTGGAGACCAAACTGGCCCAGGCGCAGTGGACCGAGGTGCAGAACCGCGACACGGTGGCCACCTACAACAAGCTCGCCCTTGCCGCCGCGACCAAGGCGACACCCGGCATCGACTGGACCAGCTACCTCTACTCGGCCGGCATCACCACCGAGCAGAACCTGATCATGGACCAGCCCAGCTTCTTCACCGCGCTGGGCGGTCTGATCAATTCGGTGCCGCTCGACACCTGGAAGCAGTACCTCAAGTGGCACCTCATCCAGGATGACGCACCGTACCTGAGCAGCAACTTCGTCGACACCAGGTTCGACTTCGTCGGCAAGGTGCTCTCCGGTGCACAGCAGCAGACCGAACGTTGGCGGCGCGGGGTCGGCGCGGTGAACAACGCGATGGGCGAGGCGCTGGGCAAGGTGTACGTACAGCGGTTCTTCAGCCCGGCGGCCAAGCAGCGGGCGCTGGACCTGACGCACAGCATCATCAGCGCGTTCAACGAGTCCATCGACAAGCTCGACTGGATGAGCCCGCCGACCAAGCAGCAGGCCAAGGACAAGCTGTCCAAGCTCGCCGTGAAGATCGGTTACCCGGACCGGTGGAAGGACTACTCGTCGCTGGTGATCAAGCCGGACGACCTGGTCGGCAACCTGAACCGGGCCGGGATGCTGTCCCACCAGCGGGACCTCGACAAGCTCGGCAAGCCGGTGGACCGGAGCGAGTGGTTCATGACGCCGCAGACGGTCAACGCCTACTACAACCCGTCGATGAACGAGATCGTGTTCCCCGCCGCGATCCTGCAGCCACCGTTCTTCGACGCGAACGCGGACGACGCGGTCAACTACGGCGCGATCGGCGCGGTGATGGGCCACGAGACCAGCCACGCCTTCGACGACCAGGGCCGGCTCTACGACGGTGACGGCAACCTGCGGGACTGGTGGACCCCCTCGGACGCGGCCGCGTTCACCAAGAAGACCCAGGCACTGGTCGCGCAGTACAACAACTACTCGCCGCTGCCCGGCACGCACGTCAATGGCGCGCTCACCCTTGGCGAGAACATCGCCGACCTTTCCGGGCTGACCGTGTCCTACCGGGCCTACCGGGCCTCACTCGGCCTCAACCAACCCGCGGTGATCGACGGCTTCACCGGTGACCAGCGGTTCTTCCTCGGCTTCGCGCAGATCTGGCGGGACAAGAGCCGGGACGAAGCACTGCACAGCAGCCTGCTCACCGACCCGCACAGCCCCGGCGAGTTCCGCACCGACGGCGTGGTGCCGAATGTGGACGGCTTCTACCAGGCGTTCGGCGTCAAACCCGGCGACCACCTCTACGTCCCGCCGCCGCAGCGCATCCACATCTGGTAGCCGCGTCGTGGGTCGCGTACCCCCGGGGCGACGCGGTCGAGCTACCGCCTCGCACGCCGCGGCTATCGCGGACCGGGCGCGGACCGGTAATTCGGCCTGAGCGGGAAAGGGGGCCGGCCCAGCGAAATGGCCGGGCCGGCCCACTCGGAGGGATAAACTCTGTCCGGAGTCACGCGTGCGACGTATCCCGTCGACGACCGCTGCCATCCGAACCGTTTATCGACCTCCCACAATCCGTTCTGCACCGAACCGTTGCACCGCACCGCACGGCGCTTATCGATGACTGCTCTCTTGTGACGGCGCATTTTCTAACAGCTATGCCAGAGCGCCGTCAACCCCTAACTTCGCGGGTACGCTTCGGCACGAGACGAGCGAGCACGAGGCAGCGGTGAAAGGTCATCCACCGCCCTGCCCACTCGGCACCCGTTCCTCGGCCGGTACCCGGAGCCGCCCCGCGCGGGGCATGGATGGTCCGCATCCCACCGAGGTAGCTCAGCCGGGCGGGTCCAGGCAGGCACTGGTACCGCAGGGCCTGTTCTTGCGCGAGAACTTCCGATCGGGGACCCTTCGGGCCCGCTCCGCAAGTTCGCCTTCGGCCCAAAGAGCGCGCTTGTGCTCACCCTGGGGTGCCGCCAGCAGGGTTCGGCCCCTGGTTGCCGACATTCACAGCGCCGGCCTTCGCCGGAACTCCCTCGGAGCCTCGTGGGGGCGACTCGCCTTACCGGCCCTGTAGTACTACGCGCTCACGAGCGGTAGGCGCGGGTGATGAGGTCGGCGGCGCCGGCGGCGATGCCGCGGCGCAGCGGGGCGGCCAGCGGTTGGCTGCCGTAGGCGGTGGCCACCCGGGCCTCGGTGACCAGGACGTAGCTGAACTGGCGGGCCGCGCGCGGCGGGTCCGGTACCTCGAGGGTGCCGGCCGCGTGGCAGCGGCGCAGGTAGTCCGCGATGCCGTTGTCCAGCACGGGCTCGGCGCCGTCCCGCCAGATCCGTTGCAGCTCGGGGTGGTGGGTCACCTCGGCGATGGTCAACCGGTGCAGCGCGGACACCTTCGGCGAGAGCACGATGGCCAGGATGCGCTCGCCGGCCACCGCCAGGTCGGCGGTCGGGTCGCCGGTGTCCGTGACCAGTTCGGCGCCCCGCTCGGGCTGCCCGGCCCGGGCGTCGGACACGGCGGCGAGGAACAACCGCTGCTTGTCGCCGAAGTGCCCGTAGATCGTCTGCTTTCCGACTCCCGCGGCGGCCGCGATGGCATCGACGCTGGTCCGGGCGTAGCCCTCGGCGCAGAACAGTGCCACGGCGGCGTCCAGGATGGCCTGCCGCTTGGCCGCCGAGCGCCTCGGTCGCCGATGTTGCCGGGCTTCTTGCTCGTCCAGCGGCTGGTGGGCAGGCACCGGGTCAGCATATCGGCGTCGAAACTGAACCGTCTCGTCTAACGCTGTCGAAGTGCGCCGGCTTCGCTAAGCCGTCGTCAAGACTGCACCGTCTCGTCTAGTTTGACCGCGACCAGACCGTCTATTTTTCCCGCGAGGAGGCAGCCGTGGACGCGGATGTGCTGGTGGTCGGCGCCGGGCCGGTCGGCCTGCTGCTGGCCGCCGAGCTCGCGCTGGCCGGCGTCCGGCCGCTGGTCGTCGAGCGGTTGGCCGAGCACCGAGATCAAGGCCCGGGGCATCGGCGCACTGGCGCCGAGGCACTCCGCCGGCGCGGCCTCGGCGAGGCACTGGCCGCCCACCACGAGCGCGGCCTTGCCGACCTGCGCCGCGACCATGGCACCGAGCGGGCGCACTTCGCGCACCTGCACAAGCTCGACCTGGTCCCGCCGGGCGAACCGACCCGTGAGCGGGCGCTGATCCGGCAGCCCGAGCTCGAGCGGTTGCTGGCCGAGCACACCGCCGTGCTGGGTGTCACGGTGCTGCGCGGCGCGTCGTTGACCGCGATAACGGTCCGGGACGACTCGGTGCTGGCCACCGTGGGCGGCCGCACGCTCACCGCGAGCTATCTCGTCGGCTGCGACGGTGGCCGTTCCACGGTGCGCGGGCTCGCCGGGTTCGAGTTCCCCGGCACCGATCCGTATCTGGTCGTGCTCGCCGGCGAGGTCGCCGCCGCGCTGCCGACAGCGGGTCGGCTTCCCACCGGCGACCTGATGCACCACCTGCCCCGCACCGGATCGGGCAGCTACGCCGGGCTGCTGGGCGTCCAGGAGCTGGCCTCGGCCAGTCCGCCGCCGGCCGAGCGGTGCCGCTGACCGCCGGCGAGCTGGCCGACGCGGTCCGCCGGGTCGCCGGCGTGCAGCTGGCACTCACGCTGCGCGGCGGCGGCCGCAGGTTTCTCCGACCACGCCCGGCAGGCGTCCCGCTACCGGCTCGGCCGGGTGCTGCTGGCCGGCGACGCGGCGCACGTGCACTCGCCCAACGGCGGCCAGGGCCTCAACCTGGGTCTGATGGACGCGGTCAACCTCGGTTGGAAGTTGGCCGCGGCGGTCCGGGGCGCGGCGCCCTGCGGTGCTGGCTCGGCCCCGAGCCGCGCGTCCCCGGCGGGTGAGCTCTCGGCGGGCGGTTCCTGGGGCCGGCGGGTGTGGGTCACCGGCCAGTCCGGGTCGTCGCCGCCGAGCGCGCGCAGCGGGTCGGTGTCCGGGCGCAGTGCCGAGCGCACCACCAGCACCATGATCAGTATGATCAGCAGGTCCCTGACCAGCACGAACGCCAGGAAGAACTGCGCAGGGAGGCCTTTGTTCTCCACCCCGAGGTAGTAGAACATCCGGGGCACCCAGACCAGCGCGTCCACCGTCATCCAGGTCAGCAGCAGCCGCCAGCGGGGCAGCGCCAGCACCGCGAGCGGCACCAGCCACAGCGACGACTGCGGGCTCCACGCCTTGTCCACCAGCAACAACACCGCGACCATCAGGAAACACAGCGACGCCAGCCGGGGTGGCCTTGGCGCCCGCCAGGCCAGCACGGCCAGCACGGCCGCCGCGGCCAGCAGCAGGCCGAGCACCACCATGTTGAGCACCCACGGCGTCTGCCCGGCCGCCGGTGGGCCGTCGAAGCCGGCCCAGCCGGTCAGCTCGCTGAGCGCGAAGTACCAGGAGTCCGGCTCTGCGCCGGAGGCGATGCCGACCCGGAAGAACTCCGCCCAGCCGGGTGTGTACAGCACCAGCACCGGAACGTTGACCACCAGCCAGGCCGCCACCGCGGTGAGCAGCACCCGCCGCCCGGCCGGCGAACCACGCCGCCACCCCACCAGCAGCACCGGCACCAACAGCACCGCCGCGTACAGCTTGGCCGCCGCGGCAAGCCCGAACAGCAGGCCGCACACCGCCGACCGCCCCCGGGACAGCGCGTACAGCCCGCCGGCCACCCCGGCCAGCGCCAGCGTGTCCAGCCCGGTGAACACGTGCAACAGCGCCAGCGGGGACAGCGCCACCAGACTCGCGTCCCACGGCCGGACCGGGCGGGCCCGGCGCACCGCCCACACCACCACCAGCCACCCGGCGGCCAGCAGCGCGGCGGTGATGTCGAAGAACACCACCTCGGGCAGCCCGGTGGGCAGCCACGGCGCCGAGCGGGTGAGCGCCTCGTAGTGAATGGTCAGCCGGGCGACCTCCCACAGGAAGAAACCGGTGACCACCGGGTAGTCCATGTAGTGCGCCGTCGGCGCCGCCCCGGCGGCGTCACCGGCACCCTCGCTCCACCGAGAGCGGTACGGCAGGTCACCGCCGGCCAGTCGGTGGTCGCCGTAGAGCGTGACGATGTCGGTGTAGCACATCGCGACGTACTGCCGGCCGTCCTGCCAGTCCAGTGCAAGGCCGCCGGCCCCGCTCGGCGCCTGCTGCAGACACGGCGCCTTGACCAGCCAGCCGGCGGCCAGCGTCAGGATCGCGGCGAGCAGCACGACCCGCAGCGGCGTCCAGAACCGGGACCGGCCGACCACCGCGTGCCGGCCGAGCGGACCGCCGACCAGCGTGCTGGCGCCAGCCGCCACCGGCTCGGTCCAGGTCGGCACCACCCGGGCCGGCGGCCCCTGGTCAGCCCGCACCGCGGGGCGGGCCAGCCGCCATGCTCTCTACCCAGGATGCCAACAACTAGTTGTCACCGTCGTCGCCGTTGTCGTTGTTGTCACCGTTGTTGTCGTTGTTGTTGCCGTTGACCGGGTCGCCGTTGTCGTCGCACTGCACGAAGTCACACGGGTCCTGGCCGTCGGCGTTGTCACCGCGGTGGTGGTGCCTGTGGTGGTGCTTGCCGTCGCCGTCGTCCGGGTCCTCGCTGTCCGAGCTGTCCCCTGAGCTGCTGGGACCCTTGCCGATCGGGTCGAACTTGCTGAACTGCTCCTTGACCTTGCCGCGCAGCGCGGCGTTCATGAAGCCCTGCCAGATCGAGCCGGGCACCATCCGGCCGTAGATGGGCCGGCCGGCCGAGGTCTTGATCGGGTCGTTGTTGTCGGTGCCCACCCAGACCGCGGTGGACAGCGACGGCGTGTAGCCCACCGTCCAGGCGTCCTTGTTCTGCCCCTGGATGTTGCTCTGCGTGGTGCCGGTCTTGGCCGCCACCATCCGGCCGTCGGCCAGCGGGATCAGCGAGCCGCTGGCCACGTCCAGCATCGACTCGGTGACGTTGCGCGCGATCTGCTGGCTGAACTTCGCCTCGCCCTGCTCCGGCGGCGAGTCGTAGAGCACCCGGCCGTCCGAGGTCTCAACCTTGGTGATCATGTGCGGCTTGCGGTACGCGCCGTCGGCGGCGAAGGTGGCGTACGCCGAGGCCATGTCGCCGACGTGCACCTCCTTGTCACCCAGCGCAATACCCGCCGAGGGGTTAGCCAGCTCGTTCGGCGGGATGCCGGCCGCGTGCGCCGCGTCCACCACCGACTGGGGACCGATCTGCACCGCCAGCTGGTAGAAGATCGTGTTGATCGACTTCGTCATGGCGTCTTTCAGGTCGCACTGGTCGCAGCTGTCGCCGTCGGAGTTGGCCACCGTCTGCCCGGCGATGGTCTGCGGCGAGCTGCCGTTGTACTCGGTGCCCAGCCCGATCGGCGGGGCGTGCTGCAGCGCGGCGGCCATCACGAACGGCTTGAACGAGGATCCGGGCTGCCGGGACGCCTGCGCGTAGTCCAGCCCGACGCCGTTCTCCCCGCCGTAGTAGGCCCGGATCTCGCCGCTGCGCGGGTCGACCGAGACCAGCGCGGTGCGCAGGTTCGCCGGGTTCTGCTTCATGATCTTGTTGGAGATGTCGGCCGCGCTCTTCTCCAACACCGGGTCGATGGTGGTGGTGATCTTCAGACCTTCTTCGTTCAGCTCGTTCTCATCGATACCCAGATCGGTGAGCTCGGCCTTGACCTGGGTGTAGATGTGCCCGAGGTGATCACCGGGGATGCCGCCGCCGCTCGGGTGCGGCGCGACGGTCTGCGGGAACGTGGCGGCGGCCCGCTCGGTCGGGGACAGCCAGTGCATAGTCACCATGCCGTCCATCACGTAATTCCACCGCTCCTGCGCCTTGGTCGGGTTGATCGCCGGGTCCCACCGGGACGGGGACTGGATCACCCCGGCAAGCAGCGCGCCCTGCGCCGTGGTCAGGTGCGCCGAGTCGGTGCCGAAGTAGGCCTTCGAGGCGGCCTGGATGCCGTAGGCGCCTCGGCCCAGGTAGATCGTGTTCAGGTAGTCCTCCAGGATTTGGTCCTTGGTGAACTCCTTGGAGATCTTCGCGGCGGCCACGACCTCCTTGAACTTGCGGAACAGCGAGTACTGGTCCTGCCCGGTGGTGGTCTTGATGTACTGCTGGGTGATGGTGGATCCGCCGCCGATCCCGCCGGTGAGCTGGCTCCACACCGCGCGGCCGATGCCCATGATGTCGAAACCGGGGTTGGAGTAGAACGACCGGTCCTCGGCGGAGAGCACCGCGTAGCGCACCTGCTGCGGCACCTGGTCAAGGCTGACCTTCTCCCGGTTCTGCCCGCCCTGCGGCCGGATGGTGGCCAGCGGCTGGTTGTTGTTGTAGTCGATGGTGGCCACCTGGGTGGCGAACGCCTGGTCCGGGGTCGGCGCCGGCACCACGAACCAGCCGATCGCGAACGCCACGATCGGCCCGAACACCATCAGCCCGACCAGCAGCAGCACGATCCGCCGCGCCCGCCCCCAGCCGGACCGGCCGGCCGGGTGTCCCCGGCGCGGCCCGCTCGGGCCACCTGGACCACCCGGGCCACGGCCGCCCGGGCCTCGGCCGCCGCCGGACCCACCGGGCCCGCCTGGCCCGTCGGCGCGCGGCGGGCCACCGTAGCCGGCGGAGGCCAGCGGGGTGGGCGCCACCCTTGTCGGGCTGGCGCGGCGCGGGTTCAGCTCGCCGACCGAGCGGTTCGGCGTCGAGTCGTCGTGGGTGAGCAGCTCCGGCTCCGGCGGCTCGGCGCCGTAGCCGGGCCCTCGGCCGGCCGGGTAGCCGGCCCGCTCCTGGTTGGCCTTGCTGACCCGGTTGGCCGGCCCGGCCGTGACCCGGCCGGGCCGGCCCGCCTGGTCGGGACGGGCGGACAGGTCGGGACGGGCGGTCTGGACGGGACGGTCCGGGCGGCCGGCATGGTCCGGGCGGCCGGACCGGTCCGCGCCGGGGGTGACCCGGTCCGGACGGGCGACGTGCTCGCCGCGCTGGTGGCGCGACGGCCCGGGTGGCGGCACCGGCGCCCCTGCCGGACCAGCGCCGGGCGGTGGCGCAGCGGGTGGGCGCGGGGCCCTCGGCGGCGGCGCGGCGGGCCGCGGCCCAGGCGGTGGCGGCCCATGCGAGGGCGGAGGTGGCGGCGGAGGAGGCGGCACAGCGCCCGGCGGCGGCCCTGGTGGGCCCGGTGGGCCGGCCGGA
>DASYBQ010000036.1:0-5462 GCA_036500625.1 Pseudonocardia sp. | reverse complement strand
GGTGGACCCGAACATGCCGGCAATCCCGGCCAGCGCGCCGGTCGGGCTGTTGCCTTTCAGCACATGGTCGATGATCAGCGCGAGCGGCCACGGGGTGGCCAGGTCGGAGGCGAGCTCCCCGACCCGCATGCCCACCCCGGTCAGCAGTGGGCGCAGCTCGGCGCGGCCGTACTGCCGGAACCGCCAAATCTGACGCAGCAACCCGAGGTCGGGCCGGCCGGTCAGGCCGGCCAAGGCGTCCTGGGCGGCGTCGTCGGCCTTGCGGGCGGAGCGCCGGGACAGCGGCCGAGGCGAGGTGCCGCCGGCGGGTGGCGGCCCGGCGCCCGGCGACGAGCGCCGGGATCGCGGCTTAACGTCGGCCATCAGTCACCGCCACTCGGTCGACGAACCCCGCGACGCCACTGCCATCGCCGCGGCGGTTGTCGACGCTGCCGAATGTCGACACCGCTGAGGGCGCCGGCTCGGAACAAGACTGGCCGGCGCCCTCAGTGATCGGTGTCGGGCTGGCATGCTGACGTGCTGACGACTCGGTGAGTGACCGAGAACGGCTCACGCCGAAGCGCCCCCCAGGTTCACCAGGTCATCTTCGGTGAGCATGTCGGCCGGCTGGTCCGGGATCTGGCCGAGCAGGCCGACCGAGGCACCGCCGACCAGCTCGCTCGGGGTGAGCACCTGCAGGCCGGTTGCGGCGGCGGTCTCCCTGGTGGCCAGCGGGCTGGCGGTGACAAGGCCGCTGATGGTGCGGATCGTGACGCCTACCTCGGAGAGCACCTTGACGCCGGCGACCGCGCCGAGCGCGTCCCCGACGCACAGGACCACCTCGTCGGCGAAGCCGGGCAGCTGCCGGGCCAGCGCGCGGGTCTCGTCCTGCAGTACGCCGTCGGCGATCTCCAGTACCACCGCGTCCGCGCCGTTGCCGACGAGCTGGTCGCGGACCGCGAACAAAGTGGCGACCAGACGCTCCACCGGGTAGCCGAAGGTGGACGGCATGCCGAGGTCGAGGAAGTCGCTGACCGTGGCGGCACCGGCGTCGACGTAGGCCCAGTGGTCCTTGCCGCTGCCCGAGCCGGTCACCTTGCCGGCGCCGACGCGCAGTCCGGCCCTGGTCAGCCCGCGCACGATGGCGGCGGTGGTGGTGGTCTTGCCGGCGTTCATCGACGAGCCGACCACCACGATCGTGCCCAGCTCGGGCCGGGCGCCGGCTGGCGTAGGCACCGCGACGTCGTCGGTGTTCAACGGCTTGCCGGTGGCGTCGGTGAGCGGGCCGATCACCTCGAGCTCGGTGGGCGTGCCCTTCGAGGTGTGGCTGGAGGCCACCGTGCCGATCAGGCCGCCGGAGGTCAACAGGTGCACCCCGTCGCCGGGACCGGGCAGGTAGCCCTCGTAGAAGTCGGTGGCATAGCGGTTGCCGTAGGCACCGACCACCAGGTCGCCGGGGTACATCCGCATCCGCCGGCCGTGTCTGTCCTCCAGGAACTCGTGCTCACCGAGACTCGTCACCTGGGCAACGACGAAGTCGCCGAGCCGAGGGGTCTGTGCCACCGCGCCCAACAGCGTGCTGGCCTGGTCGCCGACCCGGCGTGTGACATACCCCCATTTCGCTGCCGAAATCTCTTGCACCAGAACATCCTCCATCAATTCCTGGTCCGACAGCTCGGCACGGGGTCTCCTCCGCGTGGCGGGCCGAAGGTTACGGATGAATCAACGACTCAGTTTTGCCTCAGTGACGACCGGACGGACGCGCACCCGATCGGACTAAGGCACTCCTCAGGTTTCGGATCACTTCGCTGCTGGTCACGAGCCGGCCGCCATGTTGCGGGCGTGCTGGTTGTCGGCGGCCCTGGCGGCCTCGCGCAGCTCGACGTTGCTGGCGCCGGTGCGGATGCCGTGCGCGGCCATGCCGGCCAGTACCGGGTCGGTCAGTTCCGGGTCCACCTCTAGCATCGACTCCAGCAGCCATGACACGTAGCGGCGCCGCTTGAGTGCCTCGCTGCTGCGTTCGGCGCCGCCCACCTCGCCGGATTGGTCGGACCTGCCGCCGCCGGTCTCGGCGTAGGCCAGCTGCCCGGACCGGACCAGACCGCGCAGGAACATCCGGTCGAACCGGGCCCGGCCGTGGCCGGCCTCGGCCACCAGTTCCCTGGCCGACCAGCACGCCGAGGCCCACACCGTGCCGTCCGCGTGCGGGTCGGTGCGGCCACCGTCGAAGCTGGCCATCGTCCAGCGCGGATCCAGCATCCGCCTGCGGCGGTCCCACGTCGGGATCGCCGAGCGGTGCCACCGGTAGATGTCCGGCTGCCCCAGCATGATCGCGGTGAAGAGGTCGGCGCTGCCCTCGTCCAGTGCGATCTTCTTGTTGGTCTGCCCCAGCGCCGGGCGCAGCCGGTTCAGCCGGAAGTCCGCCGTGTGCCGGCACACGTGGTGGCCGATCTCGTGGTAGATGATCGGCAGGTTGTGCGAAGGGGCGGCGAAGTACGGGTCGCCGCTCCCGCCGGGCAGGAAGCCGCTGCCGCCGCCGAAGTGGATCTCGCCGTCCGGCGAGACCTCGGTCGGTGCCGGCTCTGGTGGGTCGTAGGAACGCGCGGCCACCCGGTAGTGCCCGCCGCCCCACCGGCGCGGGCTCTCGTGCAGCCCGATCCGGATGATCAGGTGTGGCAGCGGGTGCCCCAGCAGGTCGGCCGACTCCCGCATCGCCCGCTGCGCGTGGAATGCCACATTCGTCATCCCGAACAGCCGCGCGCCGCGGTCGGCCGCCGCGCTGCCCAGCGGTCCGCCGCCGGCGGCCGGGTCCACGATGAGATCACCGGAGCCACCGGCGTCCAGCAACCGCATCCCACGCTCGTCACGCACGGTCACTTCGGGCAGCACGAGCTCCGCCGGCCCCCGGGACACCACGTCCAGCGGGACCGACGCCAGCTGCCCAGGGCCTTCGCCGGGCAGGTAAGCCGAGACTGTGATCGTTTCGGCGTTCAGGTCGGCCGAGCCTTCGTGCACAGGTCACAGCTCCCTCGTAGAAGACTGCACATACTCTAAAGCGACACTATCCGTTTTCTATTTACATAGGGAGTGATGCTACACCTGCTGAACGGTAGCGAGATCCTCGAGAGCGGCGACACCCGGCCCTACCCGTCGGCGGCGTGTCGAGCGTCTCGCCGAGGCCGTCCACGACTACACTCGGTGGCCAAGTAGCCTATTCGTCGCCGCCGGTGCCACTGGGAAGCCGCTGATGGCGAGGCGCATATCCAGAGTTAGCGACCGTCCACATGCGACGGTAGCCTGGGAAGCCCCCTCGAAGGGTGTGTGAGAGAACACGCTCCGCGCTCACAGTGTCGTGACCGGGAACTTTGCCGAACATGCCCGAGTAGGGTGAACCCAATCGGGTGATCGTCATCCGGCCATGCCAATAAATTCGCAAGCTCCTCGTTGACTCCAAGGTGTTCGTGACATTCGGTTGGCGTGCCGGCTCGCCCGGCACCCGGGGTCGAGGGGACAGGCGGATGAGCGGTGCGGGGTGGGCTCCAGGTGAGCGCGGGCGGGCCGGCCTGCTCAGCGCGGTGGTGCTGGGCGCGGTGCTGTATCCGCTGAAGCAGTACCTGAGGCCGGCGAACCGGCGGGTCGACGGTTTCCCGCTGTCGCACTACCCGATGTTCAGCGCTCGGCGACAGTCCACCGCCACGGTGCCCTACGCCGTCGGGGTGCTCGCCGACGGCGGCCGGCAGTACCTGCCGTACCGACTGCTCGGCGCCGGTGGCCTGAACCAGGTGCGCCGCCAGCTCAAGCGGGTGCTCAACGAGGACCGGGCCGAGGAGTTCGCGCGGACGATCGCCGCCAGGGCCAGCGCCGAGCCCCGGCTGCGGGACGTGGTGCGCGTCGAGATCGTGCGCGGAGAGTTGGACCTGGACGCCAGCATGATGAGCCACCAGGTGACCGGCACCGAGGAGGTGCTCGCCTCCGCCCCGCTGCCCCGGGTCGCCGAGGTGGAGGAGGCGCTCGCGGTGGTGGATACCTCCGCGATGGCGCCGGTCGCGCCTCTCACGCCGGGGCCGGTGCATGAGAGTGATTCTCAGTTGCCGAGAATGCCTGCATGAACTTCGGCAAGGCCCTCGCGGTAGCCGCCGCGCCAGCAAGCCGACTGGGCTTGATCCGGGCGCTGGTCGGTGGATACACGCTCTACTACCTGGCCAAGCGCCGGCCGATGCTTCGCCGCCTGGTACGCACCGACGAGTCGCTGTTCGCGCCGGTCGGCCCGGTCCGGGTGCTGCGTGAGCCGCTGCCGGCCCCGGTCGCCGACAGGCTCAACGATGTCACCCTGGTGACCACCGCGCTGTTCGCGCTCGGCGCGGGGCACCGGGTGGTCGGCCCGCTGCACTCGGCGCTGTTGACCTGGACGCTGTCGTACCGCAACTCCTGGTCGATGATCTACCACAATGACAACACACTGGTTTTGCATACCCTCGTGCTCGGCGCCTCCAGGGCCGCCGATGCCGCCTCGCTGGACGCGCTCGCCGGCCGGGCCCGCCCGGTGCCGCACCCCCGGTACGGCTGGCCGCTGCGACTGATGAACGCCTCCTCCTCGGCGGCTTACCTGCTCGCTGGGATCGCGAAGGTCGCCGGGCCGAGCGGCTGGGGCTGGGCGCACGGCGACGGGCTGCGCCGGCAGGTGGCGGTCGACGGAGTGCGCAAGGAGGTCTACGGCTCGTCGGCGGCGCCGGCGGCGTACGCGCTGTACCGGCACAAGCATCTGTTCACCGGGTTCGCGGTCGGCTCGCTGGTGCTGGAGCTCGGCGCGCCGCTTGCTCTGCTCAACCGAAAGCTGGGCAAGCTCTGGGCGCTGTCCATGTTCGGCCTGCACTGGGGCATCCGGGTAATCATGGGCATCAAGTTCCGGTATCAGATGTCCGGCGTGTCGTTCACCCCGTGGTTCGAGGTGGAGCGGGTACTGCGGTTGTTCCGCCGGGGCTGACCGATCACACTCTCTTTTATATCATCGAGTACGGCGCGTGAGCGACTCGAATGGGTCCACCCTTAAAGGTGAAGTTAAGGTCCGCGCTCGTAGCGCGAGTGGACAGCGCGATCGGTGTCCGGCTAAAAATACGAATCGGTTGGGGGCGAGCCTGCCCCTGTCCGTTTTTAAACAGGAGGAATGTGATGCGCAAGTACGGTTCGCGCGCCACGGTCGTGGTGACCGCTGTCGCTCTGGGCTCGATCGCGTTCGCCGGCACCGCGCTCGCGGGCGGCGGCACCACCAACGGCGTCGGCGGCAACGGCGGCGGCGGCGGCAAGTCCAACGCCAACTGTGGCGTCCCGGTCGGCGTCTCGGCCGGCGTCATCGGCCAGGGTGGCGACGTCACCCAGTGCAACGCCACCGGCGGCGGCGGCGGCAACGGCGGCGGCGGCGTCGACTACTGAGCCCGACCCAGCACCAAGTCAGCGGTGCGGCCCCCGGATGTGTCGGGGGCCGC
>DASYBQ010000035.1:0-60433 GCA_036500625.1 Pseudonocardia sp. | reverse complement strand
CGAGGTAGCGCTCCTCGTCTTGCGCCTCGTCGTGGGTGACCAAGGCGTCCAGCAGCTGCCGAGGGACGTTCAGGACCCGCCGGCCCGCCCGCGTCTTCACCTCAGTGATGACGAGCCCACCCCCCTTCCGTTGAGGGCACGCCCGCGCGTGCCGTGTGCAGTCCTTCGGGCAGGGCTTCCTCTTGTGGGCCTTCGAGCCGCAGGCATGCGGATCGTCACAGCCGTGTCGCCAGGTCTGGCGTTGCAGCGCTCGGCGAACCATGAGGGTTCCGGCCTTGGTGTCCAGGTCGGTCCACTTGACCAGATCTTGGTTGTTCACCCCGCTTCGATCACAATCTCGCCAGTGGATGGGGAGGCATCGTGCGGCATGGCCAAAACCCGCCACTACCAACGCCTCTACCAGCAGCGAATAAGAACTTACTGGCGCCTAGAAGACGAAGTTGAACGGTATAGGCATATTCGAATCCTGGTCATATCAAGGTACACTGACGACGCCACTCGGCAGAACTGCTCCGACGGGGATCCCGGGGAACGCAACCTTTGGTCGAAATGTGCGGCCGAAAGGCATGTTCGTCTGCATCGAAAAATCGTCTCGAGACCCGTTTGCGGCCAGGTTCGAAATCGACGCCTTACCAAATACCGGCGATCCGTTTCCGGTGTCTTGAGCGATAATTGTCACATTGACTTGAACTCCGAGCTTAATTTGCGGCGAAACTGGGGAGTTGCAGCGACGGCAGCGGTGTCAGTGCGTGAAGTTGGCGGATGAGCCTGGCCACTTCGTCGATCGGGGCGTACTCCTCGTGCTCGGAGACGGATCGCCACGCGGTGACGGCGTGTCCGTTGACCTCGATTGGCTGATCGACGGGAAGCGCTCGCGTCGCCGGGTACTGCGCCTCTTCAAACCAGCGCGCGACCCCGCCCTGTTTCCGGGCCTCGTCCAGTCGCCGAGGGTCGCGGGTGATCCGGACTATCACTGGCTCGCGCAACCGGAAGACGGCGTTCGAGCCGATCCGGATCAGCGTGGCATTCTGCGCGTCGAGATCGAGTCGTTCGCTCGCGGCGGTCAGGAGGCGGTGGGCGGTCTCTTCGGTCAGGCTCACAGGCGTTGTCTTTCTCACGATGGTCTCGCCACGCTCCGCGAACGTACCCGTCCAGCACGAACTCTGCGTGACAGCGGATCTGTCGGCCCGGTCCGGTCGGAGCGGGCAGCCGAGGTGACGCAACGGGTCGCAAGGCCGGCTCGATTTGCGTCTCATTCGCCGCCGTCTGCGCTCGTTCAATGCCAGGGCGAGGAGCTGCCTGAGCTGGCTCTGACCCCGTCGTCCTCGCGCACGCCCGCGCCCTGTTGACCAACACCACCGACGAAGGCGTCACCGCCTACATCGACGCCGACGTCAACGAACCCGACCTGATCATTGCCGACGCCCGCAACGTGCTGAACTTCACCAGACCCGTCGCGGTCATGCTGCTGGGCATCCTCGGCCACGCCGCCGAGACGTTCGACCAGATGAACTCCATCATCCGGCGGCTGGTCGAGGCGGTTCCGTCCGGCAGCTACCTGGTACTGGCGGACGGCGTGCACACCGACGACGAACGGCAGCTCGAGGCGTGTGCCGCGCACGGGTACCGCCTGCGCACCGAGGAGCAGTTTCACGCCTGCCTGGAAGAGCTGGAGATGGCGGAACCGGGCCTGGTTCCGGTCAACCTCTGGCGACCCAGACCCGCCGAGATCGGCACCATCGTGCCGCTGCAGAGCAGTCGCGTCGCGGTCGCCCGCAAGGCCTAACCGCGCTCACTGTCGCGGCGGCGCCACGCGGCGGCCGCCGCGAGCGCACGACCCGGCGATCAGTCGGCTGCCCAGGTATAGACCAGTTCCACCCGGTCGGCGGGCATCACGATGTCGTTCACCTCGACGGGTCGATCGCCCGCCCACGCCACGCGGGTCACCGCCAGCACCGGACGGCCGTACTGAATTCCCAGCCTGTCGGCTTCCTCCGGCAGGGGTGAGCGGCCCCGGACCGCCTCTTCGAAGTAGCTGAGCCGGTAGCCGAGCTCCTCCAGCCTGGCGTAGATACCGCCGGGACCGGTGTCGGACTGTTCGACGGCGGTGCCACCGGCGACGCTCTCGGGCAGGTAGGACGTAGCCAGCTGGACGACTTCGCCGTCGGCGCGCATGGTGCGCTCGCGCACCACGACACCTCGTTCGTCGGTGAGTCCCAGCAACTCGGCGACTCGGTCGGTTGCGTCCTGGCGGCTGATCTGGACCGCCACGCCGGACTCCCAGCCGCCCTCGGCGGCATCGGTGAGGAACGCGCCCCGGCCGGCTTGACGCTCCGCCCGGGCCAGGCGGTTACTTGCCGTCATTCGGCGGATGGCCCGACGCTCGGGGACGTACCAGCCTCGGCCCGGCCGGCTGACCACGAGGCCTTCGGCCCGTAACTGGTCCAGGGCGTTCTGCACGGTCTGGCGGGCCACTCCCCACTGGTCCATCAGCTCATGAGCGGTGGGCAACGGCTGACCAGGTAGATAGCGGCCCTCGGTGATTGCCCTGCGCAGGCCATCCGCGATCAGGACCCAGGGTCTCGTTCGAGGCATCCCGCGAGGCTATCTAGACGGTTCAGGCTGGCGTCGCCGACAGTTATCTAGATATTGTCATCTAGATAACTAGGAGGCCTGTGATGCCGGTTATCTGGCTGGGTGCGGTCATCGGCGCGGTGACCGCGTCCACCTTGGTGCTTGCCGGTACCGCGGACTGGGAGTATCTGCGTGCTCGCTGGCGGGGTGGCCGGGCGTTGCGTCGTGCGCGGCGGAACGCTGCGGCGGAGGAGGGCGGCGGGAAGTGTCGGCGGCGGGTCGTACGCTGGCGGGTGTGAGCGCTACTACCCCCTCAGCGGCCACTCGCGAGCTGGGTGATGCCCTGCGCCGCTGGGCCAACGACGGGGTGGGCGTGGTTCGGGTGCTTGACCGGCACGGGTTCGGCACGGTGGCGCCGGGGCAGCTGCTGGCCGCTCATCCCAGTGGGGAGGTGGCCGGGCGGGTGTTCCTCGGCGCGCTGGACGCGGTGGCGGTGCCGCTGGCCCGAGCCGCGCTGCAGCGCCCGGACGCCCGCGACGCGCAGGTCACCGAGTCCGCCGCCGTGCAGGCCGGGCTGGCCTGCGCCGGCGGTGCCCGGCTGCTCGGGCACCCGCTGCCGGCCGGGTTGGCCAGGGCGCTTGGCGAGGCGTTGGCGGATGGACACCCGGCCGCGCTGGCCAGCACCGCCGATGGCGGTGCCATGCTCGTGCTGGTCGGCGCCGACCTGGCCACCCGCCACGGCGGGCTGGGATCGGCGCGGGCCGATGACATGGCCGCCGAGCAGGCCGCGACGCTGTTGCGCCGCGGCGCCACCAGCACCGAGCGGGTCATCGACGGCGAGTTGGACCTGCTCCTCGACCTTTGGGTGCCGGTGCCGACGGTGTGGGCGGTCGGGTCCGGGGCGATCGGGGAGGCGTTGTTGCGGCAGGCGACGCTGCTCGGCTGGGCCGGTCAGCGGGTCACCGAGTGCGACGAGGCGCGGGCCGCGGTCGCCGGGTTCACCGACTCCGATGTGCTGGTGCTGCTGGACCATGCGCCGGCGTTCGATGCGGTGCTCATTGACGGCGTGCGGGGCCGGGGCTTCATCGGGGCGCTCGGTTCCCGACGGACCCAGGCGGCGCGTCGGAGCCGGCTCACCGCTGCGGGGCTCTCCGAGGACGAGCTGACCAGGCTGCACGGGCCGGTCGGCCTCGACCTCGGGGCGCGGACCCCGGAGGAGACGGCGGTCTCCATTGTCGCCGAGGTGATCGCGCTGCGGGGCGGGCGGGCCGGCGCCGTGCTTGGCGGCACCGAAGGCCGGATCAGCTCATGACCTCGACACCGGGCACCGTCGCGCGGCTGGACCGCCACGACAGCGCCTCGAACCGGGGCCCGGCGCGCCGACCCCGCTGGTTGGCCAGGTTCCTGATCGGTTCGATCGTGCTGATCGCTCTGATCGTCGGGGTGACCGCGTTCCAGGTCTGGCAGGTGGCCCGGCTGGACGACAAGCGGCCGGTGGATGTGGTGGTGGTGCTCGGTGCCGCGCAGTACGACGGGTCGCCCAGCCCGATCTTTGCCGCCCGACTGCGCCACGCCCAGCAGCTCTACCACGACGGTTTCGCCAAGCGGATCGTCACCGTGGGCGGACGCCGCGCGGGCGACGGTTTCACCGAGGCCGCCGCGGGTGTGCGGTACCTGGCCGACCGGGGGGTGCCGCGCGTCGCGTTGAAGGCGGTCGGTGAAGGCTCGGACACCCTGGAGAGCCTGCGCGCGGTGTCCGAGGTTGCCGCGGAGGGCGGCTGGCGGACCGCGTTGCTGGTCAGCGACCCGTGGCATTCGCTGCGGGCCCGCACCATGGCCAGGGACTGCGGGCTGGAGTCCTGGACATCGCCGACCCGGACCGGCCCGGTGGTGCGGACCAGACAGACCCAGGCGCGCTACATCGTGCGGGAGACCGGCGCGCTGCTGTTCTACCGGCTCACCCACGCGTCGGTGGAGACCGAGGGATCCGGCCTCGGGTGAGCGGACCCAGGTGGTTTCGCTACCGCCCGCACGATCGCGCCAGGATGTTGCCGGAGCCGCCCAAGGGCGCGCTGTCCGCCGGCGGCCCACGTTCCGAGCACCGGGGGCCGTTCGCAAGGGACCGGGCCAGGGTGCTGCACTCCGCCGCGCTGCGCCGGCTGGCCGGCAAGACCCAGGTGGTCGGTCCCGGGGAGGGCGCGGAGATCACCGGGATGCCGCGCACCCGGCTCACCCACTCCCTCGAGGTTGCCCAGATCGGCCGGGGCATCGCCGAGGAGCTTGGCTGCGACCCCGACGTGCTGGACACCGCCGGGCTGGCGCATGACATCGGGCATCCGCCGTTCGGGCACAACGGGGAGCGGGCGCTCAACGAGATCGCCCAGGTCTGCGGCGGCTTCGAGGGCAACGCGCAGACGCTGCGTACCCTGGTCCGGCTGGAGCCCAAGATCGTCGGCGCTGGCCTGAACCTCACCAGGGCGTCGCTGGACGCGTCCTGCAAGTACCCGTTCCCTCGCCGCGCCGGTGAGGGCAAGTTCGGGGTGTACCCGCAGGACATCGCCGCCTTCGAATGGGTCCGCGACGGGGCGCCGGAGCATCGGCGCTGCCTGGAGGCTCAGGTGATGGACTGGGCCGACGACGTGGCGTACTCGGTACACGATGTCGAGGACGGCATCCTCGCCGGCCGGATCAGCCTCGCCGCGCTGGCCGACCCGGCGGAGCTGGCCGCGCTCGCCGCGCTGGCGGCGGACAGCTTCGGCCCGGACCAGGCGGCGTGCGAGGAGGCCGGTGCCCGGCTGTTGCGGCTACCGGTGGTGCGGCTGGCGCTGCGGGCGGATCCCAGCGCGGCCGGCCAGGTCGCGCTGAAGGCGCTGACCAGCGAGCTGGTGAGCCGGTTCATCGCGGTCGCGGTGGATGCCACCCGGGCGGTGGCCGGTGGCGCGCCGCTGGGTCGCTACGTGGCGGACCTGGTGGTGCCGGCACCGGCGGTCGCCGAGGTCGCGCTGCTGAAGGCGGTCGCGATGCGGTACGTGATGTCCGACCCGGCCCGGCTGCGGCTGCAGGCCGGCCAGCGCGAGCTCATCACCGAGCTGACCCGGGCGGTCGCCGATGGCGCGCCGGACACCCTTGCTGTGCCGCTGATGGAGTCGTGGTCCTGCGCCGGCGACGATGCCGCGCGCTGGCGCGTGGTGATCGACCAGGTGGCGGCATTGACCGACCAGCAGGCCCACGCCTGGCACACCCGCCTGGTCGGCTGACCCGACAGCCGGTATTTCATGGCGGCTCGGCGACAGGCCGGCCGTAGGATCATCAGCGCCGAGTAGACCGGCACGGATCTTCGCGGTCGGCGCCACTGGGCGCGGCAGGGGAGGGCGTACTAGATGCGTGCCGAGCGGGGCCGGCCCTGGTGGCGGCTGGGTCGCTGGTGAGAAGCGCGCTGGGTGACCTCACCGGCTGGCCCATCGCGGCCTCGACCCGACCCTGCTGGCCAAGGCGGGAGAACACGGACCGGCGATGCTCGATGTGTTGGACGTGCTGACCGATCCCGCCCGCTATCGGCGGGACCCCGCACAGGCCACTCGCATCGTGGACCTGGCGGCCGGGCCCGGGTATTCGCCTCGGTGCACCAACTCGTCGTCGCGGGAAGCTGCACAATCCGGATGACCTGGAGAAGGGGCTGAAGGCGGCCAAGCGGGTCGGCATCCGGCGCCAGATGGAGGAGGCGGCGCGGCGCACCACGCTCGGTCACGAGGTGGTGCTGGACGGAGCCGGCGCCGTCGCTGTTCAGCCTGCCCGGGACCACCACGGTGAACGGGCCGCTGGCCCGACCGGCCAGCCTGCCTGGCGGCATCGACCTGACCTCTCTGGAGCTGCGCTACCTGGCCGACACCGGGTCCGAGCAGGAACCGTCCATGAACTACTTCTTTGCGGCGCGCCCCGAGGGGGACCTGCGCGGATTGGCTGGACCGTCGGGAGCCGGAGCCGTTGCTGTCGAGTACCCGCACCGGGCGGTCAGCCGGCTGGCCGACGCCAAGGGCGCGGTGACCGAACAGGAGATCGTCGACCTCGTCGAGGTCGCCGCTCGGGGCGCCGCGCGGGTTCGGCACCGACCGCCGATGGAGATCCGGGCCGGGCGGGAGCTGGACGGTTCGGTGCGGGTGATGGTCGCCTCCTACTCCGACCGCTGGCTGCCCTGGTGCTCGGCGCGCGAGGAGCCGGGCGCGGACATCGAGGACTTCGCGGACAACACCGAACTCGCCCGCCGGCACACACCCCGACTGAACGAGTTGCTGGCCCGGCTGGCGGACGCGGCGGCCGAGCTGGGCGGCAGCTGGCAGCTGGACCGGGACATCACCGACCGGGACCTGCTGACCCAGCTGGACGACCGGGGCGTGCGGTTGGACGCCCCGCGACCAATGATCCGCTCGTTCGAGCAGGCCGCGGCAGGGTTGGCGGTGTCCGGGGTACTCGACGCGCTGCGCATCGCGGCGTCCTGGCTGCGCGACGACCCGCCCGACCCGCCGTACCGGGCGGTGCTGCGCACGAGCATCACTGCCCCGCGCCACCCGCTCCACACCGCCGACCGGTCCCAGCCGCGCCGCGCGCTGCGTGACGACCGCAACGCGCTGACCGTCGCGGAGCTGGCCGAGGTCGCCGAGGTCGAGGTGGACAACCGGCTCGATCGCCACCGCTTCACCGTGCCGGACCTCGCTGACTAGCCATTCGTCTCCTCGGATCTCGGTGCCGGTCGGCGCGGACGGGTGATTTGAGCGTCCGCGTCGTTACGCTGAAGGTCAACTCCAGCGGCGGGAGACAATGGTGAGACGTCTGGTCGGAAAGACGCGCGACTGGCTGGTGCGCAACGTGGAGGGCTTCCTGGCGCTGGCGATCGCGGTGACGTTCCTGGTGCTCGGCGTGTTCGACGTCTACGGCGCGAACAGCACCGTGGTCAACTCCGCGATCCTGCTCACCCTCGCCCTGCTGGCGGCGACGTTGCTGCGTGACCGGACAACGTCGAAAAATGCACTGGACGCCATCTCCTCGGCCCGGCTGGTCAGCGGTTCGGAGGTGGCGCAGGCGCTGGCCGAGGCGCGCCGCCATACCGATCGCTGGATCTTCAAGGGTGGCACCGGGGTGGATCTGCGGGCCGAGACGCTGCCCGAGTTCGCGAAGATGGCCCGGGAGGAGCAGCGCCCGCTGGAACTGCGCCTGGAGATCGTCGACCCGGCTGACCAGGCGTTGTGCGAGGGGTACGCCCAAGTTCTCGCCGCGCACGAGCCCAGCGGTTCGACCCTGTGGACCGCCGACCGGGTCCGGCAGGAGGTGTACGCCACCATCCTGGCCGCGGCAAGGGAGAACCAGCGCGTCAAGTACCTCAACGTCGAGATCCGGTTGAGCAGTGTTGTCTCCACGCTCCGCTGGGATCTCTCGGACACCGGCGTGATCATGGCCGAGCCGGCCGGCCCGGCCATGGTGTTCAAGAAGGACTCGCCCTACTACGCCACGTGCAAGCGCGAGCTGACGGTCAGCTTCGACCAGGCCCGGCGGGTGCCGCTGGACGCGGCGAAGGACCACCCGCTCAGCGACCCTCCCGCCGAGGAGGAGATCCGCGAGCTGTTCACCGTGCTCGAGGTGGGGCTGCCCAGTACCCACGACAGCAGGACGATCGCCGCGATCGGCAAGGCCGCCGGCATCAAGGTGAGCGACTACTAACCGCGCTCCGCGCTCGTGGGCTAGTCCTACCGGGCCAGTGTGGCGAGTCGCCCCTGCGAGGCTCCGGAGGAGTTCCGGCGAAGGCCGGCGCCGTGAATGTTCGTGACCAGGCGCCGAACCCTGGTGGCGGCACTCAAGGGTGAGCACAAGCGCGCTCTTTCGGCCGAAGGCCCGAACTTGCGGAGGCGGGCCCGAAGGTCCCCGATCGAAGGTTCTCGCGCGAGAACAGGGCCGTACAATGCTAGGTCAGCAGCAGCGCCCCGATGCTGCCCGCCAGCGCCACGATGGCGAGCCCGAGCCCGGTGAGCATGAACGTCCGCAGCGAGATGGGCAGCCCGTGGCGCCGACAGGACTCCAGGCACAGCAACGTCGCAAGCGACGCCCACGGCGTGACGACCGGCCCGACGTTGGTCCCGATCAGCAGGGCCAGCAGCGTGTCGACGTTGCATCGAGGGATCACCGCCTCCCCGGCCGTGTAGGCGGGCAGGTTGTTGAGCAGGTTCGAGAGGCCGGCGCCGGCGGCCGCGGCCCGGTATGCGCCGGCTGGCCCGGGGTCGGTGCCGATCAGTGCGGTCATCGTCTCCGCGAGCCCGAACCGGCTCAGCGTCGGGACTACCAGGAACAGTCCCGTGACGAGGATCAGCAGCTGCCACGGCACGAGTCGCAGGCGCAACGCGCCCCGGTCCAGGATGGCAAACGCGAGTACCGCCACCAGCGCCGCCGCTGTGGCCGCATAGCCGATCTGGGTACGCAGGAACGGGATCGCCACGATGAACAGCACCACGGCCGCCCCGGTGATCTGGAACAGTGCCCGCTGCCGAGGCCCGCTCATCGTCACCGGCGCCGGTGGAACGTAGCGGTCGGGCCCGCGCCGCCCCCTGCGCCAGTAACACAGCCAGAGGAACAGCATCGTCGCGACGATCGCGGCGAGCTGCGGCGCCCACATCCGGGCGGCGAACTCGGGCGCGGCGAGCGCGATGCGATCGGCCGCGAGCAGGTTGGTGAGGTTCGAGACGGGCAACAGCAGGCTTGCCGAGTTGGCCAGCCAGATCGTCGTCATGGCCAGCGGGAGCGCGGCGATGCCGGCCCGCGCGGCGAGCGCGAGCAGCACCGGGGTGAGCAGCACGGCGGTGGTGTCGAGGTTGAGGAAGATCGTCGACGCGGCCGCGAACAGCACGCAGAGTCCGAACAACGCCGGGTAGCTGCCGCGCCCGATGATCGCGAGCCGGGTCGCGATCACGTCGAACACCCGCGCCTCGCGGGCCAGGCCGGCCAGCACGATCACGCTGGCCAGGAACAGCAACAACGGCGCGATGCGTGCCATGTTCGCTTCGGCCTCGGGTGCGGGCAGCAGCCCGGTGAGCACGAACAGCACACCCAACGCGAGCAGCCCGACCCGGACCCAGTCGAGCGGGTCGAGCCGCCCGATCGGCCCGCGCGGGCCCCGGGGCGTGTCCAGGGCGACCTCCGGAGGGCTCGACGTCGACACAGCGGCATGATCCCAAACGGTTCAAATGCCTGGCGATCGCGGTCATACTGTCTCTCATGACGCTGACGGGGGATCGGCGGGGCGTCGACCGTCCGGTCGACTTCCTCGTCAGCTACGAGCCCGCCGATGAGCCGTGGGCAGCCTGGATCGGCTGGCAGCTCGAGTCGGTCGGGTTCCGTACGCTCGTGCCGGCCTGGGACCTGCCGCGCGGCTGCACCGTCGAGGAGTTCGTGGATCGGGGTATCCGGCTGGCGGCCGTGGTGGTTGCCGTCGTGTCGCGTGCCTCTCGCGCGTCGCACAACGGGCCGGCGCAGATTGCGCTGCGGGCCGACCCGAGGAGGTTGGTCACCGTGCGGGTCGAGGACCGCCCGCAGGGCGGCCTGCCCGACACGTGGCATCTCGACCTCACCGGGGTGGCCGACCCCCAGGTGGCGTCCGAGACGTTGCGGGCCCGGCTGCGCGAGGTACTGGCCGGGGCCACCCGCCCGGCGCTGCGCGGTGGCGGGACCGATGACGCCGCGATTGAGCGGCCGCTTCGGCGCGTCCCGCTGGCGGCGCCACGGTTCCCGCCCGAGTCGCGAGCCGCGGCCGCGCGGCGCGAGGGTGTGGCGCTGCTGCACGTCGCCGGCCCCCGGTTCGGGCGCGGTGCCGCCGAAGCCGACGAGCCGCTCACCGCGGCGCAGTTCCAGGATCGCATCACTTCCAACGTGACCCGCCTCACCGACGCAGGGGCGCCCGTCCCTGAGCTGATCGTGGTCAGCGGCGATCTCACCGAGACGGCCAAACCTCGACAGATGAACGAGGCCTGGACGTTCCTGACCGGGCTGCGGGTGGCGCTCGGCGTGGACGCGCACCGGCTGGTCGTGGTGCCCGGCGCCCGGGATGTGTCGAAACCGCTGTGCGAGGCCTACTTCAAGTCCTGCGAAGCCCTCGACGAGACGCCGAGAGAGCCGTACTTCCCCAAAATGGCGCTCTACGCCGAGCTGTTCGCCGACCTGTACCGGGGCTTGGAAGGGCCGGCGTTCGACAGTCCGCAACCATGGACGCTGTTCGACGTGCCCGAACTGCGGGTGGCCATCGCGGCGATGAACTCCACGATGGCCGTCACCCATCGCCGGGAGGACAACTACGGGCGGATCGGCGAGCAGCAGGCCAACTGGTTCGCGATCCGGCTCCGGGAGCTGGAGGAGAAGGACTGGCTGCGGATCGGGGTGGTGCGTCACGACCCGCTGCCCGGGCCGTCTGGAGGTGAGGGCCCCTCGGTGCTGCGCGACGTCGACACACTCGAGGGCCTGCTCGGCAATCGGCTGAACCTGCTGCTGCACGGTCCAGGGCCGGGCGGCACCGCCATCTCGCTGCTCGGCCCGACGCTGCCCGTGTTGCCGGCCGCCGGCCCGGGCCGCGAGGAGATCGTGCACGTCACCGCCGACGGCGTGCGGCGGTTCTCGGCCTACCGAGGGCGGCCCGGTGAGCCGTCCGAGCATCACGAGCGGGCCTGGCACGCCGCCGGGGCCACGTTCAGCCGGGTCGCCGCGGAGCTGACTTCGACCGACCCGGTACCCGCGCTCGTCGTGGCGAACGACCCGTGCGGGATCCTGCTGCAGCGCATCGCCGACGTCTGCGCCGCCGGCCAGCCGGGGGCGCGGATCCGGGTGGTGGACCAGCCGCCCCAGCTGATCGTCACCTGGCAGGACAACGGCTTCACCCGGCAACGGCGCGTCGGTGCGCATGTCGGCGAGCTGACCGCCGAGGTGGTCGATGCGTTCCGCGGCCACGACCGCAACGACCCCGCGGAGCTGGTCTACCAGGGCCGCGCACCGACACCGGCCCTGCGCGAGAGGGCGGTGCGCGGTCACCTGCGGCTGCGCACCTTCACCGAGTTCCAGGGCCTGCTCGACCTCGACGAGTTCGTCAGAGGGCAGACGCAGCGGCTGATCGCCGACGCCGCCTACCCGCCGGATCTCTACGTCCCGCAGCGCTTCCGCGATCTCAGCCGCGCCGACCAGACCATCCGCCACGATCTCGCCGCCGAACTGATGAACCTGGTCACGGCCGAGGCTGGACAGTTCGTGCTGGTGCTTGGCGACTTCGGGCGGGGCAAGTCGTTCGTGCTGCGCGAGGTGACGCGGCGGATCGCCGCCACGCCCCTGATCCCCGTCCTCATCGACCTGGCTGTGTTGGACCGCTCACTGTCGGTCGACGAGTTGGTCGCCACGCACCTCACCCGGCACGGCGAGAGCCTGATCGATCTCAACGCGTTCCGCTACATGCTCGACGAGGGCCGGATCGTCCTGCTGTTCGACGGTTTCGACGAGCTGGTCACCCGGATCAGCTATGAGCACGCCGCCGACCACCTGGAGCGGCTGATCGAGGTGGCCAAGGGAAAGGCGAAGATCGTCGTCGCCTGCCGGACACAGCACTTCAAGTCGCACGACCAGGTGTTCACGGCGCTCGGCGAACGGGTCGGTCTGCTGCCGCAGCGCCGGGTGCTTGGCGTCGAGGAGTTCACCGCGGCGGACACCAGGACCTACCTGGTCAACCGCTTCGGCGGCGACGAGCGCCAGGCCGACATCCGGTTCCGGCTGCTCAGCGGCCTGCCCGACCTGCTGGAACTGGCTCGCAACCCACGCATGCTCGGGTTCATCGCCGCGCTGGACGAGCAGCGGCTGCGCACCACCGCGCACAACCGCGACGTGGTCAGCGCGGCTGGCCTCTACCGGGAGATCATCGATGCGTGGCTCACCCATGAGACGAGGCGGGCGGCCGGCGGTCCCGGGGCGGCGCCCGGCCTTGATGTCGACACCTTGCGCACTGCGGTCACGACGCTCGCGCTCCGGCTGTGGGAGGCGGGCGAGACCTACCTGCGGCCCAGCCAGCTCGCCGAGGTGGCCGAGTCACTCACCAGCCTGGCCGCCGACCAGCTCTCGCCCCGGCAGCGGCTGCACGCGGTGGGCTCGGGCAGCCTGCTGATCCGAACCGACGCGGGCCTTTTCGGCTTCATCCACACCTCGGTGATGGAGTGGCTGGTGGCCCGCGCGATCGCCGACGGGTTCGCCGAGGGTGTTGCCGCACCGGAGCCGCTGTCCCGGCAACCGTTGAGCCCGAACACCGTCGACTTCCTCTGCGACCTCGCCGAAGGTCAGGCCTGCCGGGCCTGGGCCGAGGACGTGCTGGCCAGCCACGCGGCCGGCACTGCCGCGTTGGTCAACGCCGAGAAGGTGCGCACCAGGCTGGACACCCCGGCCACCGGCGACCTGCGCGGCGCGGTACTGCGCGGCCAGGACCTGTCCTACCGGGACTTCTCCCAGGGCAATCTCAGCGGTGCCGACCTCACCGGCGCGAACCTGGTCGGCGCCAACCTCAGCGGTGCCGAGCTGGTCGGCGCCATCCTGGCGGGCGCGCGGCTCGACCACGCCAAACTCGTCGCGGCCGACCTCACCGGCGCCGACCTCACCCGTGCCCGACTCGCTCGTGCCGACCTGCGGGGCGCGATTCTCACCGGGAGCACCTGGACCCGGGCGGCGCTGATCGACGCCGAGGGTGTGCCCGACGTACCCGAGCTGCGCGCGGCCGCCGTCGCGCCGGGCACCCCGGTGGAGACCGAGCTCGCGCCGGCGTCGATCGGCGTGCGGCACGGCTTCCACGCCCAGATGGGCCGCCTGCCGCAGGTACTGGCCTACAGCCCGGACGGTGGCACGCTGGCGGTCGGCAGCGACGACGGCGGCGTCCTCGTCTGTGATACCGCGACCGGCCGTCCGTTGCGTACGTTGCAGGGTCATCGCGGCCGGGTCTTCGCGGTGGCCTATGGCGCCGATGTACTGGTCACCGGCTCGGCCGACGGCACCGTCCGCATCTGGGACGCCCCGACCGGGCGAACCGTGCGCGTGCTGGAGGGTCATGCGACATGGCCGTGGCCGGTGTTGCTCAGCCCGACCGGGGAGCTGCTCGTGACCGGCGACGAGCAGGGCACGCTGCGGCTGTGGGAGGTGGCGAGCGGTGCGCTGCGCCACGAGATCCCGTCCGCCGACGGGTTCGTCTCCAGCCTTGCCATGCACCGGACGCTGCTCGCCTCGGCCTATCGGAGCGGCACCGTGCGGCTGTGGGACACCGAGAGCGGTACTCCCGCCGGCGTGCTGCCCACCCGGAGCGGCGCGATCTACCGGATTGCCTGCAGCGGCGGCGGTGACCTCCGGGTCATCGCCGGGCAGCACAACGTGCTCCTTGGTTGGGATCCTGCCACCGGCCAGCAGGTCTGGCGGCTCGACGGACACCTGGGCCGGATATACGCGCTCGCCTCCCACCCCACCGAGCCGCTGCTCGTCTCCGGCGACACCGAGGGCGGCGTACGGGTGTGGGACACCGCCACCGGCACATTGCGCCACGCCCTCGCCGGCCATCGCTCCGCGATCTACCACGTCATGTTCAGCCCGTCCGGCGACATGATCGCCAGCGGCGACAGCGCGGGCACCGTGCGGCTGTGGCACACCGGGAGTGGGGAACTGCGCCACGTGTTGACCGCGCACACCGGTTCGGTGTGGCCGTTCGCGTTCCGGCCCGACGGTGGGCAGCTCGCCATCAGCGACGACCAGTTCACCGTCCGGCTGTGGGACCCGGCCAGCGGCGAGCGCCGCGCGAAGCTGACCGGGCACGGCCGGCAGATCGACACCGTCCGGTTCAGCACCGACGGTTCCCTGCTCGCCACCAGCGGCAACGACGGCACGGTCCGGTTGTGGCATCCGCCGACCGGCCGCCAGGTCGGTCGGCTGGCGGACCCGCTGGTCAACCTGGGCGGGGCCGAGTTCAGCCCCGCCGGTCCGGTGCTCGCCATCGTGGGCAGCGACGGCCGGCTGAACATGCGCAACCTCGACACCGACCGGTACGAGCGGCACATCCACGTCGAATCGGCGCCGATCTGGGCGGTGGCGTTCAGCCCGGACGGCAACCTGCTGGCCACCGCGAACGACGACGACACCGTCAGCGTCTGGTACCGCGTAACCGGCCGGCAGCGCCATGTCCTCGCCGAGCACCGGGGAAGGGTGCGCTCGATCGCATTCAGCCGGGGCGGTTCACGCATCGCCACCGGGTGCGACGACGCCCGGGTCCGGATCTGGGACGCGGCGTCCGGCGAGCTGCTGCGAACCCTCGAAGGCCACAGCGGTCGTGTCTACGCCGTGGCGTTCGGGCCGGGCGACCTGGTGGCAAGCGCGTCCTGGGACCACACCGCACGGTTGTGGGACCTGCGCGGTGGCGAGACGACGGTGCTGCGCCGGCACACCGGCCGGCTCTGGGCCATCGCGTTCGATCCGGCCGGGGAGCTGCTGGCCACCGCCGGCGACGATCTCGTGGTCCGGCTGTGGGACCCGGCCTCCGGTGATCACCTGCAGACGCTCACCGGGCACCGCAACACCGTGCGGTCGTTGGCGTTCAATCCCGCCGGCGACCTGCTCGCCAGCGGCGGCGACGACGGCACGGCCCGGCTCTGGTCGGTCGCCGGCGGCCAGGCCGCGAAGCGGCTCACGCTGCTCGGCCTGCCCAACGGCTGGGCGGCACTCGCGCCCGGCGGCACCTACAAGGTCGAGGGCAACATCGCGGAGCAGTTCTGGCACGTCATCGGCATGTGCCGGTTCGAGAGCGGGGAGCTGGACGGCTACCTGTCCGGGATCCGGCAGCTCCCGCCCGACACGCCGTTTTCCTAGCTTGCTGAGGCCGACGAAGTCGGCAAGATCGAGTCAAGTTTGGTTCAGGCGGCGAGTCCGGTTTGCTGGGTGAGTTGGTCGAGTGCGCGCTGGTAGTTGTTGGGCGCCGAGTAGGCGTCGGTTGGCGGAGAGGCCGATCTCCCGTAGCGCGGGCAGATTGGTCAGCCGTTTCCCGATCCCGAAGTCGCGGGTGTCGTTGATCGTGGTCTCGGTGCGTAGCGCCTTGCCGTGTTTGTGGTACTGCGCGGCTGGACACGCCATCAGTCGGCCTCAACCGAACTTGAGGTCAAGGTCGGGAACCAGGTGGTCGAGCCTCAGCCGATCGCGGCGAAAGTACCGGCGACCTGTTCGGACATCGCCGGAGCGATTGCCTCCGGCGCGGCGAGCAGGTCCGGGATGTCGTCGACCTTGATGCCGAACTCGGCGGCGAGCACCTCGCGGACCTCCTCGGTGTCGGCCAGTTCGGCGCGGGTCTTCTCGCCGTCGACGAGACGGGTCAGCGTCCGGTCGCGCAGCGAAAGACGCCCGGAGCGGGTGGGCTGGATGCAGAACATGCCCTGCAGGAAATCCGACCCCGGTGAGGTGAGGAACCACCAGAGGGTGGCCGCGAACTCACCGACCGAGCGCGGGTGCCGCTCGATGCGGTAGAGCAGCCGCTCGTCGCGCAGCACGTCGATGTCCCCGTCGGCGGTGTTCAGCAACTGGTAGTCGCCCTGCTGGTCGGACTGGACCGCGCTGTGGTCGATCCGCAGTGGGCGCCGGCTGTTGCGGTCCGACCCGAACCCGAAACCGACGTCGACCAGCCAGGACTCCCCGTCCGCCTCGACCCGCAGCACCAGATGGCGCAGCGGGAAACTCAAGTTTTCGCCGTCGCTGATCCGTCCACCCATGATGGTCACCGGGTAGCCGACCGACTCCAGCAGCAGGCCCATCGCGGAGTTCAGCTCGTAGCAGCCGCCTCCCCGGCCTTCCTGGACGATCTTGCGTACGGCGCCTTCACCCATCGGTAGCGGACGCCGCCGGAAGCAGTCCACGTTCTCGAAGGGGATCGAAAGGATGTGTTGCTCCTGCAGGGTGGCCAGCGTCTCGGCGTCGGGCCGCCGGGGCCATTCGACGCCGATGCGGGCCAGGTAGTCCTCATAGATCGTGCGGTCGAGTGTCATGGTTCCTCGATTCGGGTTGGGGGTCACCAGCGCAGCAGGCAGAGTCCCGAGGACATGCCGCCGCCGAACGCGGCGAGCAGCACCAGTTGGCCGGGGTCGATCTCCTTGGCTTTGGCCGCGTCGTCCAGCGTCACCGGGACCGAGGCGGCGCCGGTGTTGCCGAAGCGTTCGACGGTGGTGTGGGTCCGCGCGTTGGTCAGTGCCAGCTCCTCGCTCAACCGGTGCACCAGGTTGCCGTTCGCCTGGTGCGGCACGAGGTGGTCGACCTCGGCCGGGTCGGTCCCGTTGTCGGCGAGGAAGCCGGCGACCGCCGGTGGGACGTTCTCGTGCACGAAGTCCGCGACGCCCCGGCCGTGCATCCGGAAGTACTGGTCTCCCTTGGCGAGGGTGGCGGGCGAGGCTGGCCGGCGGCTGCCTCCGCCCGGGACCTTGATCAGGTCGCTGTGCTGCCCGAACGTGGCCAGGCGGGTGGCCAGGATCCCGTGACCCTCGGGGACCGGGCCGAGCACGGCCGCGCCGGCCCCGTCGCCCAGCAGCACGGCGGTGCGGCGGTCGGCGCGGTCGATGCAGCGGGAGTACACGTCGGCGGCGATCACCAGCGCAAGGCCCGAACCGGTGCCCGCCAGGTAGTGCCGCGCCGTCTCGAGCGCGAACACGAAGCCGCTGCACACCGCGTTCAGGTCGAACGCCGCGGTGCTGTTCGGCGCTTCGAGCGTCCTGGCCACCAGCGCTGCGGTCGGCGGCTGCGGCGAGTCCGGTGTGGAGGTGGCCACCACGATCAGCGACACCTCGGCCACCTCGACGCCGGCATCCTCAAGTGCCGCCCGACCGGCCGAGGCGGCGAGGTCCGAGGTGGCCTCGCCCGCGTCGGCCCAGCGTCGCGCCGAGATGCCGGTCTTGCGGGTGACCCACTCGTCGGTGACCCCCGCCGGCGCGCCGACCTCGATGTTGTCAACAGCGCGTTCGGGCAGGTGGGAGCCGGTGCCGAGCAGCCCGATAGCGGCGCTCATCGGTCGTCGGGGGACTTGCCGTCGAGGATGTCGTTAACCTCGGTCGGGTCCCAGTAGTAGACGCTGGAGTCCAGCACCAGCCCGTCCCGGACGTGCACCACCTGGCAGACCGGGAAGACGACCACCTGCTGGGTGGCCCGGAAGGTGGCGGTCAACGTCGCAAGAACCACCACCGTGTCGCCGTCCACCAACAGCCTCGGCGGGCTCGTTGGGCCCTGGTCGCTCCAGTCGGCGTGCATGGTCCGCAGGAACCGGGCGAGGCCCTGTTCCCCGCGCCACTGCCCGCCGTAGGGGCCCGACGCCGGCTCGTACAGCACGAAGTCGGGGTGCAGGATGCCCTCGAAGGAAGGCATCTGGGAACCGTCCGAGGTGAGGAACTGCGCCTCGGCGTCGTGGAACCGGCGTACCACCTCCAGCGGGCTGGTACGCACATCGTGGGACGTGGTCATGGTCAGGTCCTTTCGGTCGGTGCGGTGCACAGGTCGCCGACAGCGGGTGTCAGGAGAAGGTGTCGGGACCGTAGGGACGGGTGATGACCTCGTAGCTGTGCCGGCTCGGGTCCTGGAAGTAGAGCCCGCGCCCCCCGTCGTTGTGGTTGATCTGGCCCATCTCCTGGTAGGCGTAGTCCGCCGCGTACGGCACCCGCTGGTCCTTGATACGGGCGAAGATCGCGTCGAACTCGGACTCGGTCACCAGGAACGCGTAGTGCTGCGGCGGCGGATCGGGCTCGCCGCTCTGCACGAAGTCCAGCGAGACCTCGTTCGCGGTCTGGACGGGCAGGAACGGGCCGAGAGGCTCGCCGACCGGCAGCCCGAGAATCCCGGCCACGAATGCGGCCGACTGCTCACGGTCCCGGCAGTTCACGATGGTGTGGTTGAAATCGATCGACATGGTCAGTTCTCCGAGTTGACTGCGGTTTCTCGTGTTTCTTGGGTGGTCCGGTTGCCCCGGGTGAGCGCCAACGCGGCGACGGCGAGCAGCGCGAAGCAGGACATCGAGCCGGCCAGCGGCAGCGACACCCGCGCGCCGGCAAGCCCGACCAGTGGCGCGGCCAGTGCCGCGGCGGTGTTCTGCAGCGTGCCGAGCACCGCCGACCCGCTGCCGAGCGATCCGGGTAGCTGGTCGAGCGCGCGGGCCGTGGCGTTGGGCATCACCAGCCCGGACCCGACGAAGAACACCGCTACCAGCGCCAGCGTCACGCCCAGCGACAACGAGTCCACCGAAACGACGGCCAGGAAGGTGGCCGACGCGAGCAGCATGAGACCCAGCCCGGCGTGCACAAGGCGGCGCGGGCTGACCCAGCGCAGCAGAGCGGCGGTGGACATCGCGGTGGCCGAGTGCACCAGCACCGTGCCGGCTACCGCCCACGCGTTGCCGGCAATCGTCAGGCCGAGGACGTCCTGGTAGAGGAAGGACGAGCCGGCGATGTAACAGAACACCGCCCCGAAGGCCAGCGAGAAGGCCAGCGTGTAGCCCATGAAGCAGCGGTTTGCCAGCACCGACCGCATCCCGCTCAGGCCGGCCGCCGCGCCTTTGGGGGTCCGGTCCGCCGGGCGGAGTGTCTCCGGCACAACCAGCGCCACGGCGATCAGCAGGGCCACCATTAGTGCCGCCAGCACCCAGAACACCGCGCGCCAGCCGGAGAGGCCGATGATAGTGCCGCCGGCAAGCGGGGCCACGATGGGCGCGATGCCGAGCAGCGCCATCAGCACGGCGTACATCCGCGCGGCCCGTGCCCCCTGTGCCACGTCGGAGACGATCGACCGGGCGATGACCATGCCGGACGCCGCGGCAAGGCCGTGCACCAGGCGAAGCGCGACCAGCAGCTCCAGGGTGGGCGCCACCGCGCAGGCCGCGCTGGCGGCGGCCGCGACGGCGGTCCCGGCCAACAGCGGCGTGCGCCGGCCGAACCGGTCGGAGAGCGGACCGAACACCAGGTGCCCGATCGCAAGGCCGACCATGAACGAGGTGAGGGTCAGCTGCACCCCGGCCGGCGAGGTGCCCAGCTCGCCGGTCATCCTCGGGAAGGCGGGCAGGTAGATGTCGGTGCCGAGCGGCTCGACGAACGACAGCAGCGCCAGAACCGTGACCAGGGCGACCGGCAGGGTGCCTCGGTCGGCACGCGATCCGGTGACGTCGGTAGACATGGTGATACCTCTCCGGCGGCCTCTACCGGCCGACGGCCAGCTTGTCGACGCGCTCGATCGCCTCTTCCAGCGAGCGCTCGCCAAGTGACTTGAGCTGTTCGTCGGGGGAGTTCTCCCCGGTGAACATGGTCAGTTCGGCCGCGATGAACTCGACGTCGGTGATCCCGATGAACTCGAAGACCTTGCGCAGGTACGGCTCCTGGAAGTTGAAGTCCGCCCTCGGGCTGCCGGGTCCGTACCCGCCGCCCCTGGAGAGGATCACCACGGCGGGCAGGTCCACCAGACCTCGGCCCTCGACCGGGTCGAACGTGTGCCCCGGCCAGGCAATGTGGTCGATCCAGGCCTTGACCGTGGACGGGATCGTGAAGTTGTACATCGGGGTGCCGAGCAGCAACAGGTCGGCGCCGCGCAGCTCGTCGACCAGCCGCAGGCTGCGGCGGACCTCCTCGGGTTGCTCGCCGTCGCTGCTGGCGGTCCGGTACATCAGGTGCTCGGCCTGGGTGAGGTTGACGTGCGGGAGCGGGTCCGCCGCGAGGTCGTGCCGGGTCACCGTGCCGCCTGGGTGCTGGTCGCGCCAATGCTCGGCGAAGCGCCCCGACAGCCGGCGCGAGAGTGAGTCCGGCCGCAGGCTGGCGTCTATGTGCAACAGCGTGCTCATGTGTCCTCTCTTCTGAGCGATAGTTAGGTGGTCAGATCGGGGTGCGTTGGCGGGCCCGCATCGGGTAGAGCGTTTCGGCGTTGCCGCGCACCACCGAGGTGAGCTCCGCCTCGGTGAACCCGCCGTGCTCGACGAACTGCTGGCCGTTGGCCTCGCTCGACCACGCGGGCATGAACGGGAAGTCGGTGCCGATCAGGATTTGGCTGACCGGCGCGAACGCGCGCAACGACGGCAGGGTGTACGGGTTGCCGCTCATCGCGGTGTCGAAGTACTGGCGGCGCAGCTGCTCGATCGGGTCGGCCGGTGCGTGCTCGGCCATCGAAGGGCGGATGACCGGCGCGAAGGTCAGGCGCTGCGCGAGGTAGGGGATCGTGCCGCCGGCGTGCGGCAGGATCAGCCGCAGCTCGGGATTCCGCTCGAACACCCCGTTGTAGAGCATCCGTGCCGCCATCCTGGTGGTGGCGAAGGGGAACTCACACACCGACGCCGGTAGGTCCGCGTGCGCGCCGTCGTCGGCGGGGGCCGAGGGATGTACGAACGGGACCACCCGGCGCCGGGCCAGCTCGGCCAGTACCGGCTCCGCCACGCGGTCACCCAGCGAGGTGTGGCCGTAGTGGGTGAACAACCCGACGCTGTCCAACCGCAGCACGTCGAGCGCGTAGCTCAGCTCGCGCAGCGCCGCGTCGGTGTCCGGCAGCGGCAGCGCCGCGAAGGCGCCGAAGCGGCCGGGGTGCGCGTTGACCAGGTCGGCCATGAACTCGTTGGTCTCCCTGGCGAGCCGCACCGCGAGCGCCGGGTCGGGCACCGAGACACCGGGCACGCTGAGCGAGACCATCGCCGTCGCGATGCCTTGGCGGTCCATCATCTCCAGGCTCGCCTCGACGTTCCACGCCGGGAAGTCGACGTCGGCGATGGGGGAGTCGACCCCGCCGCGCCGCAGCGCCGCTCGGTAGGGGTCTGGCACGATGTGGTGGTGCACGTCGATCGCACCGTGGTAGATCGGGAGCCCGGGGGCGGGGAGTCCCATGGAGAACCTCCTGGTCCGCGCCTGCTGGTCAGGCGTGCTCGTAACGGGCGGCGCCGACGGGCGCCCTGGCTGCGACAGCGCCGATGACGGATGTCGTGGTGACCGAGCCGATGCCTCGGTAGAGCTCGATGAGCTCGCTGTGCTCCCGCTCGACGAGGTCGGCCGCGACGGATGCGACCCGCGACTGGTCCGGCACCGGCACGAGCAGGGTGCGCAGGCCGCCGGCCTGGATGACCCCTCGATCCTCCACCGGGTCCAGCCCCGGGTGCAGGAAGATGAAGCCCGCGGTCATCGGCTGCTGGCTCTCGATCCGGTGCTGGAACCGCGCCGCGCCGTCGACGGACTCGATGCCGAAGCTGACCGCGCCGACCGCGACGCTGTGCTCGCCGCGCTCGGCGAGGCGGGCGAGAATCGTGCCGGCGGCGGCAGGGCCGAGCCCTCCGCACAGCTCGATGCGCCCGACGCCCTCTCGTACCAGGCGCAACGCCACCTGCACCGCGCCGTCGACATCGGGGACCGGCACGACGGTGGTCCGACCCGCCGCCGACGTGGCGCTGTACCGGTCCTTGTCGGGGTCGGCGTCCGGGATCAACACGACGATGGCTTCGTGGGACTCGGGTTTGTGGATCATTAGCAGACCTATCGCTCTCGGCCAGGCACGTCGGCGAGTGGGTTGCGGTCACCCGCCTCTAGCACGGTTTCATATAGGTGACTGTACTCGATATACCGAACTCTATTCAATAGTTGGAGCTGGAAAATTGCGGCTGTAGCAGGAAGCGGGTGCCGTGTGCGCCCTCCCGCTCCACGCGGCGGTGCACCGCGCCCGCCGAGTCCAGCGGGAAGGTCTGCACCGCGCGGGCGCTGAGCAGCCCGTCGGCCAGCAGTTCGTTGATGGTGGCGGCCGCGTCGGCCAGCTCGTGGACGCTGGCCCGAGAGATGGCGAACCCACGGACGGAGCCGTCCTTCATGTACAGCGGTCCGACCGGCAGCACCGGACTGGAGTCCGCACCGGCCAGCAGGATGATGCGACCCCGCACCGCCGACAGCTCGACCGCGCGACCGAGCTCGTTCTCCCCGCAGGCGTCCAGGTACACATCGACTCCGCTCGGGGCGGCCCGGCGGACCTGCGCGGCCCAGCCGGGATCGCGGTAGTCGAACACGTCCCGCGCGCCGAGCCGCCGGCAGTACTCGGCGTCCCGGTCGGCGGCCACCGCGAGCACTCTCGCGCCCGCGCGCGCGGCCTGCACCACGGCGGCGCTCCCGACATTGCCCGCGGCGCCGACGACCACCACGACGTCGCCGACTCGGGTCCGGCCGTGCACGAACAGCCCGAGGTAGGCGGTCGCGGCCGGGTGGGCCACCGCGACGGCGTCGTTCGGCGAGACGCCGCCGGGCAGCTGGTACAGCCGGTCGGCGGGGACCGAGACACGGTCCGCCGCCGCGCCCTGGCGGCCGTTGTGGCCGAGGCTGTTGCACCAGACCCGGTCCCCGAGCTGGAACCCTCGGACCTCTTTGCCGACCTGGGCGACGACCCCGGCGAGGTCGCGGCCCACGATGAAAGGGAACGGCAGCGGGGTCGGGTACCCGCCGGAACGGACGAACGTGTCGACCCGGTTCACCGAGGTGACCGTCACGGCCACCAGCACGTCGGCCGGGCCGACTGCCGGCGCGGGCAGCTCGCCGTAGTGGATCACGCTCGGCGGACCGAGCCGGTTGATGTAGGCCGCGTGCACCGGCGACCTCGGATGTTCGTGCACCACGTTCACCCGACCCAGGCCTCGAGCACCGCCTCGACCTGGTCGAGGTTGAGCCGAGGGTCGCACAACGAGGTGTAGCGCCGCGCCAGGTGACCCTCCCGCACGCCGTTCCCGAGGCACTCGGTGACGTCTCGGTGGGTGGCCTCCAGGTGCAGGCCACCGGGATGTGTCCCGGCGGCTTCGAGGACCGCGCGGAAGTCGGCGACCTCGGCGACCAGGTCTTCGACGAGGCGGGTCTTCGCCCCCGCGCGGGTCACCGTGTTGCCGTGCATCGGGTCGCACAGCCAGATCACCGGGTGGCCAGCCGCGTCGACGGCCTCCACCACTTCGGGCAGCACCCGCGCGAGATGGTCGCGGCCCATCCGGGAGATCAGGGTCAGCCGGCCCGGGGTGCGGTCCGGGTCCAGCGCCGCGCAGAGCGCGAGCACGTCGGCGGTGTCCGCCTTCGGCCCGACCTTGCAGCCGACCGGGTTGGCAACGGTCGCGGCCAGTGCGGTGTGGCCGCTGTCCGGCTGCCGGGTGCGCTCGCCGATCCACGGGAAGTGGGTGGAGGCCAGGTATGCCCGGCCGGTGTCCGGGTCCCGGCGGGTCAGCGCGCCCTCGTAGTCCATCACCAGCGCCTCGTGGCTGGTCCACGGGCCGCTGCCGGCCGCGAGGTGGCTGCCGGCGCCGCGCCGTCCCTCCCGTTGACTGCGGACCTCTTCGTGCACCTCGGCGCTGGCTCGGTAGGACGACAACATCCGCTGTGGGTCGTGTGCCCGCGCCTGTGCCGTCGGCTCCTCGGAGTTCACCATGTGGCCTCGGAAGACCGGTAGCTCGACCTGCCCGTGCCACTCGGTCGGCTTGGAGCGGGGCTTGGCGAGCTGGCCGCCGAGGCGGCCGATGCGCACCACCGGCCGCGCGCTTGTCCGGGCCAGCCCGTCGGCAAGGTTCGCCAACATCGCGAGCTTGTCGGCGGTGCAGCCGACGGTGCACTCCTCCAGCCGCTCCGCGCAGTCGCCGAGCTGCAGTACCTGCGCCTTCGCCAGGGCCACCTGGGCCAACGAGTGGGTCAGCTCGTCGAGCTCGTCGATGGTGACCAGCGGCTCCTGGCGGCGTAGCGCCCGCTCGACATGGCGGGCCTCAGCCGCGCTGCGCCAGTCGGGTTGCTGGGCGGCCGGCCGGTCGTTCCACTCGCCGGGATCGACGGGGGACACGGTCGGGGTTTTCCTGGGGTACACGCAATCTCGCTTTCCTCGAAGGGTTGGCGGGGTGTGGGTCAGCGCCTCGGGTAACCGACGAGCGCAAGCTCGGAGAGAACGTCGGCGAGGATCCGGTGCCCGTTCTGGGTGAGCACCGACTCGGGGTGGAACTGCAGGCCGGCGAAACCCGGGCCACGAAGAGCGTGCACAGCGCCCGTGCCGGGATCTGTGCTCACCGTGACCTCGATGCCCGGGTGGGCGGCCGGCACGAACGAAGGGGTGTCGCAGCGGGCCACGTAGGAGTTGTAGAAGCCGACGCGCTCCTGGCCGCCGAACAGGTCGATCAACTGCTGGGTGCCCTGGTGGGGCGCCTCGAGCCGGACCAGGGACAGCCCGAGCAACGAGCTGATGACCTGGTGTCCGAGGCATACCGCGAGGAAGGGCACCGGGCCGGCCAGCAGCCGGTCCCCGATCCGGCGCAGCGCGGCGATCTTGGGGTCGTGGTGGTCCCTCGGGTCGCCCGGGCCCGGGCCGAGCACGGCAACGTCGGCCCACCTCGGATCGTCGGCGGTCACCTCGGCGAAGCCGAGCACCCGCACCCGCGCGCCGATCGAGGCCAGCTGGTGACTGAGCATCTCGGTGAAGGTGTCCTCGGCCTCGATCAACAACACCCGCCTGCCGGCCAGCGGCAGGTCGCCGGCGGGCCTTCGATCGCCCAGCCAGTAGCGCGACAGCGTCTCGTTGCGCGCCGCGAGTGCCTCCAGTACCTGTGGGTTGTCGGCGAGTGTGCCGGCGCGGACCTTCGGCGAGGCGACCCGCCCCTCGGCGCCGGCCTGGTCGCGCAGGCCTGCCGCCGCGAGCAACCCGGCTGCCTTGGCATGGGTCTCGGCGACCTCGGCGGGGCCTTGCGAGTTCCGCACCAGGGTGGCGCCGACGCCGACACGCAGCGCGCCGTCGCGGGCGATGTCGGCGGTGCGGATGAGGATCGAGGAGTCCAGCACGGGCGCGCCGTCCTCGTCGTGCCCGATCGCAGCGATGGCACCGCTGTAGTAGGAGCGGCCGCCCGGTTCGTGCCGGGCGATGACCCTGGTGGCGTTCTCCAGCGGGCTGCCGGTCACGGTGGGCGCGAACATCGTCTCGCGCAGCACGTCCCTGGCGTCGCGGGTGCTGGCGCCCTCCAGGTGATACTCGGTATGCGCCAGCCGGCCCATCTCCTTGAGCCGAGGACCCACCACCCGCACCCCGGAGTCGCAGATGCGCGACATCATCTTGAGCTCTTCGTCGACCACCATGAACAGCTCGTCGGCCTCTTTGCCGTCGGCGAGGAAGCGCAGCACCTCGGGCACGTCGACCCCGCCGTCGGGGTAGCGCAGCGTGCCGCTGATCGGGTTCATCACGGCGGTGCCCCCGGCCAGGCTCACGTGTCGTTCCGGGGTGGCGCCGACAAAGGTGCGTTGCCCGGTGTGCACCACGAAGGTCCAGTACGCGCCGCGCTCCTGCAGCAACAAGGCGCGGAACATGGCCAGCGCGGCAGCATGCGGCCGCTCGTTCACCTCGGCGCGCAGCACCCGGTGGATGACGAAGTTGGCGCCGGCGCCGGTACCGATCTCGTCGGCCAGCACCCGCTCGACGACCTCGGCGTACTCCTCGTCGGTGATGTCGAAGCCGACCTGGGACAGCGAGACGTTGAACTGCTCGAGACCCGCCAGCACGGTCTGCCTCGGCAGGCGGGTCTGCTGCTCGACCGAGAGCGCAATGATCGGTTCCGCGTCGTCGTGGCAGTGCAACCCGCGTTCGCGCAGCTGGCGGTACGGCAGCAGCACGACAAGGTCATGGCCCGCGCCCGCGCCGCCGCGCGGCTGCGGCAGGTCGTCGAGGAACGTCGCGGTGACGACGTCGCCGGTGATCAGCTCGATGTCGTCGCCGGTGGCATCCGGGCGGTGCAGCAGCGCGAACGGGGGTGGCTCGGCGGTGTCGAGGAAGTCAAGAGGCCGCCGTGCCCGCAACGTGGTCGAGGTCATCCGCTCTCCAGTGGTGCGTGGGCGTGGTCGCTGACAGGACCCACGATGGGAGCTTGCGGATGGTCGGCACCATCACGACTTCACGGGATGCTTGGCGGCTGCGCGGCCAGATAGAGACGGGTCAGCTCGACCCGGTTCGTCACGTTCAGCTTCTCGAAGCTCCGGCGCAGGTGGCTGTCCACCGTGTGCGGTGACACGACCAGCGCCGAGGCCACCGCGCGGTTGGTCATCCCCTCGGCGACAAGGCGGACCACCCGCAGCTCGGCGGGGGTGAGCGTGCGCCACGCCACCTCGTGGGCGTCTCCGCTCGCACCAGGGAAGCGGGGGTGGCTGTCCGGGTCGGGCTCGTTCCTGGCCCGCTTGGCGTTCGCGGCGGACCAGATGGCCGCCGCCTCGGTGCGCATCTGCTCGCCGTGCGGCTGGTCGCGCTCCAGCAGCGCGGCTCCGGCGTCCTCCAGCGCGGTGGCCAGCGCGAGCGGACGTGGGCTGTAGCGGTACAGGTCGACGGCCCGGGTGAGCATCGCGGGATCACCGGAGACCAGGCCTTCTACATGGGTCGCCGCCGCGACCAGCGAGGCGACCGAGTGGTTGCTCTCGGCCAGGGTGCGCACGCCGAGGGCCAGCGCACGGGCCTGCTCGGTGGCCCCGCCGCGCACCGCGAGCCGAACCATGGTCGCCGGCCCGATCAGGGAGTCCGCGACAAGGCCGTCCAGGTGCGAGGTGGTGATCGGGTAGGAGGCGGCCGTCCGCACGGCGGCGTCGAGCTGGCCCTTGGCCTCCAACAGCAGCGCCTTGCGCCAGGCCACCTCGCCGTAACGGGTGCCGGACCGGTGCGCGCGCTCGAAGGCCGCGTCCAGGTGCTGTTCGGCGTCCGCGAACTCGCCCCGCAGGGTGGCCACCTCCGCGGCCACCGCGAACAGTGGGATCGAGTCGCAGACCGGCGCGTTCGGCTCCAGCTCGGACAGCCCGGCCGCCGAGGCGGCGGCGGCCTTGTCCAGCTCGCCCGCCGCGAGATGCAGCTGTGCGGTGCGCAGGCGCAGCAGCCACTGGCCCCTCGGGATGTAGATGTTGGCGCCCTCGCACAGCGAAAGGGTTGCCTCCGCCTCGGCGAACTTGTCCAACGCGACGAGCGCGGAGGCCAGCCACATCCTCGGGTACCGCACGGGCAGCTCGGCGGCGTCGGCCGCCTCGACCGCGCAGCGTGCCAGCTCGTAGGAGGCGCCAAGCTCACCCCGGACCCTGGCGGCCATGCTGCCGGCGAGGCTGGCTCGGGCGGCGACCGCGCGCAGGCCCTCCTGTTGCGCGATCTCCACCGCGTACCGGGCGGGTTCGGCCGCGTCCGCCATTGCACTGGTGTGGGTCAGGGCGTGCGCCTGCTCGGCGAGCAGCTCGGCGCGGACCGCGTCCGGGATGCCGGCCTGCGCGAGAACCCGGCGGGTGTGCTCGATGATCGCTTCGGAGTCGCCCGCGGCGCCCAACAGCTCGGTGAGCTCGCGCAGCACCATGCCACCCGCGGTGGCGTCGTCCACCCGGTGCAGCACCCGCTCACCCAGCGCCCTGGCATCGTCGGCCCGCCCGAGGCAGGCGAGGGTGCGCATGGTGTCCGCGAGCAGCGAGGCGGCTGCCTGGTCTACGCCGTCCACCTTGTCCAGCAAGCGGATGGTCAGATCGGCGGCCGCGTCGGGTGACTCCTGGAAGAGCTCGGCGGTCGCCTTGCTCACCGCGTCCAGTGCCGCCTGGCGGTTCAGCGGGCCGCCGAGCAGCAGGTGCTCGGCCACCTGGCTGGGTGGGCGGCCTTCCTGCCCCACGATGGCGGCCGCCTCCCGGTGCAGCGCCCGCCGCGCCGAGGTGCTCAGTGACGCGTAGACGGCCTGGCGGGTGAGGCAGTCGCGAAAGGTCAGCCCGGGCTCACCCTCGACCAGGTAACCTGAGGTGACTGCCTCGTCGGTGGCGCGCAGCACGTCGTTGACCGAGTCGGTCAGCAGGCCGGCCGCCTCGTGCACGGTGAACGGCTCGCCCAGTACCGTGCCGGCCTCGAGAACCTTGCGGGCGCCTGGCGAAAGGTCGATGAGCCGCTCGCAGACCGCGGTCACGAATGCCGGGGGGAGTTCGCCGTCGCTGGAGGCGCTGTCCTGGCCTTCGGCGAGTTCGGCCAGTGTCCCTTCGCGGTGGATACGCCCGCCTCGGTCCAGGCTGTGTACCAACTCGCTGACCAGGAACGGATGGCCCCGCGCGTGTTCGACCAGCGAGAGCAGCCGGTCACCCGGCTGTCCGTCGACCAGCTCGCGGCACAGCCGGTGCACGCTGTCCTGGTGCAGCAGCGGAAGCTCGATGCGCTGCGCGTGGCTGTCGAAAAGGGCGTCCAGCGCGTCATGGGCCTGATCACGGCGCGCACTGGGCCGGCGGGCCAGCAGCCACAACACGGGCCGGTCCAGCAGGGAGGGCACGAGTATGCGCAGGGCCAGCGCGCTGAGATCGTCGCAGCGCTGCATGTCGTCGATCGCCACCAGCAGCGGGCGCCCTTCGGAGACCAGCTCACCGAGCCGCGCACGCAACCGGCCGATGGTTGCGGTGTTTCCGGCCCCCTGCTCCAGCTGCGCCTCGAAGGGCCCTCCGCAAATACCCAACGTGGTGGTCAGGGTGGACAGCGGGGCCAGTTGATCGAGACGGGTCGCCTGCCCCTGGACCACCCTTGCCCCGGCGGCGGTGGCGAACCGGGCGGCATGCTTGAGAGCCCTGGTTTTGCCGAACCCGCTCGGGGCCTCCAGGACCAGGCACCCGCCGCGCCCGTGGAACGCTGCCTCGATTGCGTTCTCGATCAGCTCGACCGCCGCTTCCCTGCCAACCAGTGGTTGTTCCAGCACAGGGGAAGCCGCGGGCTCCTTCGGCGGTGAATTGTGCGGTCGATCCGCGGCCGTGCTGGAGTCACGCATATCGGCACCTTTACCCCGCCCGACGGACCCAGTCAAACGAAAACATTAACAATGCGTAAACCTAAATCCACCATTCGGTGTCGGATGATCGTTTCAGTGTTATGATTCGTCGACTGCTGCATTAGGGTAAGGATCTTCGTCTTTTCGTACTATTATAATGTATGCATCAGCGTAAACTGGGCCTTGCTGTCGCACGGCAAGTAGAACTCGGTCCACCTGTCGGTGATCGTCATGTTGAGTAGTAGTTCGATCAGCGGATGCTGGCGGCCCCTGACGCACCTCGGAATCCCGTGAATTCGTGATAGGCACCGAGCGGGCCGGAACCTAACGTTGGCCGACGTAGAGCGCGACCCGAAAGCATGGAGGCGATCAGGCCAGATGAACAGCGTGATGACCACGGTCGAAGATCCGGCGGACCCCTCGCACGGCACCGAGGCGGCGTTCGTCACCGGGGCAGCGGGCGGGATCGGCGTTTCGGTCGCCCAGATTCTCGCCGAACGAGGAGCCCCGGTGGCGCTGGCCGATGTCGACGCGGGCGCGGTGCGGTCACTGGCCGCCGAGTTGCGCGCCGCCGGTCACGTCGCGGTCGGCTACCAGCTCGACGTCCGGGACTCCGAAGCTGTGCGGGACACGGTTGACAAGGCCGAGCACGAGCTCGGGGCACTCGGGACGCTGGTCAATGTCGCGGGCGTGCTCCAGGTGGGCCGCACCACTGAGCTGTCCGAGCAGCAATGGCGGCGCACCTTCGCGGTGAACGTCGACGGTGTCTTCCACGCCAGTCGAGCGGTCGTGGAACGGATGATGCCGCGCCGGTCCGGCTGCATCGTGACGGTGGCTTCGAACGCCGCCGGGGTTCCCCGGCACGGTATGGCGGCCTACGCGGCTTCCAAGGCGGCCGCGGCCCAGTTCACCCGCTGCCTCGGGCTCGAGGTGGCAGAGCACGGCATCCGGTGCAACGTGGTCTGCCCCGGTTCCACCGAGACGGACATGCTGCGCTCGATGTGGACCGACGAAGACGGGTTGCGGGCGACCTTGGACGGTGATCCGGCGGCGTACCGCGTCGGCATACCGCTGCGGAAGCTGGCTACTCCCCGCGATATCGCCGAGGCGGTCGCTTTTCTCGCCTCGGACGCCGCCGGGCACATAACTATGCAGGATCTTTACGTGGACGGTGGCGCGGCGCTGCGCGCCTAGACCGGGAGACCCGAAATTCTGACTAACGGCCGAGCCGCCGTTGAAGGACGACGCCATGCCCATTCCCAAAATTCCCACCATTCCCTCCTATCCCATGCCGACTCCCGGTTCGCTCCCTACGCCGGTGGTCGATTGGGAGGTCGAAGCGGACAGAGCCGTCCTGTTGATACACGACATGCAGCGGTACTTCCTGAACCCATTTACCGCCGGCGACTCGCCCCGGGCGGAGCTGGAGGCCAACGTGGCCGCGCTGCGCGGCTGGGCCGTCTCTCGGGACGTACCGATCATCTACACCGCGCAGCCGGGCGGGATGAGCGCCGAGGAGCGTGGGTTGCTGCGAGACTTCTGGGGGTGGGGGATGCGCCGTGACGACGGCGGTCGGACAATCCCGCCGGACCTCGCGCCCCGAACGGTCGACACGGTGCTGACCAAGTGGCGTTACAGCGCGTTCCACTGGACCGGGCTCGATGACCGGCTGCGCGAGCTGGGCCGCGACCAGCTGGTCATCTGCGGGGTGTACGCGAACACCGGCTGCCTGGTCACCGCTGTGGACGCGTTCAGCCGCGACCTCGAGACGTTCCTGGTCCACGATGCGGTCGCCGATTTCTCGGAGTCCCAGCACCGGCAGGCGCTGGAGTACGCCGCGGCCCGGTGCGCGGCCATCCCGGCCACCGGCGACGTGTTGAACAGCCTCGACACCTCCGGCAGCTCCGACAGCTCCGACGCCCCGGCCGGCGCGGTTGTCGCGCCACCCCGCTGAACTCGAGCCTCGCACCGGAGGGTGGCACATGACGATCATTCCGATGTCCACTAAGCGGGACATGGCCGGTGAAGCCGACGAGGTCGCACAGCTGTGCTCGGACCTGCTGGCGTCGCTTTCCCGCAGCGACCAACGTCGGCGCGGCGTCGACTACGTGCGCGGCCTGCTCGTCGCCGATGGCCGCAAGACGATCCGCAACATCGCCGGTTACGTCGGTGGGCACGGCGCCGAGCAGCGGCTGCACCACTTCGTCAGCGGCTCCACCTGGGACTGGCGTCCGGTGCGCCGGGTGTTGGCCGCGCACCTGTGCGCCACCCTTGCCCCCTCGGCCTGGGTACTGCGACCACTGACCATCCCCAAATCCGGCCGACGCTCGGTCGGCGTGCGGCACGGTTACCACCCGGCACTGGACCAGACCCGGTCCGCGCAGACGGCGGTGGGGCTCTGGGCGGCCGCGCGCACCGGGTGCGCGCCGGCGAACTGGCGGCTGCAGGCGACCGAGGGGCGGCCGGCTGCACCTGCCCTTCGGCGACGCGAACCCGAGGCCGCGGCGGAGACCACCCAGGAGTGCGCGATCCGGTGCTTCCGAGAGCTCGCTCCCGAGCTGCGCGGCCGGCCTGTGGTGCTGGACATGCCGGTGGACGAGCCTGCCGAGGCGGTGGCGCAGCTGGCCGGGACCGGCTTCCCGATGCTGGTGCGGGTCGCGGGCGATGCCGCGCTGGTGTCCGCCGGCGCCCGGCCGGCCGGCCGAGGGGCCGCCCCGCGTCCCGCGCGGTCGCTGCTGCGCGAGGCCGGCCACCGCCGTGCCCCGGTGCGGTGCCCGGATACCGGCGGCCGGAAGATCGTCGCCACGGTGCCGGTGCTGCTGCCTTCCCCTCAGGGGCCCTCCCGCCTGTTGCTGGTCGGTGCCGGGAACGCGGGGAGCCGGTGGCCCTCGCGGCTGTGGCTGACCAACCTGGCCTCGGCGAGACCCGCCGACCTCGCGGAGCTGACCACACTGCCCGAACGGGTCGGGCACTACGCCGGGGCGGTGGCCGAGCACGTCGGAATAGCGGACTTCACCGGTCGCTCGTTCGCCGGGTGGCACCGGCACATGACGCTGGCCTCGATCGCGCACGCGGTACAGCTGGGCCGGCGTGCCGGTGACCGCGCCGATGACCGCGCCGGTGACCGCGCCGATGACCATGGCCCGCTCGGCCTCTCCGGCCGCCAGGTCGGCGGCGACGTCGCCTGACGGCGCAAACTCAGTCGGGTGCGGTGAGCAGCTGCTGGCGCAGCAGGCGACCCAGCAGCTCCTGGTAGGCGTCATCGCTCCAGCCGCAGCCGTCGGTAGCGCGGAAGTACAGCTCCGGGCCGGTCAGCATCCAGCCCAGCTCCAGCGCGGTCTGCTCGTCCAGCCCCGGTCGCAGGGCGCCGCTGGTCGCCAGCGAGCTCACCACGGGTGCGAGCCATTCCCGCGCGCTGCGGTCGCCCTGCTTGCGGAACTCGACGACCCCCGCCTCGTTGCCGGCGCCGAGCGCGGCGGCCAGCACGTCCCTGCCACGGGAGAACAGCTCGCGGTGCCAGGCCGCGTACCAGTCGAGCTTGCGCCGAGGGTCTTCCTCCCCGTCGATGCGCGCTTTCCAGGCGGCGGCGTCGGCGTCGTCCTCCAGCCGGGCGAGCAGGGCGCGCATGATCTCGCCCTTCGAGCCGAGCACGGCGTACACGGTGGGTTGGGACACGCCCGCCCTGCCGGCGATGTCGGCCACCGTGGTGGCGGCGAAACCCTGGCTGCCGAACAGCTCGCGCGCCGCGCACACAATCCGTCGGCGGGTATCGGCCGCCTGCTCGTCGCGCAGCGTGGAGCGATAGGTCCGGCGGGGCTCGCCGGCCGGGCCCGACGCACCGCTACTGATCGGAGGACCTTGTCTCCGTACGTTCATCGCCGCATCATATTCAATAGAGTCGAACCAGGGCAATGTGGGTGGCAGGGTGCCGCCGCGGTCCGGTCCGGTCGGAATCAGGCGACCGGCGCTGCTCGATATACGCGCGCCAGTGGCAAGGAAATCGTTCGGTATATGTCAGGTCCGAATGGTTCCGGCTACGGCGGGTCGGCAACTTGACACATTTTGCCCGTCCCCTTTGACTCCCTGGGAGCGGCCCGTGCAGCATGAAATACATGAATCAATCGAACGTCGATACGGCCGTTTTCGACCTTCGCGCCGAAACGCGCACAGCGGCGGGTGTCGACCGTCTTTACGCGGTTGTCAGCGATCTGCCCGGCAGCTCCAGGTGGAGCCCGGAGTGCGTCGGCGGCCGTTGGCTCACCGGCCGGCCCGGCGTCGTCGGGTCTGTCTTCGAAGGCCACAACCTGCGGGAACCCGATGTCGTGGCGTGGGCACCTGTGGTGCGAGGGACCTGGCATACCCAGGCCGAGGTGGTCGCCGCCGAGCCAGGCCGGACCTTTCAGTGGGCGATGCGGGACAGCGCCGGAAATCGCCAGGACAGCGTGTGGGGTTTCGACATCGAGCCGGCCGGTGATGCTACCCGGCTGGTCCACCACTTTCGCATGGGCGCGTTGACCGAGGGTATGCGCGGAATTGTCGCCGACATGAGCGACCAGGAGATGGAACGTTTCTTCGCCGAATGGGGGGCCAAGGTCGAAGGTGATCTCGCGGTGACGCTGGAGCGCATCAGGGCTCTGGTGGAGACGGCCTGACGAGCGCGCCAGGTACGACCGGGAAAGGGACGATAATGATCTTGCAACGGCTGGCGAACCGGGGCATCGGCCTCGGCACACTGTTCGACCGGGCTGCGCGGCGCAGCCCGACGAACCCGCTGATACTGGACCATCGGCTGGACACCGCGCCCGAACTGGGACACCGGCTGACGATGGCCGACGTAGCTGAGCACATCGACGACCTGGCCGCCCGGCTGTGCGGCGGCGGGGTTCGGCCCGGCGGGCGGGTCGTCGTGCACAAGGCGAACAACGCCGACATCCCGCTGCTCGCCTGCGCGGTCGCCCGGATCGGCGCGACACCGGTACTGCTGTCCCCCTACCTCGACGGCCGCACGGTTGCCGCGCTGATCCGGCGGGTGGACCGACCCTGCCTGATCACCGACGCCGCCACATTGACCGAGTCGTTGCCGGACTCGGTGGTCTCCGACACCGAGCGGATCGTGCTCACCCGCGGAGAACACCCGGCCGCGACGTCCCTCGAGGAACTGACAGACAGCCCTCGGGTGGCACCCGTAGCGATGTCCCCCGATCACCCGACGCTGATCACCCACACCTCCGGCACCACAGGGACGCCGAAGTTGGCGGTGCACACCTCCCGCACGCTGCAGGCGCGCTACCGCCCGCAGGCCACCGCGGCCGCACTGGTGCGCAGGCCCGAGACGGTGGCGATGCATGTGTCGTTCGTGCACTCCAGGCTTTTCACCGCCGCCGCCATCACGCTGCTGCGCGGCTGTCCGCTGATCATGCTGGCCGACGAGGATCCGGGCCGGGCCGCCCGCCTGTTCGCCAAGTACCGGCCCGGCGTGCTGGAGGCGCACCCGAACTCGTTCATGCGGTGGGAGGAGCTGGCCGACGATCCGGCTGGGCCGCTGGCCGGTGTGAAGTACTTCAGCAGCACCTTCGACGCGCTGCACCCCAGGACCATGCACCGCATGCTCGCCGCGTCGCGGCGCCGCCGCCCCAGGTTCGCGCAGCTCTACGGCCAGAGTGAGGTCGGCCCGGTGGTCGGGCGCACCTACGGCCGTGGCGGGGCGCGGTCCTGTGACGGGCGCTGCGTCGGGCGCCCGTTCCCCGGTATGACCGGCGTGCGGGTCATCAGCCGGGACGGTGCGCGGCCCACCGCCGACTCGCCGGGCTACATCGAGGTGTCCACCGACGGCCGGATCGTGACCTATCTCGGGGAGCCGTCGCGCTACGAGCGGCAGCTCGACGGTGGCTGGTGGCGGATGGGTGACCTTGGCTACCGGACAAGGCGGGGCTGCTTGCACCTGATGGACCGGGAGGTCGACGAGATCCCCGGCTTCGGCAGCACGCTGGCCGTGGAGGACGAGCTGTTCGCCCGGATGGACGAGCTGGCCGAGGTCATCATCGTGCCGGCAGAGGACGGGCGCTCGGTGCCGGTGGTGTGCACCAAGGGTGACCGGCCGCTCGACCGGGGCGTCTGGGCTCGGGCGACCGAGTCGCTGCCGATGATGGCCGAGCCCGTCCAGTGGCGGCTCGACGACCTGCCGCACACCGCCACCACCAAGATCAAGAGGCTGGAGCTGGCCCGTCGGCTGCCCACCGCCACACAGCGCTGACCGAGCAGGCAGGACGGAGCACGAGCAATGTCGAACGCGAGCACCGCGAGCACCGTGGTCATCGTCGGTGGCGGGATCGGCGGTCTGGCCGCCGCGCTGGCGGCGGCCGGACAGGGTCATCAGGTCACCGTCCTCGAGCGCGGCACGTTCACCGAGCTCGGCGCCGGTATCCAGATCGCGGCGAACGGGATGGCCGCGCTGGACCGGCTGGGCATCGGGGCGCAGGTCCGCGCCGACGCCGTCGCGGTCGACGAACTGCGGTTCCACAACGGCGTGTCCGGGCAGCACGTGGCGAGCATGCCGCTGGGGGAGCCCTACCGGCGGCGCTTCGGTTGGCCGTACCTGGTGGTGCACCGAGGCGAGCTGCACCGGATGCTGGTCGACGCCTGCCGGTCCGCTCCCTCGGTCCTGCTGCGCCCGGCGGCGGAGGTGACCGGCTACCAGCAGGACGGCCGAGGCGTCCGCGTCGGGCTTGGCGACGGCGAGACGCTGCGCTGCGACGCGCTGGTCGGCGCGGACGGCATCCGATCGGTGGTCCGCGAGCAGCTCGTCGGCGACGGCGCACCGAAGGTAGCCGGCATCACCGTGTACCGCTCGGTGATCCCGATGGACCAGGTGCCCGCCGACCTGCGCTCGAACAGCGTGTGCTGGTGGGCCGGGCCTTGCTGCCATCTCGTGCACTACCCGATCGCGGGCGGCACGCATCTCAACCTGGCCCCGAGCAGCGAGAACGGTGCAACCACCGCGTTCTCCTCGGTGCCGGTGGATGACGCGCGAGTGCGGGAGGAGTTCGCCGCGCTCGGCGGGACGGCCCAGCGGTTGGTCGCGCTCGGCAGGGACTGGAAGGCATGGGCGCTCCTGGACAGGGACCCGGTCGACGTCTGGACCGACAACCGGGTCGTTCTGCTCGGGGACGCCGCGCACCCGATGCTGCACTACGTCGCACAGGGCGCGTGCCAGGCGCTGGAGGATGCGGTCGTGCTCGGCGAGGCGCTGGCCGAGTCGGAGGATCTCCCGAGGGCTTTCGCCGGGTACAACGCGGCGCGGCGGCGCCGGACGGCGGCGGTGCAGCGGCTGTCCCGGGAGAGCATCCGGTTGTGGCACTGCGCAGGCGCGGACGCCCGGCGCCGCGACAAGGCCATGGCCGGGATGTCCGACCAGGACATGTACGACTACGTCGGCTGGATGCACCGGGCGCGTGGCGTTGGCGGGCGGGCGGTGGACGCCGATGTGGCCTGAGCCGAGCAGCACCGCCGCACGTGTGCCCGGCCGGCCGCGGCCGGTGAGCGATCGTCGCCAGATCGCACTGGTCGGCGCTGGACCGAGGGGTTTTTCGGTGCTGGAGCGACTGTGCGCCAACGAGCGCGCGGCGGGCACCGGGAGCCCGGTCACCGTGCATGTGATCGACCCCGCGGTGCCGGGGGCCGGCCACGTGTGGCGCTCCGGTCAGTCGCGGCACCTGTTGATGAACACCGTCGCGTCCCAGGTCACGATGTTCACCGACGAGAGCGTCAGCATCGAGGGGCCGATCGAGCCGGGACCGAGCTTGCACACCTGGGCGTGCGATGTCGCCCGAGGTGCCCGGCTCGCGGACTCCCCGCTGGATCCGAGCTTCCTGGACGAGGCCCGCTCCCTCGGCCCGGACTCGTACCCCACCAGGGCGTTCTACGGCTGCTACCTGCGGGACTGCTTCCAGCGGGTGATCGCGCAGGCCCCCGCGCACGTCACAGTCCAGGTACACCGGTCCCGGGCGGTAGCGATGGCCGACACCGACGGGCTGCCGGACGGGCGACAGGCGCTGCGTCTGGAGGACGGGGAGCGGCTGAACGACCTGGATGCGATCGTGCTCGCCCAGGGACATCTGCCGGCGCGGCCTCGGCCCAACGAGGCGAGGGCGGCGAGCCTGGCCCGCATCCACCACCTCAGCTACGTCCAGCCGGGCAACCCTGCCGACCGGGACCTCGACGAGGTGGCGGCGGGGGAGACGGTGTTGCTGCGCGGCCTGGGGTTGAACTTCTTCGACCACATGGCGATCTTCACCATCGGGCGAGGGGGCACGTTCGAAACCCGGGGCGACCGGCTGGCCTATCTACCTTCCGGGTACGAACCCCGGATGGTCGCGTTCTCCCGCCGAGGTGTGCCCTACCACGCCAGAGGGGAGAACCAGAAGGGTGTCTTCGGGCGCCACACCCCCCGGTTCGTCACTCCGGAGCTCGTCGGGCTGCTGCGCGCCAAGCGCGCGGCCGGCGAGCGGACGAGCTTCGCCGCCGACCTCTGGCCGGTGATCTGCCTGGAGGTGGAGAGCGTCTACTACGGCCTGCTGGCCCAGCGGGCCGGCCGGGACCGGGCGGAGTTCACCGAGCGTTTCGTGCACGCCGACGGTGCCGCCGCGCGCGGCCGGCTGCTCGACGAGATGGGCATCCCCGCCGGTGAGCGCTGGGACTGGCAGCGTGTCGCCTACCCGTGCGCCGGGCTGGAGTTCGCCGACCGGGCGGAGTTTCGCCGGTGGCTGCTTCGCCACCTCGCCGAGGATGTGGCCGCGGCGCGCGCCGGCAACGTCGACGGACCGGTGAAGGCCGCCCTCGACGTGTTGCGTGACCTGCGCAACGAAGTCCGGCTGGTGGTCGACCACGGTGGGCTCGACGGCGACTCCTACCGGGATGACCTGGTGGGCTGGTACACGCCGCTGAACGCATACCTGTCCATCGGGCCCCCGGCGCGGCGCATCGAGGAGATGATCGCGCTCATCGAGGCGGGCATGCTCGACGTCACAGGGCCGCACACCCGGGTTCGGCTGGACCCGTCCGCGCCGGCCTTCGTGGCCGAGTCCGTGGCGGTGCCCGGACCACCGGAGCCGGCGCGGACGCTGATCGAGGCGCGGCTGCCCGAGGCGGACCTGCGCCGCACCGAGGATCCGCTGTTGCGCCACCTGCTGGGTACCGGCCAGTGCGCCCCGTACCGCATCGACTCGGCGTCGGGCGAGTGCTACGAGACCGGTGGGTTGGCGGTCACCGAGCGGCCGTACCGGGTCGTCGACGCCCTCGGCCGGGCCCACCCGCGCCGGTTCGCGCTCGGCGTGCCGACCGAGGCGGTGCACTGGGTGACGGCGGCCGGAATCCGCCCCGGCGTGGACTCGGTGTCGCTCGGCGACTCCGATGCGATAGCCCGCGCCGTGCTCGACCTGCGTCCGGTCGAGCGGGTGCGCCTCGGACCGAGCCAACCGGGTGACGACACCGAGCTGCTGGAGCTGATCGTATGAGGCCACCGGGCGCAGGCACGGCGAATCCGGACGGCGCCGAGGCGCTGCGCCCGCCACTGGGTCGGGCGGCGGACAGCGGCATGCTCTCGCCCAGCTGGGCCGACACCGACGTGCACGAGCTGCTCGACGATCGGGCGTGGCTGCGCGCCATGGCGGAGGTGGAGGCCGCGCTGGCACACGCGCAGGCGGAGCTGGGGGTCATCCCGGTCAGCGCGGCCGAGACGATCGGGAAGGTCGCACAGACCGCTGAGCTGGACCTGGACCCGGTTGTCGCGGGTGTCCGGGCCACCGGGAACCCGGTTGTCGCGTTCGTGTCCGAGCTCACTTCGGCGGTCGCCGAGCAGGATCCGGCGGCGGCCGAGTACCTGCACCGGGGCAGCACCAGCCAGGACATCCTGGACTCGGCGGCGATGCTGGTCTGCGCACGGACGCTGCGCAGGGTCACGCGGGACCTGGACCGGACCTCGGCCGCGCTCGCCGCCCTCGCCGAGACCCACCGCGACACCCCGATGGCCGGTCGCACCCTCACCCAGCACGCGGTGCCGACCACCTTCGGCCTGAAAGCGGCGACCTGGCTGCTGCTGGTGCTCGACGCGGTCGAACGGGTCGAGCGCGTGCTGGGCGCGCTGCCCGCGTCGCTCGGCGGAGCCGCCGGGACCCTCGCCGCGTACCAGGAGTACGCCAGTTGTGCCGATGCCGGTGGCGACGCGGTCGAGCTGGTGGCGCCGTTCGCGGCGAAGCTGGGCCTTGCCGTGCCGCTGGTCCCGTGGCACAGCATCCGGACCCCACTGGCCGATGTGGCGGCCACCCTCAGCTTCGTGACCGGTGCGCTGGGCAAGATCGCCCTGGACGTCCAGGTGATGACCCGGACCGAGGTCGGTGAGCTGGCCGAGGCGACCGAGGCGGGCAGGGGGGCCTCCTCCGCGATGCCACAGAAGCGGAACCCGGTGTTCGCCACCGCGATCGCCACGGCGGCCCGTCAGGTGCCGGCGCACGCATCGGTGCTGTTCGGGTCGATGGTGGTGGAGGACGAGCGGTCGGCGGGAGGGTGGCACGCGGAGTGGCAGCCGCTGCGCGAGTCCCTGCGGATGACCGCCGGCGCGGCCCGCAACGCCGTGGCGCTGACCGAGGGACTGACGGTGTTCCCGGAACGGATGCGGCGCAACCTCTCGCTGACCGGCGGGGCGATCGTGTCCGAACGGATCACCGTCCACCTCGCGGCCGTACTGGGGAAGGGACCGGCAAAGGCACTGCTGACCAAGGCCACCGCCGAGGCGGCCTCGGCAGGGCGGCCGCTTCCCGAGCTGATTGTCGAGCTGGCCACCGAGGACGGCTGCCAGCTCGACCGGGACCGGGTGACCGAACTGGCCAGGCCTGAGAACTACCTCGGCGCCGCCGGCGTACTGGTGGACCGAGTCCTGCGCCACCGCCGCGACCGTCGAGCAACCCCCGCCGCCCGCCCACCCTCGTGAGAGTGGCGGTGCCCCCAGGAGGTCACTCGCCACTCACGAGCCTGGTGGGGGATCCGGAGTACGGTCAGGGTCAGCCGTCGGCCGGGTGCAGGGTGATGAGGCCGCTGGCACCGTGCACGGTGACCCGGTCGCCGGTGGTGATCCGGGTGGTCGCGTCGGCGACGCCGACCACGGCGGGTATGCCGTACTCCCTGGCCACCACCGCGCCGTGCGAGTTCGCCCCGCCCATCTCCATCACCAGGGCGCCGGCGGTGAGGAACAGCGGCGTCCAGCCCGGGTCGGTGGACGGCGCGACGAGGATCTCGCCCGGTTCCAGGTGCGCGCCAACCGGGTCGAGCACCACCCGGGCGATGCCGGTGACCGTGCCGGTCGACGCGGCGGTGCCCACCAGGCCGTTCTCGTCGACGGCCACCTTGGCCAGTGCCTCCGGCTCGGTGCCGTCGGACAGCAGCACCCTCGGCACCCGGCGGCGGTGCCGTTCGTCCTGGTACTGCTCCCGCCGGCCGGCTATGAGCGTTCTCGGGTCGCTGCCGTGCAGCGCCTGGCCTGCCTCGGCAAGGGTCAGGAAGAACAGGTCGTCCACCGCGTCGATCCGGCCGGCGGCGACCAGCGCCTCGGCCACCTCGGTCAGCTCGCGCCGCACCGAGGCCAGCACCTCGATGAAGTGGTACTTGGGCAGCTCGCGCAGCCCTGCCAGCTCGCGGGCGCGGCGCAGCGCGAACCCGACCAGCACGCCACGCAGGCCGCCGGCCCGCGTCACCAGACGCTGGATCGTCTCCTCGGCCGCCGCGGCGCCGTTGCGGAACTGCGCGTCCGGGGCGGCGGCCGGGTCGGTGACGCGCAGGTAGTTGGCCAGCACACCGAAGATGTGTCGGGGGTCCTCCGACCAGCGGGGCAGGCCGAGGTCGATCTCCGCCACCGCCCGGTGCCCCCAGCGGCCCAGGAACTCGGCGACCCCGGACCGCAGCGCCCTCGGTAGCTCACCGGTCCGGTACCGGCGGGACAACTCAGCGGCCGGTATGTCCGTGAGCGCCCGCCGCGCCTCGCTGTGGGCGCCGAGCCGCCCGGCCAGCGCCCAGAGTTGCAGATCCATCTCGGTGGTCACGTTGTGCGGGAGGCCGCGCAGCACACCGGCCAGCTCGCCGGGCCCGGCATCCTTGCCGAGCAGGGCCGAAGCCAGGCCGAACATGCCGAACGCGGAGCCGAGCGCGACCGGCCCGACGGTGGCGGCAATGGGCAGGAACGACGAGTTCAGCAGCTCCCGCGCCACATCCAGCCGCTGCTCGGGCGTGAGGCCCTGCCGGCGCGCCAGCCGGGTGCGCAGCTGCTGGCCGAACCGGTCCAGCCGCCGCCGGGCGGCCGCCGGACACAACGCCCCGAACACCACCCGGGGCGGGATCCGGTAGCGCACCAGCACCGGCAGCATCCGGCGCAGGAACGGCCACCACGAGCCGGTGCGTTCGGTGGCCAGCGAGCGCAGTACCACCGCCGAGCGGGCCTCCATCACGTCCAGCACCCTGGGCAGCAGCCGCCCGCCCGCCGGGCTGGCCAGCGCTCCCGTCACATCCAGGAACAGCCGGGCGCCGGCCGTGACCATCAGCTCGGAGCCGGCCAGCGGATCGGTGACCGGTCCACCGGTCCGGATGGAGAATCCCGAGCTCATCGCCCGGAACGCGGCCAGGCCCATCGGGGTGATCGGCCCGACCAGTCCCTGGGCGAGGCTGGCGCAGAAGTACACCCGGATACCGTCGGCCGGCTCATCCGGAAGCGGGTAGAGCGTGGTGATCGGCCGCGCCTGGGTCAGCCAGAGCGTGCCGTCCGCGCCGAGCGCCCACTCGGTGTCCTGCGGCGCACCGTAGTGGCGCTGCACCCGCTGGCCGAGCGTGGTCAGCTCCCGCAGCTGCCGGTCGGTGAGGCAGGCGCGGTCGGCGTCGCCGGACGACCGCCGCGTCTGGGTGCCGCCGCCGGCCAGCGCCCGGATCGTCAACCGCTTGTCGCCGAGCCGCCGCTCCCGGATGTCGCCGCGTTCGCCGTCCACCACGAACCGGTCCGGGTTCACCGCGCCGGACACCACCGCCTCGCCAAGGCCAGGGTTGGCGTCGATGACCGTCTCACCGCGCCGCCCGGTCACCGGGTTGGCGGTGAACATCACGCCGGCCACCTCGGCGTCCACCATTCGCTGCACCACGACGGCCAGCCGCACCGCGCGGTGGTCGACGCCGTTGGCGGCCCGGTAGCTGACCGCGCGCTCGGTCCACAGTGACGCCCAGCAGCGTTGCACCGCGTCCGACACCTCGGCAGGGCCGACCACGTTGAGGTAGGTGTCCTGTTGGCCGGCGAAGCTGGCCGACGGCAGGTCCTCGGCGGTGGCCGACGAGCGCACCGCCACCGGGACCTCCGGCCCGAGCGCCTGGTACGCGGCGGCGACCCCGTCCCGGATCACGGCCGGCACGGGTACCCCGAGCAGGGCCTTCCTGGCCCGCGCCGCCAGCTGGGCCAGCTCAGCGGGCGTGGGCGCGGCATCAAGCGCGTCGAGCACGGTGGCCAGCTCGGGGCCAGGGACGCTGGCCGCCACCTGTCGGTAGGCCTCGGTGGTGAGACAGAAACCCGGCGGGACCGGTAGCCCCGCTCGGGTCAGCTCGCCGAGGTTCGCGGCCTTGCCGCCCACCGTGGGCAGCATCGCGGCCGATATCTCCTCGAGCCGCAGGACCAGGGCCGTCTCGGCCGGCGGCGGGTCAGTGGGTTTGTGCGGTGCGCGCGTCATTGCGGTGTCTCCTTGCGCCTTCGGCGAGCAACGCCATGCCGTCCGCGACCCTGCGTTGTTCGTCGGTGCTCAGATAACGGGTGACCTCGAGCTGGGCGCTGGCTCGGGTGTGCTCGAAACTCCGCAGCATTGCCCGGCCGCGCTCGGTCAGCCCGAGGCGCTTCGACCTGCGGTCGGTGCGGTCCTCGGTACGGTCGACGAGGCCGGCGACCACCAGCTGCTCGACCAACCGGCTGGTCGCGGAGACCGAGCGGCCGATCCGGTCGGCAAGCATCCGCACGGTGGGCGAGGTGTCGCCGTCCAGCTCGTACAGTGCGGCGACCTGCATGATCGACAGGTCCAGGCCGCCGAAGCCCCGGGAGAGCTGCCCGAACAAGCCGGGCAGCATGGCGCGGCGGAACTCACCGATCTGTTCCGCCAGCCGATCCGGCTCACCCGGCACGGCACCCACCTCAAACGTTTGCAGTGCTGCAACTAATTCGTGGACGCAACGATATGTCGGGATGCGGGCGAGCTCAAGAGCGATTTTCGCGCTCACTCACCGTGATGCGAGGGCCTCGGCGGCACACCGCGCCAGGTGTTCCGGATCCGCGCCGAGGCCGGCGAGCAGGTTGGTGCCGAGCGGGATGAACACCCCGGTGACGCCGTCAGGGAACTTGTCGAGGTGCCCGGCGAGCTCGAGGGTGACGAAGCCGTGCAGCAGGCTCCACAGCTGGGCGGCAACGTGCTCCGGGTCGCCTCGGCGTATCCGGCCACCGGCGACCGCTCGCGCCGAGGCGGAGACGAGGTGGCCGTAGGCGGACTCTGCCTGACGTGCCGGTGCGCTCTCGGCCGGGCGGTGTCCGCCGGCGGCGGCCAACCCGAACATCAGGTCGTAGAGGTGCGGGTTGTGCCGTGCGGTAGCCCGGTATGCCATGGCCTGGCGGATGAGGTCGACGACCGGTTCTTCGGTGACCGGCACCGCGCCCAGCGCGCTGTCGAGCAGCTGGAATCCCTCGTCGCACACCGCGCGCAGCAGTTGCGGCATGCCGCCGAAGTAGTGGTAGACGGCGATCGTCGAGGCGTCCACCTCGCGGGCCAGCCGCCGCGCCTGCACGGCGCTGGGGCCTTCCTCCTTCAGCAGCCGTATCGCCGCCTGCACCAAGCGGTCCGTGACCGCGGTGTTGCCGTCCCCGGTCCCGCCGTTCGCCGTGCTCTTGGCCTGCACTCTTGGCAGCCTACTAGAACTCGGTTATAGTCTCGGCTATAACCGAGTTATAGCCGTGCAAGCTCAGTGGAGGCGGTAGACATGAGCAACACCTACCTGGAGGGGAACTTCGCCCCGGTACGTCAGGAACAGACCGTTACCGAACTCCCGGTGACCGGCGCGATCCCCGCGCACCTGGACGGGCGCTACCTGCGCAACGGGCCCAACCCGGTCTCCGAGGTCGACCCGGCCGCGTACCACTGGTTCATGGGCGACGGCATGGTGCACGGGGTGCGGCTGTGCGACGGGCGGGCGCGGTGGTACCGCAACCGGTGGGTGCGCGCCCCCCACGTGGCCCGCGAGCTGGGCGAGCCCTCTCGAAAGGTCCGGCTCAGGGCCGGCGCCGAGGCCATCGGCGCGAACACCAATGTGATCAGGCACGCGGGACGCACGATCGCACTCGTCGAAGGCGGCAACGCCAGCTACCAGCTCACCGACGAGCTGGACACCATCGGGCCGTGCGACTTCGACGGCACGCTGCGCGGCGGCTACACCGCCCACCCCAAACGGGACCCGGAGACCGGCGAGCTGCATGCGGTCTCGTACCACTTCGGCCGGGGCAACACGGTGCAGTACTCGGTCATCGGCCGAGACGGGCGGGCCCGCCGCACGGTGGACGTCACCGTCACCGGTAGCCCGATGATGCATGACTTCTCGCTGACCGAGAGGTACGTGGTGTTCTACGACCTGCCGGTCACGTTCGACACACGACAGGGTGCCCAGCTGACCGTGCCCCGGCTGCTGCGGGCACCGGCCCGGCTGGTGCTCTCGGCGCTCGTCGGCCGGGTCCGGGTGCCCGACCCGGTGACCGCCATGTCTATCCAGCGCCTGCGCCCCGGCGGCGGGTACCCGTACCGGTGGAACCCGGCCTATCCCGCGCGGATCGGCGTCATGCCGAGGGAGGGCGGCAACCGGGACGTGCGCTGGTTCGACGTCGAACCGTGCTACGTCTTCCACCCGCTCAACGCCTACGACGAGGGCGACAGCATCGTGCTCGATCTCGTGCGCCATCCGACGATGTTTGCCACCGACCGGAACGGGCCGAACCTAGGCGGAGCATCGATCGAGGGTCCCACGCTCGACCGCTGGACCGTCGACCTGACCGGCGGCAAGGTCCGCGAGGAGCGGGTGGACGACCGCGCGCAGGAGTTCCCGCGCATCGACGAACGCCTGCTCGGCCGGCGAAACCGCTACGGGTATGCCCAGGGGCTGCCTGACGAGCGCACCGGACGGCCGGCCGTGCTGCTCAAGCACGACCTGGACACCGACAGCACCGCCACCCGCGAGTTCGGCCAGCATCGCCAGCCCGGCGAGTTCGTGTTCGAGCCGAGCTCGCCTGACTCGGCCGAGGACGACGGGGTGCTGATGGGACTCGTCCACGACCGCAGCACCGACCGCAGCGACCTCGTGCTGCTCGACGCCGCGACGCTGGACACGGTCGCCGCCGTGCACCTGCCTACCCGGGTGCCGGAAGGCATTCACGGGAACTGGCTGCCTACCGCCGGTTGACCGGGTGGGCGCCCGCCCCGCTGGTCAGTCAACGACGACGTTGCTGGCCCGGCGCAGCGTCCGGGGGATAGCCCGGGACAGCTTCGCCGGGCTGAGCACGGAGTAGAGCGCGGCGATGCGCCCATCACGCACGGTCATCGAGGTGACCGCCTCGGGCGCGTCGCCCTGGCCGCCCGAGCGGTAGCCGTGCTCGCCGTTTACCAGCACGGCGGCCCAGTTCTCCATCAGGCTCGCACCGTAGCGCTCCCGCAGCCCCAGCAGCAGCCGGGCGATCTTCTCCGCCCCGGCGACCGTCCGCCGTGCCGCCGGTGTCATACCGCCGCTGTCGCTGATGAACACCGCATCCGGGTGCAGCAGCGAGACAAGTGCCCGCAGGTCTCCCCGGCGCAACGCATCCGCCAGATCGGTGAGCGCGCGCCGCTGGTCGGCCGGTTCGGCCCTCGGGGGCGGCGGTGCTTCGGCGACCACCCGGCGTGCCCGGCTGGCATGCTGGCGGGCGGCCGCGACCGTGCAGCTCAGCACCTGAGAGATCTCGGCGTAGGGCAGGGCCAGTGCGTCGTGCAGCACGAAGGCCACCCGCTGCGGCGGGCTGAGCCGGTCCAGCACCACCATGGCGGCCATCCGGACGTCCTCGTCACGCACCAGCACAGCCAGCGGGTCGTCCGCCTCGCTGGTGCTGACCAGCGGCTCCGGCAGCCACGGCCCCAGGTAGCTTTCCCTGCGCACCGCCGCCGAGCGCAGCCGGTCGAGGCACAGCCGGGCGACCACCGTGGTGAGCCAGCCCCTCGGGTCGAGGATGGCGGCCCGCTGCTGGTCGCTGAGCCGGCTGAGCCGGAACCACGCCTCCTGCACCGCGTCCTCCGCGTCGGCAAGGCTGCCCGTCATCCGGTAGCCCACGCCGATCAGGTGAGCGCGGTGCTCCTCGATGTCCAGCGTGATCGACACCCAGGAAACGGTAACGGGATGGGAGGGCTTGGACCGGACGGCGGCCACCCGGGGCGCCGATCGTCCCAACCACATCGGCGGGCGGAGCTACCCGTCGACGGAAGGGAGCCTGGCTGCGACGAGCGCATACGGTCCGGCCGATTCTGTCGGTGCCCGTCGCTACCTTCCCGGCATGACGCCTATTGCGAACCTCAGTGTCGTCGCGCTCGACTGCGCCGACCCGGCGGAGCTGGCGCGATTCTACTCGGAGATCACCGGCTGGCCGGTGGCCGAGTCCAAGTACGGCGACTGGTTCGAGCTGCGGTCCGATGGCCCCGTGACCATCGCCTGCCAGCTCGCCCCCGGTCACCGGCCGCCCATATGGCCCGGCGACCAGCATTCTCAGCAAGTCCACCTCGACTTCGCGGTGCCCGATCTGGACGAGGGGGAGCGCCGGGTGCTGGCGGTCGGCGCGCGCAAGGCGGAGACGCAGCCGTCGGAGCACTTCCGCGTCTACCTCGACCCGGCGGGCCACCCGTTCTGCCTTGTGCTCGATCCCTGACCCGGCCGGCCCGGGGCTGTCGGGGTGCCGGCATAGACTCGCTGCCGTGGCTGGCCGGATCAGGGACGCGGATATCGCGTTGGTCCGTGACCGGGCCCGGGTCGACGAGGTGGTGGGCGAGTACGTCGCGCTGCGCCGGGCCGGGGCCGGTTCGCTGAAGGGCCTTTGCCCGTTCCACGACGAGAAGTCGCCCTCGTTCAACGTCCGCCCCACGCACGGGACGTTCCACTGCTTCGGCTGCGGCGAGGGCGGCAGCGTGATCGACTTCGTGATGAAGATCGAACATCTCGGCTTCGTGGAGGCAGTGGAGCGCCTCGCCGACAAGGTCGGTGTCCGGCTGACCTACACCGGCGGCGGCTCCTCGGTGCAGCGCGAGAAGGGCACCCGTAGCAGGCTGCTGGAGGCCAACAGCAAAGCCGCCGAGTTCTACGCCGCCCGGCTGCGCACCCCGGAGGCGGCGCCGGCGATCCAGTTCCTCACCAGCCGAGGCTTCGACGCGGCGGCCGCCACGCGCTTCTGCTGCGGTTTCGCCCCGGCCGAGTGGGACGGGCTGACCAAACACCTGCTGGGTGAGGGCTTCACGCTCGACGAGCTGACCAAGGCCGGCCTGTCCAAGGAGGGGCGGCGGGGGCCGATCGACCGGTTCCGCCGTCGGCTGCTCTGGCCGATCCGGGACTTGGGCGGTGAGGTGGTCGGCTTCGGCGCGCGGCGGATATTCGACGACGACGCGATCGAGGCGAAGTACCTCAACACCATCGAGACACCGGTATACCGCAAAACCCACCTGCTGTTCGGCCTCGACCTGGCCAAGCGGGAGATAGCCCGACGCCGGCAGGCGGTGGTGGTGGAGGGCTACACCGACGTGATGGCCATGCACCTCGCGGGCGTGACGACCGCGGTCGCCTCCTGCGGCACCTCGTTCGGCGCCGAGCACATCTCGGTACTGCGCCGCCTCATCGGCGACGACTCGTTCGACCTCGGCGAGATGATCTACCTGTTCGACGGCGACGAGGCGGGTCAGTCGGCGGCGCTCAAGGCTTTCGAGGGCGAGCAGCAGTTCGTCGGCCAGACGTTCGTCGCGATCGCGCCGGACCGGATGGACCCGTGCGAGCTGCGCCAGCACTCCGGCGACACCGCGGTGCGCGATCTGGTGGCCCGCCGCGAGCCGCTGTTCGAGTTCGCCATCCGCAGTCTGCTGCGCGACTACGACCTGGACACCACCGAGGGCCAGGTCAGCGCGCTGCGCCGCACCGTCCCGATGGTAGCCCGGATCAAGGACCGCTCACTGCGCGACGGGTATGCCCGCCGGTTGGCCGGCTGGGTCGGTTGGGCGGACGAAGCCACCGTGGTTCAGCGGGTCCGTGAGACGGCCGGCGCGCCAACCGAGCAGCGGCCCCGGGCGAACGCCCGGGCGCAGACCGAGAACGGTTCGGCCTATCCCGCGCCGGGCGACCCCAAGCTGCGGCTGCAGCGCGAGGCGGTCAAGGCGGCGCTGCAGGTGCCGGCGGTGGTCGGGCCGGCCTACGACGAGCTGCCGGACGAGAGCTTCACCCACCCGGCCTACGTCGGGCTGCACCAAGGGATCCGCAAGGCCGGTGGTGCAGCCGCCGGCCTTGAGGACACCGAGTGGATGGAGGCCGTCGCGGCGCAGTGCCAGAGCGGCATGCGTTCGCTGATCACCGAGCTGTCCGTGGAGCCGCTGCGCATCGGTGTCAAGCAGGACAGCGTGGCCCGCTACGTCAGCAGCGTGCTGGCCGGGTTGCAGGGCGCGATGGTGGAGCGGCAGGTCGCCGAGCTGAAGTCCCGGCTGCAGCGCACCTCGCCGGTGGCCGACGCGGAGGAGTACCGCGCGCTGTTCGGCGACCTGGTCGCGCTCGAGCAGTACCGGATCGCGCTGCGGGAACGTGCCTCAGGAGCGGTATGAGCTGGCTGCACCGGCTGCTGGGGCGCGAGGAACTGCCCGAGGGCTTTGCCGGCACGCTGACCGGCGACGAGCGGGTGCTGGCGTCCGCGACGGCGCGGGGCGGCGCCCCGGTGGTGGCCACTTCCCTCGGTGTGTGGCTGCCGGAGGGCCGACTGGTCGGCTGGCACCTGGTGAGCAAGGCGACCTGGGCTGATGATGCGCTGTGGCTGGTCGAGGCCGACGAGTGCGGCACCGTGGACGAGGCGGTACTGCTGATGGACCGCTCACCCCGGCAGCTCCCGCTCGAACAGCCGGGGCGGCTGCCCGAGCTGGTGCACACCCGGGTCACCGGCTCGATCCGGGCCCGCCAGCGGGTGGAGCTGCCCGGCGGCGGAGCCTGGTTCCTGCGACGCAGCGTGCCCGGCCGGGACGGGCTGGTGCTGCAAGTGCGGCCAGACCCGGGTACCGACGAGGACGCGTTGCGCGCGGCCGCTCCGGAGGCCATCGCGCGGCTGAAGGCGACACCGGGGTGAGCATCGAAGACGACAGCGAGGGAGCATCGGTGAACGTCGGCGAGCCGGCGGCTGGCACCGCGCGGACCGGGTACGGAGTCGAGGCATGAGCTGGGACCCTGCTGCATACCTGACTTTCGACGACCACCGGTCCCGCCCGTTCCACGACCTGCTCGCCCGCGTCGGGCACACCGACCCCCGCAGGGTGGTCGACCTGGGCTGCGGACCTGGCCATCTCACCGGGCTGCTGCGGCGGCGCTGGCCGGCCGCGGCGATCGACGCGCTGGACTCCTCGCCGGAGATGGTGGCCGACGCCCTCGGCCGCGGCGTGCCCGCTCGCCAGGCCGACGTGCGGGACTGGCACCCGGGGCCGGTCGACGACGTGGTGGTGTGCAACGCGGTGCTGCAGTGGGTGCCCGGCCACCAGGAACTACTGGCGCGGTGGATGGGGGAGTTGCCGCCGGGTGGTTGGTTCGCCATGCAGGTACCGGGCAACTTCGCCGCGCCGTCGCACGTGCTCGTCCGCGAGCTGCTCACCGAGCCCGCCTGGCGCGGGCGGGTCCAGGTACGCGACGAACTGGCGGTGGCCACCCCGGCGGAGTACGCCGAGCCGGTGGCCGGCACCGGAGCCGAGGTAGACGCCTGGGAGAGCAGCTACCTGCATCGGCTCACCGGCAAGGACGCCGTGCTGAAGTGGATCACCGGGACCGCGTTGCGCCCGGTCGAAGCGGCTCTGGGCGAGGCCGACTGGGCACGGTTCCAGACGGAGTTGGCGCCTCGGTTGCGCGAGGCCTACCCACCCCGGCCCGACGGAACTACCTGGTTCCCGTTCCGTCGGCTGTTCCTGGTGGCAAGAACCGCCGGCTAGACGGCTGCTAGCGGCCGCCTGGCTCGCGTCGGAACCCGGTCGCGGTGCTCGCCGCATCCACTACCTTGGCCTTCGCGATACCCGCCGCGGTCTGTACCGCAGGGTGGTCCGCTACCCGCCGGTAGGTGCTGGCTAACTGCTCGTAGCGTTCTCGTCCGGCGCGCGCGCCCAGCACGTAGCCGACCGCCGCCCCCACCATGAACGGGATCAACACAGCTTCCTCCCAGGATCGTCGACTGTCTATACTGCCGCGGCGCCAGTCGGTGCGCCGACCCCCGGGAGTACCCCGCAAGGTGGCGAACCCGATGCGCTAAGGTTGCTCCCGCTGGTGGCGATGCCATCACAGAAGACGGCGATCCTCCGTAGCTCAATTGGCAGAGCATGCGACTGTTAATCGCAGGGTTACTGGTTCGAGTCCAGTCGGAGGAGCAAAACCCCAGGTCAGACTCTGTGTCAGGGGCCGCTCCTGAAGATCCGCACATGATTTATCCATGAAGCACCTCACACGAGCCCCCGACCGCGAAATCCAGCGCGTCAGCGGTCCGCTCGCCGGTGAGGCGTCGGCCGAGGTAGCTATCCTGTGCCTAGAGCAGCTCGGAGCGGCTGAGATGGTCAGCGATCTGGCGTGCGGACAGCTCGGACTGGTCAAAGATCGTGGCGCAGATCTTACGGAACGTGGCTGGTAACCCATCCGAACTCTTCGCTCCCGCCTGCCTCCCCGAGATCACGGGCATGTGTTGGATGGTCACGCCAACCACCCTGCGAGTTGGGGAACGCGTTCGAACCTTTAGTTGCCGGAGCCGGTGCTCACGCTGTTGGGGTGACCGGAGCCGATGTCCGCGCTGTTGTTCCTGGGCTCAGCTGGTCGTAGCATTTGATCTTGATGATTCGGTTGGGGGAGGATATCCGCAGTGCGGAAGATGTTGATGTAGTCGGATCGGGAGGAGATCTCCCGTGATCCACCCCCGACCCGACCTCTTCAACGACGCCAGCAACATCCCGACCCGGAACCACCGGGAGTTCGGGTCTTGGTAAGGGGTGACCTGCGGTGATGCCAGCGCGGAATGCCCTGACGAGCACGTCGCCAAGTGCCGCTGACCCAGCCGGACCGCTGGCCACACCGCATCCAGGGCAGCCGCCACCTCCGGGGATGTCTGAGGTCGACAGCCGACACGTTCGCCTCGGCGACTCCCTGGGCATCCCCGAAAGGTTGCCATGTCAGTATCCCTGTCCGCTGGTTCGCTAACCGCCCTTGTCGCAGCGCTGCGCGGGGCCGGCTGCGTCTTCGCCGAGGACGAGGCCCTGCTGCTGACGTCCTCGGCGAGCACGCCGGACGACCTCGCGGCCATGGTGGACCGGCGGCTGGCCGGTCGGCCGTTGGAGCACATCGTGGGCTGGGTGGAGTTCGGCGGGCACCGGATGGTTGTCGATCCAGGGGTCTTCGTTCCCCGGCGGCGCAGCGAGCTGTTGGTTCGGCGGGCTGTCGAGCTGGTCCGCCGGGATCGCGCGGGCGACGCGTTGCTGGTCGTAGACCTGTGCTGTGGCTGTGGCGCGGTGGGTGCCGCGTTGGCGCGGGCTCTGGTGGACGTCGAGTTGGTCGCGGTGGACAGCGACCCCGTCGCGGTCCGATGTGCCCTTCGCAATGTCGATGCGGTCGGCGGGCGGGTCTACCAGGGCGATCTCTACCAACCGCTGCCCGGCGCGCTGCGCGGCCGCGTCGACGTCGTGCTCGCCGTAGCGCCCTATGTGCCGACCGAGGCGCGGGAGCTGCTGCCCCCGGAGGCCCGGCTGCACGAGCCGTCCACCGCGCTGGACGGCGGCCAGGACGGGTTGGACGTGGTGCGCCGGATCATCGCCGGTGCGCCGGACTGGCTGGCGCCGGGCGGGCATCTGCTGCTGGAGACCGGGGAAGGTCAGATACCCGAGGTGACCGGCGCGCTGGCCCAGCACGGGCTGATTCCGAGCGTGGCCCGCACCGAGGAGCCGACCGCGACGGTCGTTGTCGGCACCAGCCGCGCAGAGCCGGACGGAGAGTAACCTCTGTCGCGCCCGCCGCGACCGTCGTAACTTTATCCCGCGCGCGAGGGGGTGGGGCGGGTGCGACCGCGATTCCTCCGGCATGCACTGATCACTACCGCGCTGATCGCGGCCAACGTGGTCGTCTACCTGTTCGAGGTGGCGTACCCGGGCGCGGTGCTGGGCGCGCTGGGGGAGCGCGGCCAGGACATCGCCGATGGTCAGTACTACCGACTGTTGACCGCGGCTTTCGTGCATCTGCCACCGCCGCTGGTCTACCACATCGTGAGCAACATGATGTCGCTGGCGATCATGGGCCCGGTACTTGAACGGGAGCTGGGCCGGGTCAGGTTCCTCACCGCGTACCTGTTGTCCGCGCTCGGTGGATCGGCACTGTCCTTCCTGCTGCTGGACCCGGCGGTCGTCGGGATCGGCGCCTCCGGGGCGGTATCCGGGGTGTTCGGCGGGATCGCCTCCATCGCGCGCCGACTGCGGATCAGCCCTCGGTTCGTGGTCGCCTTCCTGGCACTCGGCGTGGCGATCTCGCTGGTTCCCGGGGTCAACTGGGCGGCCCACCTCGGCGGCCTTGTCACCGGTGCCGTGCTCACCGCCGCGCTGTACTACCCACCTCGGAGCCACCGGGTGGCTATCGGCGCGGTAGCCGCGTTGGTGGCGTTGGGCGTTGTCGCGGGTGTCGTGGCCGGCCGGACGGCGGCTCTCGCCGGGCGGTCGAGCGGTCCGCGCGGAAGTTACGCGGTCACCGGCAGCCTGGCCGCCTGCACCGGCTACTTCACCGGCTGCGCCGCGTCGAACAACAGCTACCACGCGACCTGGACGATCCGCTGCGACGGCGACGCCTGCACGATCGGCGCGTCGGGATGGGCATCGGAGGTGCCGCTGAGCCAGAGCGGGGGCCGCTTGCTGGCCACCGGCACGCGGCGGCCGGAGTACGCCAGCCGTTGTCGCGGTGTGCCGATTCCCACGGTCGACCGCATCGACGTGGTGTTCATGCCGGACAACGATGGTGCCGCGAGTGTGCAGGGCACCGTGCGCCGCGAGTCGCCGTACACCGGGTGCAAGGCGGCCAGCCAGACCTGGACCGTCACCGGGATCCGGTGACCGCCGGACCGAGCGGGCACAGCTGAGTCAGCTCGGTGCCGTCATCTCGACAGGTGCGCCAAGCGACGCGCTCAGCTGGGCACCGAGCACGCCGGTGCGCGAGCCGGCCGGGAACCAGCTGGCCAACGACGGCTCGGCCGCCGTCTCGCCCGCCACCCGGACCTCGACCCGCGCCGGACGGACCAGCCCGTAGCCCACCGGCCGCGCCGAGCAACGCGACCCGCTCGCCGTGAGCTGGACCATCGGCACCAGCTTGGGCGCGAACATCGGCAGCGGGACGCGGCTGGCCCTCGGCGTCGCGGTCACCCGCCAGCTCGGACCTTCGGCGGTCATCGGCACCCGATCGGCCGGGCGGCCCTCGAACGTGGCGAGCACCTTGGGCAGTGCCCAGTTGGCGCGGCCGCCGACCACACTTGTCGCGGAGTCCACCGCGATGAAGGGAACATGGGTGAACAGCGAGCCGCCGCGCCGGTACACGACCATGCCGATGATCTCGGAGTACCGGCCGACCGGCGTCCACAGATAGTTGATCAGCGCGCCGACCGTGGCGATCGGCGTCGCGCCCACGCTGATCTCACCGGGGACGATCTCGGCAAGGGCGGCGCGGGCCGGTCCGTCCGGTCGGCCGGTCCACACCAGTGCTCTGGCCCGCAGCCGCCAGGGCGCAGGCGCCGCGTTCGTCGGCAGGGCCGCCAGCTGCTCGTCGGAAAGCAGTGATTCCGGGGCGCCGGGCAGGCGCAGGTCGTCACCAAGCATGCCGCCCATACTTACCCGCCCGCCGCCGCGTCGCCGTGCGAGCGGTGTGGCGGACGTCAGTCGATTGCGGGGCGGGCCTTGGCTTCGCTGGACGCCGTGGACTCGCCGGACGCCGTGGCTTCGCTGGACGACTGGCCGGGCTTGGCCTCGTCATCGCGCATCCCGTTCAGCTCGGCCTTGAGCACGCGGGCCGAGCGGCCAAGGCCTCGCGCAGCCTCGGGCAGCCGCTTCGCGCCGAACAGCACGATGAGCACGACGAGAACGAGGAGCCAGTGGACTGGGCTCATGGCACCGGAGAACATGCGCACATGGTAGGCCCTGTTGGCTGAGGTTGGCTGAGCCCGGCGGGGAAATACCGCGGCTTAGGTATCCGCGACGTCCGAAGCGTTGATCAACTGGGCGGCGGCGCGCCTGGCGTGACCCCAGGCATCGGCCGTGGTGCCCAGCCCTGCGCTCACCAGTGCGCCCTCATGCAGCAGAAACAGCGCGGTACCGAGCTCGGTCGGGTCGGCGGCACCCAGCGGTCCGACCAGCCGGATGAACAGCGCGAGCATGACCCGTTTGGCGTCGTCGATGACCGCGAACGCGGGATGGGCGGGGTCGGGTAGCTCGGCGCGGGCGTTGACGAAGCTGCAGCCGCGCGGTGCGTAGGTCGCCGCCCAGCACGCGGAGGCATCGAAAACGGCCAGTGGCGCACCCGGTGCCGGCACGTCGGCGAGCTCGCTCGCAAGGAACGCCCGCCACCGCTGCTCGCGTGCGCCCAGGTAGGCCGCCACCAGGTGGTCCTTCGAACCGAACCGGTCGTAGAGCGTCTTCTTGGTGACTCCGGCGGCCTCCGCGATGGTGTCCACCCCGATCGCGTGGATGCCGCGCGCATAGAACAGCGTGCTGGCGGCGTCCAGCACCTTGCGGGCGGCCGGGGTCAGTCCCTGCTCAATGGCGGAGCCGCGCTCATCCAACATGACACCATTATATACCGATCTGTATAGTCGCTGCGAGTATACCGATCTGTTTAGTTTAGGTGGTTGCAGTGCTCGCCCTCGGTTTCGTGCTCTGTTGGAGCTCCGGGTTCATCGGCGCCAAGCTGGGTGTCGGCCATGCCCCCGCGCCGACCCTGCTGATGTGGCGGTTCGTGCCGCTGGCACTGCCGCTGAGCCTGCTCACCTCGGTGTTGTACCGCCACCAGCTGGGTTGCTGGAGCGCCAGGCGACTCGGCCGCGAGGCGTTGTCGGCTGCTCTCGCAGAGCGGCTACCTGGGCGCCGTGTACGCCGCGATCCAGCTGGGTGTCTCCAGTGGCACCACCGCGCTCATCGACGGCACCCAGCCGCTGGTGGTCGGGGTGCTGGCCGGGCCGTTGCTGCGCGAGCGTGTCTCGCCACGGCAGTGGCTGGGGCTGGTGCTCGGCCTGGCCGGGGTGTTGGTGGTGACCCTTGCCGACGCCGGTGCCAACAGCCAGGTGGCGGGCTGGGCCTACGGCGTGCCGTTCGTCGGGATGCTCTGTCTGGTCGCGGCGACGTTCGTCCGGCGCAAGGCCGCGACGAGCGGTCCGGCGTTGGTCACGCTCACCGTGCACTGGGTCAGCAGCGCGGTGGTGTTCACCCTGCTCGCCGCGGTGAGCGGTACGGCGGTCCCACCGAGCGATGGCGGGTTCTGGCTCGCGACCGTGTGGCTGGTGGTGCTGTCCACCTTCGGGGGCTACGGCTTGTACTGGCTGCTGCTGCGCCGCGGGGGAGTGGCCCGGGTGAACGCGCTGATGTTCCTGATGGCTCCGGTCACCGCGGTCTGGGGCGCGGCGATGTTCGGCGAACCGCTGGGCTGGCGCACCGTGCTCGGCCTGACCCTCGCGCTGGCCGCCGTGGCGGTGGTCCGGCGGAACCCAGAACGCTACACAACCCGCGCCGAGGAACTTAACGGCTCGCCGGCCGAAAATGGGCCCGGAAATGGGCAAGGATGGAGGCATGGGAAAGCCCGTGCTGCTGACCGTGGATGACGACCCCGGTGTCTCTCGCGCGGTGGCGCGTGACCTGCGACGTCGCTACGGCGAGGAGTTCCGTGTGCTGCGTGCGGACTCCGCGATGGATGCGCTGGACGCGCTGCGCGAGCTGAAGCTGCGCGGGGACGTGGTCGCCGCGATGCTCGCCGACTACCGGATGCCGCAGCTCAACGGCATCGAGTTCCTCGAGCAGGCGATGGATCTGTTCCCCAGGGCGCGGCGGGCGCTGCTCACCGCGTACGCCGACACCGACGCGGCGATCCTGGCGATCAACCTGGTCGACGTGGACCACTACCTGCTCAAGCCATGGGATCCGCCGGAGGAGAAGCTCTACCCGGTGGTGGATGCGCTGATCGAGACCTGGCGGGCCACCGGGGACACCGCCGTCGCGGAGACCAGGGTGATCGGGCACCGCTGGTCCGCGCCGTCGTTCCGGGCCAGGGACTTCCTGGCGCGCAACGCGGTGCCCTACCGCTACTTCAGCGTCGAGGACGCGGAGGGGCTGCGGCTGCTGGAGGCGGCCGGCGCCTGCCCGGACGACATACCGGTGGTGATCACCCCGGAGGGTGCGACGCTGTGCCAGCCGTCCGACACCGAGATCGCCGGCGCGGTGGGGCTGTCCACCAAGCCGTCGGCCGAGTTCTACGACCTGGTGGTGGTCGGTGCCGGCCCTGCCGGCCTTGGTGCCGCGGTGTACGGCGCCTCCGAGGGCCTGCGCACCGTGCTGGTGGAGCGACAGGCCACCGGTGGGCAGGCCGGGCAGAGCTCGCGGATCGAGAACTATCTGGGCTTCCCGGACGGGGTGTCCGGCGCCCAGCTGACCGACCGGGCTCGCCGCCAAGCGCGGAAGTTCGGTGCCGAGACGCTGTCCGCCCGCGAGGTGACCGGCCTCGAGGCGCGCGGCTCGGCGCGGGTGGTGCACTTCGGCGACGGCACCGAGATCGCCGCGCACTCCATCGTGCTGGCCACCGGGGTCGCCTACCGGCAGCTGGACGCCCCTGGCGTTGCCGAGCTGACCGGGCGCGGGGTGTTCTACGGGTCGGCGGTCACCGAGGCGCCGGCGTGCGCCGGTCAGGACGTCTACATCGTGGGTGGGGCGAACTCCGCCGGGCAGGCGGCGGTGTTCTTTGCCCGGCACGCCAAGCGGGTGGTGATCCTCATCCGGGGCGAGTCGCTGCAGGCGTCCATGTCGCACTACCTGATCCAGCAGCTCGACCAGATCGACAACATCTCGGTGCGCACCCACACCGAGGTCGCGCAGGTGCATGGCGACGAACACCTGGAGCGGCTGACGCTGCGCAACACCCAGGACGGCGGTACCGAGACCATGGACAGCCCGTACCTTTTCGTCTTCATCGGCGCCGCGCCTCGGACCGAGTGGCTCGACGGCGTGCTGGTCCGGGACGAGCGCGGTTTCGTGCGGACCGGGCCCGACCTGGTCCGGGAGAACCGGCGCCCGCCCGGCTGGGCGCTATCCCGGGACCCCTATTACATGGAGTCCAGCGTGCCGGGGGTGTTCGTGGCCGGCGATGTGCGTGCCGCGTCGGTGAAACGGGTCGCTTCCGCGGTTGGCGAGGGCGCGATGGCCGTCACCCTGGTACACCGGTACTTGGGAGAGCAATGAGCACCGACATGACGAAGGATCAGCTGCGTGAGCTGTTCCTGTTCACCGACCTGACCGACGAGCAGCTGGACTGGATCGACGAGCACGGCGACGTGGTCGAGTTCGGCGCGGACACCGAGGTGTTCGCCGAGGGGGAGCCGGCCCGCTGTTTCTGGGTGCTGCTGTCTGGCACTATCGCGACCGCCCGGACCATCGGCGGCGATCGGGTGGAGACCGCGCGCACCGACCAGGTCGGCGTGTACCTGGGCGCGGTCAGCTTCTACCTCGAGGAGTCGCTGGAGAACGGCTATGCCAGCAGCGCGCGGGCGGTCACCGACGTGCGGCTGCTGGCGCTGCCGGTCGGCAAGTTCGCACTGGCGTTCCGCAAGTGGTTCCCGATGGCGGTGCACCTGCTGCAGGGCATGGTGCTTGGTACCCGGCGCGGCCAGGCGATCACCGGGCAGCGGGAACGGCTGCTGGCGCTCGGCAAGCTGTCCGCCGGGCTCACCCATGAGCTGAACAACCCGGCGGCCGCCGCGGCAAGGGCGGCCTCGACGCTGCGTGACCGGGTCGCCGGGATGCGACACAAGCTGGCGATGCTGGCCGAGGGCAAGCTGGACAAGGACGCGCTGCTCGCGCTGACCGGGCTGCAGGAAGAGTTCGCCGACCGGGTACACGACGCGCCGGAGCTCTCGGCGGTGGCCACCAGCGACCTGGAGGACGAGCTCACCGACTGGCTGCAGGACCACGGGGTGGGCGGCAGTTGGGACCTGGCCCCGGTGTTCGTGGCCGGCGGGCTGCGGATCGCCGACCTGGAAGGGGTCCGGGCAGCCACCCGGATCAACGGGGTGGACGCATCGCTGGACGGTGCGATGCGCTGGCTGGCCTACACCGTCGAGACGGAGAGCCTGCTGCGTGAGATCACCGACTCGACCTCCCGGATCACCGCGCTGGTCGGCGCGGCCAAGCAGTACTCCCAGCTGGACCGGGCGCCGTTTCAGTGGCTGAACGTGCACGAGGGTCTGAAGGCGACGCTGGTGATGTTCGGCGCCAAGCTCGGCAAGGGCGTCACTCTGGTCAAGGACTTCGACCGGACGCTGCCGACGATCCCCGGTTACCCGGCCGAGCTGAACCAGGTGTGGACCAATCTGATCGACAACGCGCTCGCGGCGATGGGAGGGACCGGCACGCTGACCGTGCGCACCGCGCGGGACGAGGACTGGCTGCTGGTGGAGGTCGCGGACACCGGCCCCGGCATCGCGGCGGACATCCGCAAGCGGGTGTTCGAGCCGTTCTTCACCACCAAGGGCGTGGGGGAGGGCACCGGCCTCGGCCTCGACGTGAGTTGGCGGGTGGTGGTCAACCGCCACCACGGCGACCTGAGCGTCGAGTCCGAACCGGGCAACACCCGCTTCCAGGTCCGGCTACCCCTGACCGAACAACCCTGACCCGGCCGCTCACGGCTTGCGGCCGACCGCCACGCGAGCGTGCAGCGGTCGGATGGTTCCGATGTCGGTGGTGCCAGGTCGCCAGGTGTTGACCGGCACGAGACCTGGTTCCACCAGCTTGAGTCCATCGAAGCAGGCGCGGAACTCATCGAGGGTGCGCAGGTGGTAATCGTGCAGCGCGGCGGCCTCGTGCTGGCCCTCGTGACCGATATCGGCGCCGTCCTCGATGGCGAGGTAGCTACCGGAGGGCACAGCTGTCATCAGACGATTGGTGATGAAGTGCATCTGGTCGGCGGTCTCGGCGGCGTGGCCGAGGATGCCCAACAGAAAGACCGCAATCGGCTCACGAAAGTTCAGTACGTTACGTGCGTCGGTGATGATCTGGTCGGGGTCGCGCACGTCGGCGTCGATGTAGTCGGTGACGCCTTCGTCGGTGGTGTTGGTGAGCAGTGCACGGGCGTGCGCGAGGACGATCGGATCGTAGGTTGTCGGGTAGTGTACACGGTGTAGGGCCGCAGACGGCGCCAACACCTTAGGATGGGACAGTGGGCGAGCGAGGCGCAGGGTTCGTCAGGGTGTCCACGGGCAGCCAAGACGAGATCTCACAGATCAAGATCCTCACTGAGGAGTCCGCTCAGCGCGGAATCACGATTGTGAAGTGGTTTAAGCTTCACGGGTACTCCGCCAGTCACGGGACGCAAGAGCCGGCGTTGCGTGAGGCGATCGCTGATATTCAGCGCGGGGACTACACCACTGTGATGGTTTCCGAATCGTCTCGGCTTGACCGTCGCGACGATTTGGACGCGCAAGCGGAAGTCTTGCTAGGTATCCGTTCCGCGGGTGGTGACATCGTCTCG
>DASYBQ010000034.1:0-15606 GCA_036500625.1 Pseudonocardia sp. | reverse complement strand
CCCCCCCCCCCCCAACACTCACGGACCGAGTAGCTCGTCGAGTGCCTCGGCGACCCGGGTCGCGCAGGTGGCCGGGGACAGGCCGCCGACGCCGGTGCCGAGGCCGGGAAGGGCCAGCGACCGCACCCCTTCGCGCACCGGCCGGCCGTCCGGCAGCTCACCGAGCGCCCACACCCGCAGCACCGCCCGCGCGGCCGCCGCGGCCGCGGCGCCGGAGGGAGCCAGCCGTTCGCCGGGCTTGCGCATGGTCGGCGCGCTGATCAGCCAGGCCGGGGTCGCCGCGCCGGTGGGCACGATCAGCGCCTCGCCGACCGGCAGCTCGCCGTCCGGATGGACCGCCGCGATCGCCGCGCGCACCCGGTCCTCGATGCCGGGCAGCCAGCGGGAGTACACCGCGTCGATGCCGCCGCGCATCGCGCCGGCCGAGTTGGCCGGGCTGACCACGGCGTCCACCTCGAGGTCGGTCACCGAGCCCCGGTGCACCCGGGCCCATGGCCGACCGGCCGCCACGCCGTCCCACGCGGCGGCCATCGGCTCGTCCACCGCCACCAGTACCAGCTCAGGGAAGTCCGTCACCGGGCGAACGCTAGCGCCACGGCGTGCCGGGCCGGATGAGCCGTAGCCCCGGTGGGCCTTAGGCTCGGGTGGTGACCCGTCTGGCGTTCCTCGGCCCACGTGCCACCTTCACCGAGCAGGCACTGCACCAGCTTCCCGAGTCCGACGGTGCGCGGCTGCTGCCGTGCACGACGACCACCTCGGCGCTGGCGGCAGTGCGTGCCGGGGAGGCGGACATGGCCTGCGTACCGATCGAGAACAGCGTCGAGGGTGGCGTGCCGGCGGTACTGGACTCGCTGGTCACCGACCCACCGCTGGTCATCGCGGCGGAGACGCAGCTCGCGGTGCGGTTCGCGCTGCTGGCCCGGCACGGCACCGCGCTGGCCGACGTCCGCTCGGTGGCCTCGCACCCGCACGGCGAGGCGCAGACCCGGCACTGGCTGGCCGCGAACCTGCCGGAAGCCACGGTGCTGATGTCCAGCTCGACGGCGGAGGCGGCCGCGACGGTGGCAAGGGGCGAGCTGGACGCCTCGGTGTCCGCGCCGGTCGCGGCCGGCGTGCACGGGCTGGCGGTCCTGGCCGACGACATCGCCGACCAGGCTGCCGCGGTGACCCGGTTCGTGCTGGTGCGCCCGCCGGGCCCGCCGCCGGAGCCGACCGCGCTTGACCGCACCACGCTGGCCGCCACCACGGAGAACGTGCCCGGCGCGCTGCTCGGGGTGCTCACCGAGCTGTCGGTGCGCGGGATCGACCTGACCCGCATCGAGTCCCGTCCGATCAAGGGCCGCCGCGGTGATGTCCAGGAGTACTGGTTCCACCTGGACTGCACCGGGCACGTGGCGCGGCCGGCGATGGGTGAGGCGCTGGCCGCGCTGCACCGGCGCTGCCTGCGGGTGCGATACCTCGGTTCGTACCCGCGCAGCGCCGCGCCGGACGCCGCGACACCGCCGAACAGCCCCGGCGCGGGCGGGCTCGCCCCGGTGTGCGCCGACCCGGGGGCGGAGCGGTACGCCGCCGCCTCGGCCTGGCTGGACGGCGTGCGCGCGGGGACGTTGGCATGACGCGCAAGGACGGTGACATGGCAGGACCGGTGCTGATCCTGGTCCGGCACGGTGAGACCCAGGCGAACGTGGAGCACCGGCTGGACACCGTGCCACCCGGCGAGCCGTTGACCGCCACCGGCTGGACGCAGGCCAAGGATACCGGGGAGCAGCTGGCCGGGCGCCCGGTGGCGGCGGTGTACAGCTCGACGGCGCTGCGTGCCCAACAGACCGCCACGGCCCTCGCCGCGCCGCACGCCGTGCCGGTACGGGTGCTCGACGGGGTGCACGAGATCTTCTGCGGCGACTTCGAGAACAGCTCGGACCCGAAGGAGCGGGAGCTGTTCGAGGAGATCTTCGCCTCCTGGGCGGACGGTGACCTGAGTCGGCCGCTGCCCGGCGGTGAGTCGGCCGCCGACCTCTTGGACCGGTTCCTTCCGGTGCTCGACGTGCTGTGGCGGGAGCACGCGGACCGGCCGAAGCAGCCGATCGTGCTGGTCAGCCACGGTGCGGCGATCCGAATCGTGGCGCAGGCGCTGCTCGGCGAACCGGTGGCGACGCGCTACATGCCCAACGCCGGCCGGGCCGAGCTGGTCCCCGCCGAAGGCGCCCCCTGGCCGGGTTCCTGGCGCCTGGAGTTCTGGACCGAAGGCGAGCCGCCGCCCGGCGACCCGACCGGCGGCTCCGACGACCGTCCCGCCCGCTGACCCACCCTCGCGCAGCGCGGCGGTGGGTCAGGGGCCGGTTTTGTCGGCCGCGTCGGTGCCGGGCAGCACCGGGCGGCCGCCGATCTTGCCGTGCTCGTTGCCGTTCTTGTCGCCGAGCAGGCCGCCCTCGGGCAGCTTGGGCAGCTCCGGTCTGGGCAGCTCGGACGGGGGCGCGGGCAGCCCGTTCGGCCGCGGCAGCACCCTGCCCGGGGTGGTGACCGGCTGCGGCGAGTCGCCGGAACCGTTCGGCGGGCCGTCGGCGTCCGGGTTGGCGTCCGAGTCGGAACCGGCGGCCGGGGCGCCCGGCGGGACCCTCTCCGGTGCCGGCGGGGCCGGCTGGTTGCCAACCTGTACCGGGCCCTTCACCGACCCGATGATCGGCGCGAACCCGCTCTTGTCCGGCAGCTGGGCAGCCAGGCTGCAGGACACCTTGCGGGTGCCGGCGTTCCACGACTCGGGCGTCAGGTTGTCCCACAGCACGGACATCTGCTTGCTGCTGATCACGTTGTCGCCGCCGGCGTAGCCGTCCGCGAGCTTCGTGCAGGCCGGCTGCAGGTAGTCGTCCTGGTCGCCGACCTTCGGGTAGCTGCTTTTGAACTTCTGGCCGAGGTCGACGAAACCGACGGACTCCACCGCGTGCGGCTTCGAGCAGCCCACCGGGTCGCCGATGAACCTGCCGTCGATACCCAGGCAGACCCCGGGCTGCTGTATGTCGGCCTGCTCCTGCTGGGACACCTTGCCGACGATCGGGTACAGCGCGCCGGACCGGGAGAACCGCTGCAGACCGCAGCGCAGCGACCGGTCGCCGGAGTCCCAGCTCTTCTTCGACGGCTTGAGCGCGCCGGCCCGGAACGCGCCGTCCGGGTCGTACTTGCCGGAGAGGTAGTTGCTCACCGTCGGTGTGCAGCGGTCGTTGACCAGCTGCCGGAACTTGTCGTTGCCAGGCATCGGGCTGTCCGACCCGAACTCGGTGAGCTGTACCGCACCGGCCTGTTCGAACAGGTGCGGGCCGGCGCAGTCGACCACCTCGGTGTCGGCGGCGTCCGCGCGGCGCCAGCTCAGGCAGCTGCCCGGGGTGGCCGGCGGCGGCTTGCGCTCGGCGATCGGCAGCTCGCTGTCCGGCACCGGCGCGGAGGCCAGCGTGCTCAGCACCGGCACCTCCTTGCCGGTCATCGCGCTCAGCGTGGCGACCACCAGCATCACGGCGGCGCCCAGCAGCAGGCCGAACACCAGGCCGACGTGCCGGCGCTCCAGCCGGTCGAGCCGGATACGGGCCAGCGGACCCAGCGGCAGCCGGTCCAGCGCCGGCCGGTCGAACCTCGGCCGTCCCGACGGCAGCCGGTCCAGCGTCGACCGACCCAGCGCGGACCGGCGACCCAGTGCCGGTTGGCCCAGCGCCGAGTCCGAGTCCGACTTCGAAGGGTCCGGTTGCGGGCTGTCCGGTACCGAGTCGTCCGGCTCCGACCGGTCCGCTCCTGGACTGTCCGACCCGGAACTGTCCGACTCGGAACTGTCCGGTCCGGAAGGTTCCGGTTCCGCACGGTCCGATCGCGAAAGGTCCGGTTCCGTGCCGTCCGGGTCCGAGAGAGCCGGCGCCGGGCTGTCCGACGCCCAACTGTCCGACGCCCAACCGTCCGGTGCGGAGCTGTCCGACGCCCAACCGTTCGTCGCCCAGCTGTCCCGCGCGGCGTTGTCCGTTGCCCAGCTGTCCAGCGCCGAACTGCCCGACCCCGCCTGGTCCGACCCCCAACTGACCGAACCCCAACCGTTCGTCCCCGAGCTTCCCGGCGCCGAATATTCCGGCGCCGAATATTCCGGCGCCGAATAGCCGCGGCCCAGGTAGTCGTGGCCCGAGTAGTCCTGTGCCGAGTAGTCCTGTGCCGGGTAGTCCTGTGCCGAGTAGTCGAACCTCAGGCGGTCCTCGGTCGGGGCGTCCAGGGCCGGGTAGGTGCGGTCCCGATGGTCGAACCCGCCGTAGTGGAACTCGCCGGTGTCCGATGCCGGATGGGTCGGCTCTGGCCCGTCCGGCGCGAACCGGTCCGCGCCCGAGCCGCCGTTACGGCTGGCGTCACTGCCGCGCCAGGTGCGCGGGTCTGCGGTCGGATCCATATCCCGGACATCATGCCGGCGACAGCGGAGCGGGGCGGCCGCCGGGGGGCGCCGGCGCGGTGGTTGGTTCCTCGGCTGCGGCTAATGTCGACCTGGACACGCCGTCGATCGGCCGGGCGTAGCAAATCGGCCGACGAGCGGTCGAGTAAACAGGTGGGAGCGAGTGTGACCACGGTAGATAGTGTTCGCACGCAGGAACGGCCGGTACGGTGCGCGGGGTGATCAGATGAGTACGAGCGGTGACGATCCCAGGACGGGGTCCGGCGGCAAGCCCGACGACGGTGGCCCGCGCCGCGACCCGACCGCGCACCCGGAGTCGATCGACCACCTCTGGCCCTCAGCCTCCTCTTCGGAAGGCGCTGAGGCGTCCCAGCCCGAGCAGGCCGGCGAATGGCACGGGTCCGACCGATCCGGGCCCGAAAAGCCCGAGGCCGCGCCGCATTCGGAGTCCGGCTCCGAGCAGGCCGAGTCGGACACCCCGTCCGATGCCCCTTCGGGCGCCGGCGACGACGCGGAGTCGAGCGCGCCCCGGCGGGCCGGCAGCATCAGCTACCAGGACGCGGAGAGCACCGCCCGGCGCGAGCCGACCCTGGCCGAGCGGCGGGCCCGCCAGCAGGCCGCGCTGCGGGCCAAGGAGGAAGAGGCCGCCCGCTGGGACGCGGAGGAGAAAGCGGCCAAGAAGCGCAAGCGGGTGCTCATCGGCGGCGCGGTCACCGTCGGTGTGGTGGCGCTGGTGGCCATCGCCTACTCGGCAAGCGGGGGCGACGAGCAGCAGGTGCAGGCCCGCTGCGTCGGCCCGGACAACGTCGTGGTCAGCGACGACAACTGCGTGCGGCCGGCCTCGGACGCCGGGCAGTACCACTCCGGCGGGTTCGGCTTCATCCCGATCTTCATCGGCGGCGGCAACCGGCAGTACCACTACAACTACGGTGGCGGCGGGGGTATCGGCCAGGTGGCCACCGGCGGTACCACGGTGCCGCCGAAGAACGCCACGGTGCGCACCCCGTCCGGCAAGACGGTCGCCGGGTCCTCCAGCGTCTCGCGCGGCGGGTTCGGGGTGAGCGGCGAGTCCGGCCGCTCCGGCGGCAGCTGATGCGCAGGGAGACCGGCCCGGTCCGGCCGGGCTGGCAGCAGAAGGTCGCCGAGCAGGGCATGGTGTTCGGCACGCCAGGGCGGGGCAAGGGCGGCGCGCCGAGGTCGTACTGGGACGAGTCGGTGCACTACGTGTTCGACATGGACGAGGTGCTGTCCATGGAGGCGGACGCCGAGCTGCTGCACTCGATGTGCCTGGAGGCGGTGGACCACGTGGTCACCACCGAGCGGTACAAGGACTTCGCGCTGCCCGACTGGACGTGGGAGGGCGTCGCGGCGTCCTGGAAGCGCTCCGACCCGCACCTGTACGGCCGCTTCGACCTGCGCTACGACGGCTCCAGCCCGGCCAAGCTGCTGGAGTACAACGCGGACACCCCGACCACGCTGCTCGAGGCGTCCATCCTGCAGTGGCACTGGCTGCAGGATGCGCACCCCGATGACGACCAGTGGAACTCACTGCACGAGAAGCTGGTGGAACGCTGGGCCGCGATCGCCGCCACGATGCCCGGCTCCGAGGTGCACTTCACCTGGTCCAGCGCGGACACCAGCGGTGAGGACCACGTCACCACCGCCTACCTGCAGGAGACCGCCGCCGAGGCCGGGCTGGACACCGTCGGGCTGGCCATCGAGGACCTCGGCTGGGACAGCGCGCTGGACCGCTTCGTGGACCTCGCCGAGTCGCCGATCGCCGCGCTGGTGAAGCTCTACCCGTGGGAGTGGATCCTCAGCGACGAGTTCGGCAGGCACGCGGTGCGCAGCCTGCCCGAGACGGCCTGGGTCGAGCCGCTGTGGAAGACCCTGCTGTCCAACAAGGCGCTGCTCGCGGTGCTCTGGGAGATGTACCCCGGGCACCCCAACCTGCTGCCGGCGTACCTGAACGACCCGGGGCTGCTCACCGAGTACGTGCGCAAGCCGATACTGGGCCGGGAGGGCGCGAACATCTCGATCGTCTCGCCCGGCTCCGAGGTGCAGACCGGCGGGGTGTACGGCGCGGAAGGGTACGTCTACCAGCTGTTCGACCCGCTGCCCGAGTTCGACGGCTTCCGGCCAGCGCTTGGCGCGTGGATCGTCGGCGACGACTCGGCCGGCCTTGGCATCCGGGAGACCACCGGCCTGGTCACCGACGACGGCGCCGCCTTCGTCCCACACCGGATTATTGGCTAGTACCGCAGGGCCTGTTCTCGCGCGAGAACTTCCGATCGGGGACCCTTCGGGCCCGCCTCCGGAAGTTCGCCTTCGGCCCAAAGACCTTCGGGGCATTCCGGTTGCTCGGGACTGGTTGCTGGACGCGCGTCAGCGGACCGGCCCACTGGCGGTCAGTGTGGTGTCGGTGGCCGAGATCGGCGGCGGGATGCGGGCCGGCTAGCGCCGCGAGGTGACCAGACTGCTCGAGTCGATGCAGTCCCTCGCGGTGGACGGAATCGTCGCCTGGCGAGCCGGTGAGCTGCGCCGACAGTACCGACGCTCACATCACGCCATTGGTATGGCGGACTACCTGATTGCGGCGACCGCACAGTTGTCCGGCTGCGAGTTGGCCACGCTCAATGTCCGCCACTTCCCGATGATCGACACTCTCAGCCCGCCCTTCGATCTCTGACTTCACCCACCGATGCGTGGCCTACGGCTTGCGGTCGGCCGCGGCGTATGCGTCCACTGGGTCCGGGTGACTCTGTGCCCCGGGTGGGCGCCACTGGTTGGGCGGCACCAGGCCCGGCGGAACCAGGTCCAGGCCGGTGAAGAACTCGCCGATCTGTGCGGCGCTGCGCAGTGTGTACGGCACGGCCCCGGTCCGCGCGTAGCGCTCGTGCGCGGCCACCCGGGCCGCGCTGGTGTCGCTGCCGTCCTCCAACAGCAGGTAGCTGCCCGGCGGGACCGCGTCCAGCACCCGCGCCACGATCGATCGGGCCAGCCCGAAGTCGGCGACATGGCCCATGATGGCCAGGAACATCACCGCGACCGGCTGGCTGAGGTCGAGCACGTCGCGCGCCTCGGCAATGACCGAGTCCGGGTCGAGCACGTCGGCGTAACGGTAGTCCGCAAGGCCGTCGGGCTGGCGTCGGCGAGCAGTGACCGGGCATGGTCCAGTGCGATTGGGTCGTCGTCCAGGTAGATGACCTTCGCCTCGGGCGCGATGCCCTGCGCGACCTGGTGGGTGGGCGCCATGGCGGGCAGCCCGGCGCCGACGTCCAGGAACTGCCGTACCCCGGCCTCGCCGGCCAGGTAGCGCACCGCGCGGACCTGGAGCTGCCGGCACTGCCTGGCCAGCTCGAAGATGCCCGGCAAGCCTACAGCCTACGGAAGTGCTACGATTGTAGCATGTCCGAGGAGATCGCTTCCCGAGAGCTGCGCAACGACACTGCCGGCGTGCTGCGGCGGGTCCAGGAAGGCCAGCGGCTCACCATCACCGTGAACGGCAAACCAGTCGCCGAGCTCGTGCCACTCCAACGGGCCAGGCGCCGCCCGATCAGCTTCGACGAGCTGCGGGAGCGGCTGCCGCGCATCCAGGCCGATCCCGGCTTGCGGGACGATCTGGCCTGGCTCGCCGGTGACACCACCGACGACCTCGGTCCAATCCAGTGAGCCGCCGCGCCCTGCTGGACACCAGCGTCCTGATCGGCGCGGAGAGCGGGCGTCCCATGGACCTACCGCGCATTCCCGGCGACGGTCTCCTCTCGGTCGTCTCACTCGCCGAGCTGCACGCCGGCGTGCTGGCGGCCGACGATATCGATATTCGGGCACAACGCCTGACCACGCTGAACGGTGTCAACGACATCGAGCTGATCGGCATCGACGAGCCCACTGCTCTCATGTGGGCACGGATGCGAGTTCACCTCGCCAGGTCCGGTCGCCGACTCAATGTCAACGATCTCTGGATTGCCGCGAGCGCGGCCTCGCGCGGTCTGCCGGTCATGACTCAGGACAACGATTTCGCGGCGCTCGAGGGGGTCGGAGGGCTGCAGGTTATCCGGGTCTGACGGGTCGCGCTGCTCCAGTAGGGTGCCAGTCGGCGGCTCTGTGCCCAACGACCCGGATTGCCTTGGAGGGACGCACGTGACCACGATGGTTCTGGCCTTGAGCCCCGGTTTCGTCGGGGTGGTCGGCGGCGGCCTCGCGGCCATCGTGCTGTACGCGCTGCTCGGCCTGGTGATGATGATCCTCGGCTTCTACGCGATCGACCTGACCACGCCGGGCAAGCTGAACCAGCTGGTCCGCGAGGGCCGGCCGAACGCGGTGGTGGCCACCGGCGCCGGCATGATCAGCATGGCGTTCATCGTGGTGGTGGCGATCTACGGCGCGTCAGGCCGGTTGGCCGATGGGCTGCTGGCCACCCTGGTCTACGGGCTGGTCGGCATCGTGGTGCAGGCGGTCGCGGTGCGCATCCTGGAATGGGTGACCGGCATCGACATGACCGTGCTGATGGAGTCCCGTGAGCTGCGCCCGGAGTCCCGCGTCGTCTGCGCCGCCCACCTGGCACTCGGCCTGGTCGTCGCGGTAGCCATCCTCTAGCTCGTGAGTGAAAAGGATCGCCATAGCGATCCTTTTCACTCACGAGGCCGGAGGCCCACTAGGCTGACCGGCTGTGATCGACCTGAGGTTGCTGCGGGAGAATCCGGAGGCGCTGCGCGCGTCGCAGCGGGCGCGGGGGGCGGAGCCGAGCGCGGTCGACGCGCTGCTTGCCGCCGACGAGCGGCGCCGTGTGGCGGCCGGGCGTGCCGACGAGCTGCGCGCCGAGCAGCGCCAGCTGGGCAAGCAGATCGGCAAGGCGCGCGGCGCCGAGCGGGACGCGCTGCTGGAGAAGGCCCGGGAGCTGGCGGCAGCGGTCAAGGCCGCCGAGGCCGAGCAGAGCGCCGCCGGCGGCGAGCTGACCCACGCGCAGCGCGCGCTGCCCAACCTGGTCATCGAGGGTGTCCCGGAGGGCGGCGAGCAAGACTTCGTGGTGCTCGAGCGGCACGGCACCCCGCGCGAGTTCGACTTCGAGGTGCGCGACCACCTTGACCTTGCCGAACGCCTCGGCGCGGTGGACATGGAGCGCGGCGCGAAGGTCTCCGGTGCCCGGTTCTTCTTCCTCACCGGCATCGGCGCCCAGCTGCAACTGGCGCTGCTCAACCTGGCCATGGCGCGGGCCGTCGCCAACGGGTTCACCATGATGATCCCGCCGGTGCTGGTCAAGCCGGAGGTCATGGAGGGCACCGGGTTCCTCGGTGCGCACGCCAGCGAGGTCTATCGGCTGCGTGACGACGAGCTGTACCTGGTCGGCACCAGCGAGGTGCCGCTGGCCGGCTACCACGCGGACGAGATTCTGGACCTCGGCGCCGGCCCGCGCCGCTACGCCGGCTGGTCGACCTGCTTCCGCAGGGAGGCCGGCAGCTACGGCAGGGACACCAGGGGCATCATCCGGGTGCACCAGTTCGACAAGATCGAGATGTTCGTCTACTGCCGCCCGGAGGATGCCGAAGCCGAGCACCAGCGGCTGCTCGGCTGGGAGCGGGACATGCTGGCCGCCATCGAGGTGCCGTACCGGGTGATCGACACCGCCGCCGGTGACCTTGGCGCCAGCGCGGCGCGCAAGTTCGACTGCGAGGCATGGGTGCCGTCCCAGGGCCGCTACCGGGAGCTGACCTCGACGTCGAACTGCACCACGTTCCAGGCCCGCCGGCTGAACACCCGCTACCGCGACGACGACGGCCGGCCGCGTATCGCCGCCACGCTGAACGGCACGCTGGCCACCACCCGGTGGATCGTGGCCATCCTGGAGAACCACCAGCAGCCGGACGGCTCGGTCACCGTCCCGGAGGCGCTGCGCCCCTTCCTCGGCCACGACGTCCTCACACCGCTGGCCTGAGCCCTAGGGCTTGCGGGCCATGCCGGCGTGGTCGCCGGTGTGCTCGGCGGGCGTGCCGACGGTGACCGGGTCCAGGCGCCACAGCTCCACCGGCACCACCCCGGGGTCCACCAGCTCCAGGCCGGTGAAGAACTCGCGCAGCTGCCGTTGAACAGCAACGCGACCATGGTCAGTGCCAGCACCGAAACCGGTGTCCGGATCACCGTGACGGTCGGTGAGACCTCGGTGGTCCCGTCCCTGCTCCTCGCCCCACGCGGTGGATCGAGCGGCTAAAGTGGGACATAAACTATGTGATCGGCGATAGATTGTTACTACTTGCGTCCGGCGGGTGGCTTGCGGGCCACCCCGCCGTGGCTCTCCACCGGTACCGGCGTGCCGATATCCGCCGGGTCCGGGCGCCACATGCTGATCGACACCACCCCGGGTTCGACCAGTTCGAGGCCGCCGAAACAGCGCGCGATCTGTTCCGGGGTACGCAGGTGGTAGTGGTGGCCCAGCTCGTGCTGCTTCTTGTTGACCTTCAGGGATTGCTCGCCGTCGATGCCGTCGGACAGCAGCAGGTAGCTATCAGGTGGCACCGGCGCCATCACCCGGTTGACGATGTCGTACATCCGCGCGAGCTCGGGGGTTGCGTGGCCGAGGATGCCTTGCAGGATCACCGCGATCGGCTCGCCGAAGTTCAGCACGTTGCGCGCGTCGGAAATGATCAGCTCGGGGTCGTTGACGTCCGCGTCGACGTAGGCGGTGACGCCCTCGTCGGTGGTGTTGCGCAGCAGCGCGCGGGCGTGCGCCAGTACGACCGGGTCGTTGTCCACATAGACGATCTTCGACTCCGGCGCGAGGGCCTGCGCGATCTCGTGGGTGTTCTGCACGGTGGGCAGGCCGGTGCCGATGTCGAGGAACTGCCGGATGCCGGCCTCGGCGACCAGGTAGCGCACGCCGCGCACCAGGAACTGCCGGGACTGCCGGGCCAGGTCGCGGATGCCGGGGAACTCACCGGCCACGGTATCCCCGACCTTGCGGTCCACCGCGTAGTTGTCCTTGCCGCCCAGCCAGTAGTCCCACACCCGCGCGGAGGACGGGTGGCGGAAGTAGTCCGGGGTCAGGCGGGGCCCGGAGGGGTACTCGTCATCGCTGCTCACGGCGCTCCTCGACAAGAGTTGGCTGTGATCGAATATACCGCCCTCGGTCGGCCGGTGGTCTCGTATTCGGGAGTGCGCCGCCGGTGGCTACTGGGTGAGGTGCATGCCGCCGTCCACCAGGACCACCACCCCGGTGGTGTAGCGCGACCGGACCAACCCGAGGACCGCGTCGGCCACATCGTCGGGTTGCCCGGACCGGCGCAGCGGCGCGGCCTTCTCCACCCGGGCGCGGATGTCGCTCCAGCCGGCGGTCCACTCGGTGTCGATCAGGCCGGGCGCCACCGCGTTGACCCGCACCTCCGGTCCGACTGTGTTGGCCAGCAGCCGGGTCATGTGGTCAAGCGCCGCCTTGCTCACCGCGTACGGGATGGAGCTGCCCACCTGGCGGCTGCCGGCGAGGGAGGACACGTTGATGATGCAACCGTCGCCGCCCTCGCGCAGGTGCGGCATCGCGGCCACGGTGAGCTGCCAGGTGCCGATCACGTTGAGGTCGAGGATCTCGTGCCAGACCTGGGGAGTGACCGCGTCCAGGTCGGAGTGCGGGATCTGCTGGGTGACGCCGGCGTTGTTGACCAGTACGTCGAGCCGGCCGAGCCGCTCGACGGTGCCGGTCACCAGGCCGCTGGCCTCCCGAGGGTCGGAAACGTCCGCCCGCAGGTAGATCGCGCCGGGCAGCGAGTCGGCCAGCTTCTGCCCGGCCTCGGTGGAGCGCACCGAGTTGACCACCACCCGGTAGCCCTCCTCGGCCAGCCGGCTGGCGATGGCCGCGCCGATGCCGGCGGCGGAGCCGGTGACCAGCGCGACGGGTTGCTCAGACATGTTTCTCCCGAGGACGGTCGGTTCAGCACGGGCGTGGTTCAGAACGGGCCGGTGAGCTCGCCGAGCCGGTCGGTGAGCCGCAGGTTCTCGCTGTAGTCGACCGGGCAGGCGATGATCGACACACCGCCGGAGTCCAGCGCCTCGCGCAAAGTCGGCAGCAGCTGGTCCGCGGCGGTGATCTGGTAGCCGCGCGCGCCGAAGCTCTCCGCGTACATGACCAGGTCCGGGTTGTTGAACTTGACGTGGCTGTGCCGGCCCAGCTCCAGGTCCATCTTCCACTCGATCAGCCCGTAGGACTCGTCCACCCAGACCAGCACGGTCAGCGGGATGTTCTCCCGGATCGCGGTCTCGATCTCCTGGGAGTGCATCAGGAACGCGCCGTCCCCGACCGCGGCCAGCACCTTGTGCTCCGGGTACACCAGGGCAGCCGACAATGCGCCGGGCAATGCGAAGCCCATTGTGGACAACCCGTTGGAGATCAGGCAGGTGTTCGCCGCATAGGTCGGGTAGAGCCGAGCCATCCACATCTTCACCGCGCCGGTGTCGGCCAGCACGATGTCTTCCCGGCCCAATGCGGCGCGGGTGTCGGCCACTATCCGCTGCGGGACCAGCGGGAACCGGCCGTCGGTCGCGCCGCTGTCCAGCTCGTCGGCCAGCAGCTGGCGGAACTTGCCGTAGTTTTCACCGCCACCGGGGAACGGCCCGGGCACCTCGCGGCCCAGCGCGTCCAGCGAGTGCGAGATGTCGCCCTCGATGCCCACCGCGACCGGGTAGTGGTCGTCCACCTCGGCGGCGAACCGGTGCACATGGATGATCTTCTTGTCCCGCTCCGGGTTGATCTTGACCGGATCGAACTCCTGCAGCTCGTAGCCAACCGAGACGATCACGTCGGCCTGGTCGAAGCCGAAGTTGGCGTAGTCGTGCCGCATGAAACCGACCGCGCCGAGTGCGTTGCGGTGGTCGTCGGGGAACACCCCCTTGCCGTGGAACGTGGTGGCCACCGGCACGTCCCACTGTTCGGCGAGCCTGCGCAGCGCCTCGCCGGCGTCGCCCCGGGCAGCGCCGTGCCCTGCCAGCAGGATCGGCGCCTTGGCCTTGGCGAGTACTTCCGCCGCCCGCTGCAGCTGCGCCGACGAGGGCTCCTCGGCGCGCACCCGGTCGGTGGGCAGCGGGCGGGCGCCGTCCGGGATCGGCGCCGCCTCGACGTCCTCCGGCAGGGCCAGGTAGGTGGCCCCGGGGCGCTCGGACTGCGACACCTTGAACGCCCGGCGGAACATCTCCGGCACCGCCTCCGGCGCGGGCACCAGCTCGGACCACTTGGTGATCGGCCGGAACAGCCGGACCAGGTCCACCACCTGGTGCGACTCCTTGTAGATCCGGTCCAGCCCGACCTGGGCGGACAGCGCGACCAGCGGCGTGGAGTTGGTGGTCGCGTCGGCAACGCCCAGCTGCAGGTTGATCGCGCCGGGGCCGAGGGTGGCCGAACAGACGCCGGCCTTGCCGGTCAGCCGGCCGTAAATCTCGGCCATGAACGAGGCGGCCTGTTCGTGGCGGGTCAACAGGTAGCGGATGCTCGAGTCGTTCAGCGCGTCGATCAGCCCGATGTTCTCCTCGCCAGGGATGCCGAAGACGTACTCCACTCCCTCCGCCTCCAGGATCTGGACGATGAGCTGGGCAATCGTGGGGTTCGCCGAGTCCGTCATTCCAGCAAGCGTAAGGGGCACGACAGGTGGCCGCTGGGCCACGACGGGCCGGTTCAGCGGGTCGGATGGTTGAGCACGGCCGGCCGGATGCGGCGGGCGGTGCGATGCCGGGCGTGCCGAACGGCACGCCTGGGTGATTTTAATCTGTGACTGGTGTGATTTTTGAGGCGAGTGTGGTGATATCTGAGACGTCAATCACCACATTAGACACACGGGTCACCCGATGTCAGCGAGGAAAGGCTGTTCGCATGTCACTCTCCGTGCGCACTTCTGCGTTCGGTATCGCCGCGGCCGCGGGGCTCGTCGCGTCCGCCGGCCTGGTGTTCTCCGCGCCGGCGCCGACCTCATCGGCCGCCGCGGATACTGTGTCGCCCGCCGCGAACACCGTGCTGCTGGCCGGCTGCCACCGCTGGTGGGACCGCGACGGCCGCCACCACTACTACTGCCGCTACCGCGACCGCGACCACGACAACGGCCTGATCGTCCTGCACCACATCCTCTGACTCCGCACCCCGCCGATGCCACCCGCTGCTGGGTCGGGTGGGCCGTGGGTGCGTAGTGCCCGCACAAGGGCGCTACGCACCCACGTGCCTTCTGCGGCCATGCGCCAGGTCAGCGTCCGCGTTTCGTTCAAGGTGTAGACGAACCGCTGCCCCGGCTCGACCTCGAGCACCTCGCAGGCCACCGGCCCCGCTGATCGGGTTGACGAACGTGACGCCGGCATCGGTGAGGGTGCGCAGGTGACCGGCCCACGCGGGGTGCGGCCACAGCCGGTTGCTGAGCGTGGCCACCGCGGTGATCGGCGTCCGGCAGGCCAGCGCCTCGCAGAGCACCCCGCTGGCGTAGGTGTCCATGATTCCGAGGGCCATCTTGGATCCGGTGCTGAGCGTGAGCGGGCAAGCCACGACTGCCCCCGGTCGCGGTCCGCGTCGAGCCTGGTCCGGTTGCCGATGCTCGTGCACCTCGGCACGGCCGGTCACCGCCTCGATCGCAGACTGATCCAGCCAAGCCCGCGCCGCCGGGCTGGCCACCACTGTCACCGACCACCCGAGGCCGATCAACGCCTTGGCGACCTCGGTGCCGCGGGCCGCGAGCGGCGCGCCACACACGACCAGGTCGAGGGAGTCGGACACGTGTCTACTCCAACACGCCGGCTCGCGCCGTGAGCTCGGTCAGCGTACTGGTCGACTGCCGTTGCCGATTTCCGCGACGCGTGCGCCATGACCAAGAGTATCCGGCTAGCGGTCCGGGATTTCTCGGGTTATCTCGTCGAGCCAGGTGCGGGCGGACATGTCGGAGGGGGCGCGCCAGTCGCCGCGCGGTGACAGGGAGCCGCCGGCGGAGACCTTGGGGCCGTTGGGCAGCGCGGAGCGCTTGAACTGGCTGAAGCTGTAGAAGCGCTGTGCGAACACCTCCAGCCAGCCGCGGATCTCGGCGAGGGTGTATGCCCGCCGGGCCTCGGCGGGGAAGCCGACCGGCCAGCCCCCGGCGTCGGCGTCCCGCCAGGCGTGCCAGGCGAGGAAGGCGATCTTGGCCGGCCCGAAACCGTAGCGCAGCGCGTGGAACAGCGAGAAGTCCTGCAGCGGGTACGGCCCG
>DASYBQ010000033.1:0-13206 GCA_036500625.1 Pseudonocardia sp. | reverse complement strand
GTCGGGGTGGGGTTCAGATGGCGAGGGCGAGTTCGGTGAACGCGGCGGCGAGGCGATGTCGGGGATCGGTGTCGATGCCGAGTTCGTAGTGGCCGCGGCGCAGATTCTGGATGAAGGCATGACCGGTGCTGGTTACCCGGGCTGAGCGGAACCTTTTTGAGCCCCCGCATCGGTCGTAGCCGGGATTTTAGCCGGCCGTGGTCAGCTTCTATCGGGTTGTTGGCGTACTGCCCGGTGACATGCTGCGCGGCGGGCAGCGGCTCGTCGGGCACGCGGGGGTAGGTCGGTGCTCGATTGGTGGTCACCTCGCTGGGCCGGGGCGGGTGTCCCAGAGCCTGGGTGAAGAACCTCCGGGTGGCCGCCAGGTCCCGCTTCTTCGAGACCAGGATGTCGATGACCTGCCCGTACTGGTCGATCGCCCGATACAGATAGATCCACCGTCCGGCGACCTTGACATAGGTTTCATCGACGAACCACCGGTCGCCGGCGGCGTGTCGGCACGGTCGGGCGGCGTTGGGGAACAGCGGGGGTGAAGTGCTGCATCCACCGATAGATCGTCATGTGATCGACCTGCATGCCGCGTTCGGCCAGGAGTTCTTCAACGTCTCGGTGGGACAGCCCGTAGCCCAGGTACCAGCGCACCGCCACTGTGATCACCTCGGGCGGGAAGCGGAACCCGGCGAACGCGGACCTCGGTAGCGGTGTGGCGGGACGACGGCGCATCAGACCACCCTGCCCGACCTGCGATCCGCCAAACGCAACAGTGCCTTCGCGGCTGCACCGGCACAACCCCGGCACACTCGTCGAGTTAGCGCCCTACCTGCACGCCCGCACCGGCGGCATGATTGACAGCCTCGATCAGTTCATCCACGAGGCCGCCAACGACGCCATCCTCGACGGCACCGAGAAGATCACCAAGGCTCACCTCGACGCGGTGATCCTCGACAGCGCCGCCCAGGCGCAGTTCGACCCCATCCCTGCCGGCCGCGACGGCCGCCATCGCCGGGAGGGTCGATGAAACTCTGGAAGCAGCCCGCACAGCTGCTCCCGGTTCGGGTCCGGCCCGTCCACGGCGAGACCGTGTTCTCCTACGTGTTCCGGCTCGCCGAGGCCAACGACCTGGACCGGCCCACGATCCTGCTGCGGGCGCTGGGCGAACCGACCACCGGGCCGAGCCGGTTCATGGTCGACGAGTTCGACTTGATGCTCAACCAGCACGCCTTGCACAGGCTGGGAACCCTCAGCGGCATCGCCGCTGACCAGCTGTTGTGGTCCCTGCCGTCCCTGCATCGGCTGCTTCCATCCGGCCCCGACGGTCCGCCCGTGATCCGCCGCTACCGCTGCCATTCGCTGCGAAAACACTGCGAGACCTGCCTCTCCCGCATGCCGGGGCGACCGAAGATCATCATCCGGCCGATGGCGTTCCCCAAGATCTGCGCGAAGCACCGGCGCTGGATCGACACCCGAGACAAGGAGGACCAATTCCAGATCGACCTCGCCGGCGCGCCCGAGGTCATCACCGCGCACCGCCGCTACGCCCGCCTGCGCCACAAAGTCGGCGTCGGCGAGCAGGCATGGCTGCGCGAGCAGCTGCGGGCCGTAACCCTGATCGCGCGCGAATGGGTCTGGAAAATCCGTTGGGACAGGGAGGAACTGCACCAACGCTGGGAGGCCCGCTCCGCCGCGATCCGACCATGGCCGAGCGCGGTCACGCCGAACGACCTGCTCGTCTTCCCCGAAGCCATCGCCCTCGCCGAGGTCATCTGCGACCTCGAATGGCGCCGGCACGTCGCAATGGCCCAGCACGACATCGATCTCAAGCCCTTCTACCACCGCGTCGCGGCACGACTCGGACAGCCGCCGCAATTCGCCGCCCTCGCCCGCTGCTCAGGCACAGATCCGCTGCGCACCTGGGTCCAGCGGCACCGGGCCACGCACGAGCAAATCCGGGCCAAGCACTGGGACACGGCCTGGCGCAACCGTCACACACCACCACTTCCCGAAATCCGCAACTTTAAGTGAGAGAAAATGACTAATGACGACAACACCCCCAACTGGCGAACCGCAGCTCAGGACCGGTCAGCCGCGCCAGATTCAACGAGAAGCGACAGTCGGCGAGTTACCACCCGCCGGATGCAAGTTCCCGACCGGCCCCGGGGCCGTGTGCGGGCGGCGACCGACCAAGCGCTCCGGTGTCCCGGGGCGCCCGCCGCAGTACTGCGACCTGCCTGAGCACACTCCCCAGGCGGCATACAAGGCCCGCCGGAATTTGAAGCGCGCTACGGCAGGGGCGGCACCCGAGGCGGGGCCGCGGTGCAGACCGCGCCGGAGGACGGGGTGCCCGAGCGGCCGGTGTCAGACGGGCGGGTCTCCTTCGGCGCGCTGCTGGCCCAGTTCGCCGAGCGACAGGCCCAGATGTCGGAGATTTTTCAGCGCGCTACCGCGGTCGTGAGCACGGTGGTCGACCCCGAGGCCGCCGCTACGAAGTCGAGCAGGTCGAACGTGACGCGTCGGTACGCATCGCCGAGGCCCACACCGCGCGGGCCGCCGCCGAACGTGACGCCCGCGAGCAGCGCCGACGCGCGGACCACGAAGCCGAACTCCGCACCCAAGCTGACGCGGCGGCCGAGGAGGCACTGCTAGCGGCGGAGGCGGCGCGGGCCGACGCCACCGAGACCATCGATCGGATCACCGAGCAAACCGACGCCACAGTGGCGGAGCACCAGCGGCGCGCCGCCGAGGCCCTCGCCGCCGAGCGCGCGGCGGGGGAGGAACTGGAGCGGGTCCGCGCCGAGGCCGCCGAGCAGGTCGCGGCGGCCGAGCAGGCCATCGCGCACGCCCGGGCCGAGGCCCGTACACAGATCCTCACCGCGCAGCAACAGGCCGCGGCCGCCGGCTCCGCCGCGACCCGGGCCGAAGCCGAACGCGCCGCCGCCGAACGACGCGCCGCCGAAGACCGCGCCACCACCGAACGGTTCCAGGCCGAGACCGAGCAACTGCGCGCCCAGATCGAGCGGCTGCGCGCCGCACACCACGACGAACTCGCGAAGCACGCCGCGAAGCCGCCGCGGAACGGGAGGCATCGGCGGCCCAGCTCGCCGCCCTACTCGCCCGACTCGACACCCCCGCGCCGACACCCACCGGCGACAAGAGTTCAGACATCGCCGACGCTTCACCGGCGAGCCACCACACCCGCGGGCAACGAGACGAGCCGTGATCAGCCCAAGCGGGTCGCCACCATCGGCGACACCCTCTACGGCCCCGAGTGAAGGACGCATGCGTGCCGAGGAGCTCGACCCACGACTGCCCGCGGCGTTGGACAAGCTGGTCGATCCCGACACTCGTGGCGATCCGATGACTCCGATCGCGGCCAGCAGGGTCGGATGTGGATATCTCGAGCAGGTGTTGTTGGGAGCGGCCGATGCGTTTGAGCCGGGTGATCACGACCTCGTCGCCGGCGCGGAGCTTGCCGAGCATCGTGTCCAGCGCGGGGCGGGAGGCGAGTTTGCCGGAGGCCTTGTCGATCACGAACCCACCGCGGCGCCCACGCCACACGCCTGAGCCTAGGCTCTCCACCGCTGGCGCCTTGATGCACTACCTGCCAGGTCTTTAACGACGCCCCGTGTCGGACGGGCGGGTCTGGTTCGGGGCGCTGCTGGCCCAGTTCGAAGAGGGCCCTCGGCCAGGAAGATCGGGCGGCGGCCGAGCGGCAGACCCAGATGTCGGAGATTCTTCAACGCGCCATCGAAGTGGTGGACACGGTGGCCGACCCCGACGCCGACAGCTGGGGGCTACCCAGAAGGCCCCAGGCCCGCACACAGTTCCTCCACCGCACAGCAGCAAGCCGCGGACGCCGGCAGCGCCGCGACCCGCGCCGAGGCCGAACGACGCGCCGCCGAAGACCGAGCCACCACCGAGCGCTCGCGAACCGAGATCGAGCAACTGCGCGCTCAGATCGAGCAGCTACGCGCCGAACACCACGACGACTTCGCCGCCACCGCAGGGAAGCCGTCGAGGAGCGAACCGCGCTACGCCAAGAGGCGAACGCGCAGCTCACCGCCATACTCGCCTGATTCGACACCCCCGCCCCGACACCCACCTCCGGTGAGAGCTCAGACACGGCCGATGCCCCACCAGCAGGCCGTCGCACCCACGGGCGAGCCGAGTCGTGATCAGCCCCGTGATGGTTGACGTTGTGTTGAGCTACACCCAGCCAGACACGATCTCCGAACCCGTTCGGTGCGTCTAGTGGGTAGTGCGTTTCGTCGCACCGCTACTACGCTGCCCGGTGTGAAGCAGAAGATGAGCTTGTCGATCGAGCAGAAACACGCCCGTCACCTGCAGCGCTGCGCCCAGCGCAGCACAGACGGCAACATCTCGGCCTATATCGAACGTTTACTCGCCGAGGATGAGATGCGACAGGCAGTCACCGCGGCGGCACGCTGGTACACCGCCCACCCCTACTATGCCGAGGACTCAGTGGCCGAGGCACAGGCCACTCTGGGCGAGACCGCGTGAGCTTTGCTCGCGAGGACGTAGTCGTCTACAAACCAGTCCTGCAGCGGGAAGGACGTTCCAACCTCAGGCTCATTGTCTCGGCAAACGCGGTCAACTCAGACGACGAACTGCCGACAGTGGTCGCACTCCACGTGCTGGGCGAAGACCCAGGCGGTCTGCTAGCGGTTCGGATCGGCGAGCACGGCTGGGCTTTCGCGATGGAACTCGATCGGCCGCTACGCTCACGCCTTACCCAGAAAATCGGCGAAGCCAGCCTGAAGAGATGGAAGCGGTCGATCGAGCACTACGCGCACTGCTCGAGCTCTAAACCCCGAAGATCGTCCACCACCTCCTCGGCCTCCCCGGAGCAATCGCCGAAGAAACATCGTTGCCGGCCGGCGGGATCGCTCGATGATGTGGAACAGGAACCGCCCGGCCCCGGTAGTTGGAGTCAGACCTGGCGAGGTAAATCCCGCTGACCTGCCCCCACATCCGCGTCGTGGGTGAGCTGTCTCCGCTGTGGTGGCGTCCGGGGTTGGTGATGGCTGGTGGGGGTACAGACCATCCAGACGCCAGTCACCGGTCAGGTGGCGGCACACGCGGCGAGATGATGCCGAGGACGAGATTGTGGTGGCTATGGGGTTGTTGGCCGGACTAGCGCGGGGTGCGGGGTCGCTGGCGGTGCAGACCGCGACATTCGGGGTGGGAACCACGCTCGGGGTGGGTCAGGCATTGGTGGCCCCGGTGGTAACTGTCGGGCGCGGGGTTGTGACCGAGGCGCGGACGTTGGTCGGGTATCCCTCGCCGCGGCCGCGGGTGGTGTGGGCGGCGGGTCGGCGTCTGCATATCGATGCTCGGGCAACCCTGGGCCAGGGTTGCCCCCCCGAGCGGGTGAACGCGGTGGAATCGGCCGCGCGGTCGATGGCGGGTGTAGCCGAGGCGCACGTCGAACAGGCCCTGGGCCGGCTAGTTGTTCTCGCCGAGGACCCGGACACGGCCGCCCAACTCGGCCACTGCCTTGTGCATGAGCTGCGCGCGATGTCCACTGAGCAGTCCGGGTCCGGCCGGCAGCGGGCCGAGGGCGTGAGTGGTGATCCGGTCCTGACTGCCCCGAGCGGGATCGCGTCGGGCAACAGTGCCGTGATTGTGGGTGATCGGGCGTCGGTGGCGGTGCCGCTGTTGGCGGCGGGGATGGATGTGGCCGCGGTGGCCGGTGCGCTGGTTGGGCAGTTGGGTTGGTTTCCCGCGGCGCCGCGCGCGGCACGCGCGGCGGTGGCGGTGGTGCGCCACCAGCCGAGGGTGGTGGCGCTGTTGCAGACGAAGCTGGGGGTGGTCGGTACCGATCTGGTGTTGACCGCCGCCACCGCCGGCGCCCATGGGTGGGGCCACGCACCCGCGGTCCCGATGCTGGACTTGGCCCAAAGGGTTGGGCGGCTCGCCGAGGTGCTGGCGTATCGGCGAGCGTGGGCGGCGTGGGAACCGGTACTGACCGCGACGAGGCGCCCCCGTGCGCCCCTGACCCCACCGCTGATCCCACCGGGGTCCACGCCAGCATCCGAGCCCGGTGAGGAGTCGCTGGTCGGGGTGCTGGGCGGGGAGGGCGGCGGGCAGATCGAGTCGTATCTGGATCAGGCAGCGAGTGGATCGTTGGTCGCCGCGGCGGGTGCGTTACTCGGTGGGGGTGGCGCCGAGGATGTCGCGGGCGCGGTACTGGCCGGGGTACCGAAGGCCGCGCAGCTGGGTCGGGAGGGCTTCGCCAGTGTGCTGGGCCGGGGTCTGGCCCAGCGCGACATCATGGTGCTCAACCCGGATGCGCTGCGCCGGCTGGACCGGGTCGCGGTGATCCTCATTGATGGTGCCGCGTTGCGTGGGGATCACCGCATGGTGGTCCACGCCCGCGGCCATGTCTCTGGTTGGGACGACGACCGAGTCTATGAGGTCGCTGATGCGCTACTGCACGGTGAAACCGCGCCCGAACCTGACCCGGACGAGGCACCGGCCACCGAGGCCAGGCTGCGGTGGCTCGCCGTGGCTGCGACAGCACCGGCTGAGGGTTTGCAACGAGCCGAGCTGGTGGCTCGCGGTGAGGTAGTGGGCAGCGTCGAGGTGGGCTTCGAACCGGATCCGTACGCGTTGGCGCTGATGGAGACCGCGCGGCGTACCGGGGCGCGGGTCGTGCTGCGCCATGTTGCGGGGACCGCGGAGTTGGCGACCAGCGTCGCCGAGACGCACCAGGCCGGGACCGCGCTGGCCGAGCTGGTCACTCGCTTACGGACCGAACGCGGCCCGGTGCTGTTGGTGACCTCGCTGCACCCCGATATCGCCTCCGCTGACACGCTGTCCGCGCTGGCCGTCGCTGATGTCAGCGTCGCGCTAGACGATCCGCGCGCTCAGGCGTCGTGGGAGGCCGACATCATCACCAGTCCGGAACTCGCCGAGGCGGTACGGGTGCTCTCGGCGTTGCCCGCAGCGCGGCGCACCACCGCCACCGCGGTGCGGGCGGCGAAAGCCGGGTCCACCCTCGAAGGGCTGTTGTTGACCACCGGGGGCCCGGCCGGTGGCCCTGGCTGGCTCTCGCTGGGCCGGTGGTTGTCCCCGGTCAACGCCACCGCGGCGGCCGCGTTGGTCAGCGGGGTGTTCTCCGCGCGCGGGGTGCTCGGACTGCCCGACCCGACACCGGTGCCGTTGACTGCCTGGCACGCGCTGGACCCGGAGATCGTGTTCGCCCGCTTGACTGGAGGTCCCGCCCCGATCGCGGACCCCCCCGCGGTTCCCGGATGGCGTCGGCGGCTCTCGGAGCTGGGCGAACACGAAATTCTGGCCCCGCTGTACCCCATCGGTGTCGGTGCCGCGCGGTTGGCCCGGGCGACCCGCGCGGAGCTTGACGACCCGCTGACCCCGGTGTTGGCTGTGGGCGCGGCGGCCTCGGCGATGCTGGGCAGTGGGGTGGATGCCGCCCTGGTGGCTACGGTGATGGCCACCAACGCGGTGGTCGGTGGGGCGCAGCGGCTGCGCGCGGAGAACGCTGTCGCGCGGTTGTTCGCCGAGCAGGACCAACGCGCCCGCCGGGTCAACATCCCGGTGCTGGGCTCGACCCGGCGGCGCCTGCACAGTGCTCGTATCTCGAGCCGAACCCAGTCTGTGCTCGCTCGGCGACTGCGTCCTGGCGATGTGATCGAGCTGCGGTCCGGGGATGTGGTACCGGCTGATGCGCGGCTGCTGGCCGCCGACGAGCTGGAAGTCGACGAATCCTCGTTGACCGGTGAGTCACTGCCGGTGACCAAGTGCACCGATCAGACACCGGGCGCGCAGTTGGGGGAGCGGGCCGGCATGGTGTTCGAGGGCGCCACCATTGTCGCCGGTAGCGCCCGCGCGGTCGTGGTTGCCACCGGTGCCGCCACCGCCGCCCGCCGGGCGGTCGCTACCGTGGCCGATGCCGCGTCCGCGGTCGGGATCGCCGCACGGCTGAGCGAGCTGACCGCGAAGGTGTTGCCGCTGACGCTGGCCAGCGGCGCGGCTGTCACCGGCATATCACTGTTGAACCGCCAACCCCTGCGCCAGGCCGTAGCTGATGGCGTGGCCATCGCGGTGACCGCGGTGCCTGAGGGGTTGCCGTTGGTCGCGACCGTGGCGCAGCTGGCCGCCGCTCGCCGGCTCTCGGCCCTCGGGGTGCTGGTCCGTGCCCCCCGCGCGATCGAAGCCCTGGCACGGGTGGACACGATCTGTTTCGACAAGACCGGCACGCTCACCGAAAACACCCTGCGCGTCACCACCACCATCACGCCCAACTGGGACCCTGACACCCCACCACCACCGCTTGAGGACACCGACCCGAGCCCGGTGCTACGAGCCGCGGCCCGGGCCTGCCCCCCAGCCGATGATCCTCACGCCCACGCCCACGCCACCGACGAGGCAATCCTGCGCGCCGCTCAGCACCTGTCCGCGGACACCGGTTGGACGGTGCTGGCGCAGGTTCCGTTCGAATCCAGCCGCGGCTACGCCGCCACCCTCGCAACCCCCACCACATCCACCGAGGACGCGCTAGCCGACGACGCCACGGCCAATCCGGACCGGGTACTCGTGATGAAGGGCGCCCCCGAAATCGTGCTGGAGCGTTGTGCGCTCACCGACTCCGCGCACGCGCGGGCACACGTGCTCACCGACGCCCTGGCCGGGAGGGGACTGCGCGTGCTCGCCATCGCGCAACGCACGGTGCAGCCTGAGGAATTGCAGCCTGAGGTAGTGCCCGACACCCCCGGCGATGGCCGCGACCAAAGCGACGACGCTGGGATCAGCGCCATGGAAGTTCTGGACGGCGCGGCGCACCAGATGCAGCTGGTCGGGTTCGTCGGTATCGCCGACACGCTGCGCCACACCGCCCCCGACCTGGTGACTCAACTTGTGGCCGCGAACCACGCGGTCGTGCTGATTACCGGTGATCACCCCGTCACCGCCGCCGCGATCGCCACCCAACTCGGTTTACCCGCCGACGCCAAGGTCATCACCGGCGCGCAGCTGGCCGACCTCGATGAGGCCGGTCGGGCCGAGCTGGCCACACAGGGCCGCATATTCGCCCGGGTCAGCCCGGAACAAAAAGTCCAAATCATCCAGGCGCTGGGCCACGCCGGTCGGGTCTGCGCGATGGTCGGAGACGGAGCCAACGATGCGGCGGCGATCCGGCTCGCGACCGTCGGGATCGGGGTGAGCAGCCGCGGTTCTTCCGCCGCCCGCTCCGCCGCGGACCTGGTCGTGACCGAAGATGACCTCACCGTGCTGCTCGACGCCCTGGCCGAGGGTCGCGACATGTGGGCCAGCGTCCGCGATGCCCTGATCATCCTGCTCGGCGGCAACGCCGGCGAGGTGGCGTTCACCATCGCCGGCACCACCCTGGGGGGGCGCGCCCCGATCAGCACTCGCCAACTATTGCTGGTCAACCTGCTCACCGACATGTTCCCCGCGCTGGCCGTCGCGGTCACCCCCCAACAACCCCCACCCGGCACCGCTGATCCCGCCGCGCGCCTGGCGCACCGCCAGTCCATCCTCGCCGCGCCCGCCCCCTCACTGGATCGGCCACTCATCGACGCGATCCTGACCAGGGGCGCGGTGACCGCCGCGGCGGCCACCGGCGCGTGGGGAATCGGTGCCCTGACCCCCGGAACGCGGCGGCGCTCGGCCACCATGGGCCTGACCGCGCTAGTCGGCACCCAACTCGCCCAGACACTCGCCGCCCGCCACCACAGCCCCCTCGTGCTGGCCACCACCCTCGGTTCCGCCGCGGTCCTGGTCGCCATCGTGCAAACCCCAGGGGTCAGTCACTTCTTCGGCTGCACCCCCCTCGGCCCCATCGCCTGGGCCGGTGTCCTGGCCAGCACCGGCATCGCCGCCGCGGCCTCGATCATCATCCCCACCCGAACCCCAGCCATCACCGCCCAGCATGACCCGCTTTCCGAGACCGGGTAGCCCCGGGCGCCGCGAGGTCGGCGGGACACTGACGGCACCCCCAGCGGCACCGACCATGCTCGCGCAGTCCTACTCAGTCCAACGCCGCCCCATGAGGAGATCGATCCCACAATGACCGAGCGCCACGTGAAACCCGCCGACGACGGCTGGCACGTCGAGAAAGAACACGCAAAGCGTCCCAGCGCGAAAACCGCCACCCAAGCCGAAGCAATCACCCGGGCCAGCCAGATCGTCGCCAACGACGGCGGCGGACAGGTCGTCATCCACGGCAGCGACGGCAAGGAAAGCGAAACCCGAACCGTCACCACCGACACCGACTCTGTCGAATCGACCGCCGCCCCCGTGCCCAGCGACGCCGCCACGTCCGGAACCCGACCATCTGACAATTCTCGGACTGAACACACCACCGCCGGACACGATCACCGCCTCCCGGCCGCAACCCACCACAGCGCCACCGACGGCGACGGGGCGCATCCGCGGGGGCGTCACGCCGCCCGGCGTGCCACCGACCGCAACTCGTTCCACGTCGATCTACCGCTGGTCGGATCGGTGGCGCTACCCCCACCAGACCAACTCGCCTACCTCGGCGGAATCACTACCCTGGTGGCCGTCGGCATCCTCGAATGGCCCATCGCGGCCCTGCTCGGCGCCGGACATCTCCTAGCATCCACCCGCAACAGCAAAATCCTCGCCGATTTCGGAGAAGCACTCGAAGAAGCCTAAACTCCGCACCGACAGTGCCATCTGCTCCCGGCAACGCTCTCCGAAGGCGGAGCCGATAGAAACCGCGGTTCCGTACGGCGGGTTCCCGCGGGCTCTGCTGGCCGACGTGCCGCGCAAGAACTGTTGAAGCATCGCCGAGCACGCCGGTGACCGGGATCCGCACGGTATGGGAGCACCTGCTGGACCGGGCGGTATGGGACACCGACCGGGTGCGCGATGACCTGCGTGACTACGTCACCGGCCAACTCGGCGACAGCGACGCGGTGCTGGTGATCGACGAGACCGGTGATCTGAAGAAGGGAACGCAACAGTCGACCGGTTCCTGATGTTCTGTGTAGGTGACCACTGACCGCGTCGCGGCTGGACCAGCGCTTACTTGACCGTCAGGGTGGTCGCGAGGTGTTGTGATCACACGTCACTTGGGCGAGTTGGCCCTTGCTCGGATGAGGATTTTTCGTCCGACGGGACGCTCGCTGGTGTGGGCGGTCCGGGATCCGCCTCGGTGGGTCGCCCCGGGCCCCGGGGCTGGTGTGCCGTTCTCCCCGCGGTTGGCGTGGCGGGCAGGCGTGGCCGGATGGCACGGACACGGTTGCCCCGCACGAGGGGCACCACCAGGAGTAATTGCGTTCCTCTCTCATTTAGGTCCAGCAGAGCTGTACGTACCCGTACCCGGCGCCGTGTTCCTGACGACTTCCGTGACGCTCGCCGGACGGCATCATGTCCGTCACGGAATTGGTCACGAAATTCGACGATCGGGACGCAAGGGTTTCGCGTGCGGACCATAGTTCCGCCAGGGCGTCCGGTCGTTCAACTAATTAACTGCGCCGCCGAGCCTGTTAGCTCCGGTCGGTGACGGAACTTCGCTCGATCGGTTGCGGGGCATGGACATGAGTGAGCGCCGCCCACCTGATGATGATGATTCGAACCTGCGACGACACCGGCCCGCGTCCATCGGTCGCCCGCCGCCCGTCGGCGGGGCCGCACCACCACCGCCGTAGCGGAAACCCGCAGGCCACAGGGCCCATGGTTCCGTGTAGATGCTGTACGTGCCGCCCCGGGGGCAAGTACACCCCATGTGCGAAATGCGGGGCTAGCCAGCCAGGAGCGTCACGCTAGGCCCAACATTTGTCCGCCGACGTCCAGGGGGCGCCCAGCAGCACCAGCCAGGCTCTGCAGGTAGAGGTTGGTGGCGTGTTTGAGCACTTCGAAGCCCAGCGCGACGGCCAACGCGGGGTCGCGGGCGGCGCGCAGCGGCAGCGGGTCGCGGGGCAGTTTGGCCAGCACCCAGGCCCACACCAGCCAGTTGGCCAGGGTCGCACCCGCCACCGAGGCGATCACGAGCGCGGCCCGCGGCGGGCCGGTGTCGGCCAACCCGGCCACATGCAGCAGTAGCGGGGTCAGGCTGCCCCCCGCCGCGGTCAAGGTGAACGAGACCAGCAGTGCCACCGCCAGTCCCAGCAGCGCCAGGTAGTCCTTCACGACGGTGGCGATGATCGGCACGTGGGGGCGTTCGAGCCGCCACATACCGGTCACTGCCTCGCGTAGCGCGTTGATCCAGCTCCACCCGCAGTAGCCGGCCACCGCGACACCGGCCACGCCGAGCCCAAAACGGTGCTCGACGAGGCCTTCGATGACCGCGCCGGTGAGCGGGGTCAGGGACGGCGGCACGGCCCCGTTGATCGTGGCGCGCAGCTGCCCGAGCAGCCTCGGTTGCCCGCTGAGCACGAAACCAGCCACCGAGAGCCGCACCATCAGCAGCGGCACCAACGACAGCACGGTGAATTAGGTGAGCGCCGCCGCCTGCTGATAGCCGCGGTAGGCCAGGTAACGCTGCCCCGCCCGGACCAGGTGATCCATCCACCCATAACGTCCACGCAACCGCCTGCCTATCGACATGCCCACAGCGTGACCGGATTGCTGCGCCAGCGCCCGCTTGAGGACACCGCCCACCGGTTCGAGTAGCGCCGCAGCCACCCCTGCCACTGCCGGAGGCCGTTGCGGCGCGACATTTCGGATGCGGCAGGCGCGTTCGGCCCCGGGGATCGGTCTTGAGCCGCGCAGGAGGTGCTGGAGAAAGAAACGAGCCGGAGGTTGCTGCCCCCGAGGCAACAACTCCGGCTCGATCACCCGCATCCGCTCCCCAGCGGCTGTGGCGTGTCGACAAGGAACTTCCCGGGATCCGCCGATCCCATTCCTCGGGGATGCCGGAGTTGAGAGGAACGGTCGTGGGTTGATAAGGCAGACGGGCGGTGAACCGCAACCCGGCCCGCCCGAGCACGCCAAGACACTCACGCCGAGACACTGAATGCGGTCGCAGACAGGGCAGTGCGACCTCCTCAGCGGCCCGCCTCAAGATCGACCCGTTTGCCGTTTTTACACGTATGGCGGAAGCGCCGATAATCGAGCGAGACCGCATCAGCGAGCGCACGAAGGACGGCCTTGCGGCGGCCCTGGGGGCGGGCCCGGGTCGGGGGCCGGTCCCCGGTGATGACCCCGGGCAAGCTGGCCACCGCGCGGATGCTGGTG
>DASYBQ010000032.1:0-22087 GCA_036500625.1 Pseudonocardia sp. | reverse complement strand
AGGGCCGCCGCCGGCGAAAAGGCAGGCAGACGTGAAGCAGCACATGCCCGAGGGGCGGACCGGCACCGCGGGGCTGACCCTCACCGACTCGGTGTTCGAGCGGTTGCTCCAGGAGCGCATCGTCGTCCTCGGCTCCGAGGTCAACGACGAGATCGCCAACCGGATCACCGCGCAGCTGTTGCTGCTCGACGCGGACGACGCCGAGTCCGACATCCGGTTCTACATCAACTCGCCGGGCGGCTCGGTCACCGCCGGGTTCGCCATCTACGACACCATGCAGCTGATCAAGCCGGACGTGGCGACGTACGCCATGGGCATGGCGGCCTCGATGGGGCAGTTCCTGCTCTCCTCGGGCACGCCGGGCAAGCGGTACGCGCTCCCGCACGCCAGGATCCTGATGCACCAGCCCTCGGCCGGTGTCGGCGGCACGGCCTCGGACATCGCGATCCAGGCCGATCTGTTCAACAAGTGGAAGCAGGAGCTCGCCAAGATCACGGCCGAGCAGACCGGGCAGACCACCGAGCAGATCATCAAGGACGGCGACCGTGACCGCTGGTTCACCGCGGAAGAGGCGAAGGACTACGGCTTCGTCGACCACGTGCTGAGCCGCGGCGACGGCAACGGCCTCAACCCGACCAACTGAGCGCGAAGCACACAGGAGACCTCTCATGAGCAATTTCCGGCTCCCGGGTGACTTCCGGGCTCCGCAGACCCCGCAGTCGCGGTACATCCTGCCCTCCTACGTCGAGCGGACCAGCTACGGCGTGAAGGAGTCCAACCCGTACAACAAGCTGTACGAGGAGCGGACGATCTTCCTCGGGGTGCAGGTGGACGACGCGTCGGCGAACGACGTGATGGCCCAGCTGCTCGTCCTGGAGTCCACCGACCCGGACCGGGACATCACCATGTACATCAATTCGCCCGGCGGGTCGTTCACCTCGCTGATGGCGATCTACGACACAATGCAGTACATCCGCCCGGACATCCAGACGGTCTGTCTCGGCCAGGCCGCTTCGGCCGCCGCCGTGCTGCTTGCGGCGGGTACCGCTGGCAAGCGGCTGGCGGTGATCAACGCGCGGGTGATGATTCACCAGCCAGCCATGGAAGGTTCCTACGGGCAGGTGTCGGACCTGGAGATCCAGGCCAACGAGATCTCCCGGATGCGCCGCCTGATGGAGACCACGCTGGCAACGCACACCCTCCGGTCGGAGGAGCAGGTTAGGGCAGACGTCGAGCGGGACAAGATTTTGACCGCCGAGGAAGCCAAGCAGTACGGCATCATCGACGAGATTATTCAGAGCCGCAAGCTATCCGTGGTGGGTAGCTGAACAGGCGGTTCGGTGAGGGCAATGCGGTAGGCCCGCGCGACACGCCAGTCGCGGCGGACTTGCCGGCGCTCCTCGCAGATTGGGGGCAGGCTTAGCCTCCCCCAAGGACGGGTTCGGCGAGTACGGTCAGAGAGGTGCGCCGCTCGGGCGCATCGGATGGGACGTTAGGTACGCACTCATGGCGCGCATCGGTGACGGCGGTGACCTGCTCAAGTGCTCCTTTTGCGGGAAGAGCCAAAAGCAGGTCAAGAAACTGATCGCCGGTCCCGGCGTGTACATCTGCGACGAATGCATCGATCTCTGCAATGAGATCATCGAGGAGGAGCTGGCCGAGGCCGGTGAGGTCAAGCTCGACGAACTGCCCAAGCCCGCCGAGATCCACGACTTCCTCGACCAGTACGTGATCGGGCAGAACGCGACCAAGCGCACCCTCTCGGTGGCCGTCTACAACCACTACAAGCGCATCCAGGCCGGTGACAAGAGCCGGGGTGACAGTGGTGACGGGGTCGAGCTGGCCAAGTCGAACATCCTGATGCTCGGGCCGACCGGATGCGGCAAGACCTACCTGGCGCAGACCCTGGCCAAGATGCTGAACGTGCCGTTCGCCATCGCCGACGCGACCGCGCTCACCGAGGCCGGCTACGTCGGCGAAGATGTCGAGAACATCCTGCTCAAGCTGATCCAGGCCGCCGACTACGACGTCAAGCGGGCCGAGACCGGGATCATCTACATCGACGAGGTCGACAAGATCGCCCGCAAGTCGGAGAACCCGTCGATCACCCGGGACGTGTCCGGCGAGGGCGTGCAACAAGCCCTGCTGAAGATCCTGGAGGGCACCACCGCGTCGGTGCCGCCGCAGGGTGGGCGCAAGCACCCGCACCAGGAGTTCATCCAGATCGACACGACGAACGTGCTGTTCATCGTGGCCGGCGCGTTCGCCGGGCTGGAGAAGATCATCGGCGACCGGGCCGGCAAACGGGGCATCGGTTTCGGCTCGGAGATCCGGTCGAAGAAGGACCTCGACTCGAGCGAGAGCTTCGGCGATGTGATGCCGGAAGACCTGATCAAGTTCGGCCTGATCCCGGAGTTCATCGGCCGGCTACCCATCGTCGCCTCGGTGACCAGCCTGGACAAGCCCGCGCTGGTCCAGATTCTGAGCGAGCCGCGCAACGCGCTGGTCAAGCAGTACCGCAAGCTTTTCGAGATGGACGGCGTGGAGCTGGAGTTCTCGCCGGACGCGCTCGAGGCGGTGGCCGACCAGGCCATCCTGCGCGGCACCGGGGCCCGTGGCCTGCGCGCCATCATGGAAGAGGTCCTTCAGCCGGTCATGTACGACATCCCGAGCCGGGACGACGTGGCCAAGGTGCAGGTCAGCGCGAAAACGGTCAAGGAGAACGTCAACCCGACGATCGTGCCTCGCCAGCCGGCCCGCCGGGAGCGCCGCGAGCGTTCGGCGTAAGCGGGCGTCGATGGACGAGGTGTGCGCGCGGAAAGCGCACACCTTGGCCCGCTTACGATGATGTTGGCGGGCCGAGCCCCCCATGCACCCACGGTGCGGTGTCTGCCGGAATCAGCGTGGTCCGGTGTTTGTACCGTCATGACGTCCGGTGAAAATTCGTTATAGTTCTCAGGACTGCCGTGACCTGTGGCGAGGGGGACGCCTGGTGGCTAGTGATGACGATGCCTAGTGATGACGGTGCGAAGCCTCGGCTGCCCGAGGACTACTTCCGGAGGACTTCCGGAGCACGGATTTACGACTACATCCTGGGTGGCAAGGACAACTACCAGCTCGACCGCGAGGCCGGTGACGCGGCACTGCTCGCCTGGCCCGCGCTGGGTATCAGCATGCGGGCCAACCGGGCGTTCATGCACCGGGTCGCCCGGTACCTGGCGGCTGAGGCCGGGTTGCGGCAGTTCCTGGATATCGGCACCGGGTTGCCCACCGCGCCGAATCTGCACGAGGTGGTGCAGGGCATCTGGCCAGAGGCGCGGATCGTGTACACCGACAAAGATCCCATCGTGCTCGTGCACGCCCAGGCCCTGCTCACCAGCAGCCCGGAGGGCGTGACCGCATACGTACAAGGAGACATGCGGGAGCCCGGCTCCATCATCGACGCTCCGGATCTCGCCGCCACGCTCGATCTCGCCCAACCGGTCGGTCTGACGGTGATCGCCATGCTGCACTTCATCGACGACGAGACCGAGGCGCACCGAGTGCTCCACCATGTCCTGGACCGGTTGCCCTCCGGCAGCTACCTGGCGCTCTCCACCGCCACCAACGATTTCGACCCCGTACCGTTGGCCGAGGTCGAGCGAGCCTACCGGGAGCGTGGAGAAACACTGCGCCACCGAGGCAAGCAAGAGGTGGAACGGTTCTTCGAAGGGCTCGAGCTGGTCGACCCCGGCGTTGTGCAGGTGCACAAATGGCGGCCGGACGCGGTGTCTATCGGTTCGGTCGCGGACAAAGACGTGGCCATGTACGGCGGGGTAGCTCGCAAACCCTGAGCCGAGCCATTGGTATCTTCATCCATCGTTCTGCATGCCTATGCAGAACTGGCTTGGAGGGCTGTATGTCGACACCATCGCCTCAGGGGTACCTCGGCTGGACCGCGGCGCTGGGCATCAAGGACTCGCTGCCCGACTTCGCGGCCGTGCTGTCCGCCGTGCCCTCGGCGTCCGCCTCGGTGTTCACCCGCTCCCGGTTCGCCGGCCCCAGCGTGCTGCTGAGCCGCGAGTCGGCGGCGAAGGGCGCTGCGCGCGGCATGGTGGTACTGGCCCGCAACGCCAACGTGGCCACCGGCGCGCAGGGCATGGCCAACGCCCGCGAGGTACGCGAGCTGGTCGCCGCAAGGGCCGGCGTGCCAGCCGACGAGCTGCTGATCGCCTCCACCGGGGTGATCGGCGTGCGGTATCCGATGGACCGGATCCGCGCCGGGCTGGCCGAACTGCCCTCGCCGCCGCCGGACGCCGACCTCGCCGAGGCCGCCGCCGCGATGATGACCACCGACACGGTGCCCAAGCAGGTCTCGCTGCGCTGCGGTGAGGCTACTGTCACTGGGATCGCCAAGGGCGTCGGCATGATCGAACCGAACATGGCGACCCTGCTGGCCTTCTTCTTCACCGACGCCTCGGTCGACCAGCCTGCGCTGGACGCGATCTTCCGCCGGGTGGTGGAGTGCACCTTCAACGCGCTGAGCATCGACACCGACACCTCCACCAGCGACACCGCCGCGGTCTTCGCCAACGGGCTGGCCGGCCCGGTGGACTTGGCGGAGTTCGAGCAGACGCTGCACGAGGTCGCGCTCGGCCTGGTCCGCATGATCGCCTCGGACGGCGAGGGTGCCAGCAAGCTGATCGAGGTCCGGGTGCTTGGCGCCCGCGACGACCCGCAGGCCAAGCGGGTGGCGAAAACGGTGGTGAACTCCCCGCTGGTCAAGACCGCCGTGCACGGCGCCGACCCGAACTGGGGCCGAGTGGCGATGGCGGTCGGCAAGTGCGAGGACGAGCTGGACATCGACCCGGACCGGGTGGTGATCCGGTTCGGCGAGGTGGAGACCTACCCTGCCGCACCGACCGAGCAGACCCTGGCCGATGCCGCCGAGCACATGCGCGGCCGGGAGGTGGTGATCACCGTCGAGCTGGGCATCGCCGACGGCGCCTTCACCGTCTACGGCTGCGACCTCACCGACGGCTACATCCGCATCAACGCCGACTACACCACCTGAGGCTGTGGTCGGGGAACTCGGACTGGTTGCCCCAGACGCTACCGCGCGCCGTGGCGGTGACCCGCCAGACTCCCGGCACGCACGCTGTTTTGATTTCGTAGACCAGCCTCGGGGCGGGTATGCGCGGATTCTACGGGTTGGTGGCTATCGCTATCCAGGCTCTGTTCTGGAGACGTTCGAGGCTGAGGGTGAGCGCGAGTCGCGGGAGACGTTCGCGATCGCAAAACCTGGATGCGTGGTCGGCTCGGGGCCGTCAGTGGGTTTGAGCAACTGCACACTGACGACGTGCGAGTGCTGGGTGCCGATCACCCAGACATCTTGATCACCGCAGCAACCTCGCCTACTGGTAGGGCCAGGCAGGTGATTTTAGGCAGCTCACGACGTCAGGGGGTGGCGGGTCCGGGGAGGGTGATGCGGTCGGCGCCGGTGTAAATGTTCATGGAGGCGCCGCGCAGGAAACCGACCAGGGTCAGGCCGGACTCGGCGGCCAGGTCGACGGCCAGCGAGGACGGCGCGGACACCGCCGCCAGCGCCGGTACCCCGGCCATCACGGCTTTCTGCACCAGCTCGAAGGACGCCCGCCCGGACACCATCAGCACGCACCCGGTCGCCGGGATGTGGCCGTTCAGCAGCGCCCAGCCCAGCGCCTTGTCCACCGCGTTGTGCCGGCCGACGTCCTCCCTCGCCACCAGCAGCGCGCCGCCGGAGCTGAACAGTCCGGCGGCGTGCAGGCCGCCGGTGCTGTCGAACACCCGCTGGGCTTCGCGCAGCCGGTCGGGCAGGGTGGCCAGCAGCGCGGGGGTGAGGGTGAGCGGGTCGGCGGCGGAGGAGAACCGGCTGCGCAGCCGCACCGCGTCCAGCGAGGCCTTGCCGCACACCCCGCAGGACGACGTGGTGTAGAAGTTGCGCTGCACGCCGGGGTCGGCAGGCGGCACGCCGGGGGACAGCGCGACGTCGAGCACGTTGTAGGTGTTGCGGCCGGAGTCGTCCACCGAGTCGCAGTAGCGGGCGGTGGCCACGTCGGGCACGGCGCCGATCACGCCCTCGGTGAGCAGGAAGCCGTGCGCCAGCTCGACGTCGTGGCCCGGGGTACGCATGGTCACCGCGAGCGGCGTGCCGGATACCCGCAGCTCCAGGGGTTCCTCGACGGCCAGCCGGTCCGGTGAGCGGCGGGCTCCCTCGGGGGTCAACCGCAGCACCGATGTCCGGGCGATCAAGCGTCCCATTGCGCCTCTCAACTCGGGTGGTCCGGTTGCAGCATCCGGGTGATGGACATAGCTTGCCTAAGTACCATTGTGCGTCGCCGCACCGTCGAGGAGCCATCGTGTCCGACCCCGGGTTCTTGGACCGATCGAGGATCGTGGCACCACCGGGGTGGAGCCGATGGCTCGTTCCGCCGGCCGCGCTGGCGATCCACCTCTCGATCGGCCAGGCGTACGCGTGGAGCGTGTTCAAGCTGCCGCTGGGCGCAACGGTGCTCAAGGGTAGCCACTACGCGGCCACGCTGAGCGCCCTGCCTTTCTCGCTGGCCATCTTCGTGCTGGGTGCCTCGGCGGCGCTGTTCGGTACCAAGGTGGAGCACAAGGGTCCGCGCTGGGCGATGCTGGTGGCCACGGTGTGCTTCGCGGCCGGGTTCCTGCTCGCGGCGGCCGGCGTGGCGCTGGGGCAGTACTGGCTGGTCGTGTTCGGGTACGGCTTCGTCGGCGGGATCGGGCTGGGTATCGGCTACATCTCACCGGTATCCACGTTGATCAAGTGGTTCCCGGACCATCCCGGCATGGCCACCGGCCTGGCGATCATGGGTTTCGGTGGCGGCGCGCTCATCGCGACGCCGTGGTCGACCGCGATGCTCAAGGCGTTCGGCGGGACCGGTGCGGGTGCGCAGGCCAGCGGGGTCGCCGACACGTTCCTGGTGCACGGCATCGGCTATGCGGTGTTCATGTCACTGGGCTGGCTGCTCATCCGGGTGCCGCCGGAGGGCTGGCGCCCGGCGGGATGGGACCCGGCGTCGGTGCGGGAACGCCCGCTGATCACCGTGGCGAACGTGTCCGCCCGCAGCGCGGTGCGGACACCGCAGTTCTGGCTGCTCTGGGTGGTGCTGTGCTTCAACGTGACCGCCGGAATCGGAATTCTGGAGCAGGCCGAGCCGATGTACCGGAACTTCTTCCAGACCAGCACACCCGCGACGGTACTGGCGGTGGCGGCGTCCGGCTTCGTGGCGATCCTGTCGCTGGCGAACATGTTGGGCCGGTTCGTCTGGTCCTCGGTCTCCGACGCGATCGGCCGCAAGAACATCTACCGGTTCTACCTGGGCGTCGGCGCGATCCTGTACGTGGTGCTTGCGGTGGCCGGCAACGGCAGCAAGGCGGTGTTCCTGCTCTGCGCGATGTTGATCCTGTCCTTCTACGGCGCCGGGTTCGCCACGGTGCCGGCGTACCTGCGTGACCTGTTCGGCGCCTACGAGGTCGGCGCCATCCACGGCCGGCTGCTCACCGCATGGTCGGTGGCCGGGGTCGCAGGGCCGTTCATCGTGGACTTCATCGCGGACAAGCAGAAGGCCGCCGGGCTGTCCGGGACGGCGCTGTACGGGCTGTCCTTCCGGATCATGATCGGGCTGCTGGTGGTCGGGTTCGTGTGCAACGAGCTGATCAAGCCGGTGGCCGAGAAGTTCCACGAAGCGGGCGCGCGGACCGCGCCGAGCCGAGAGGTGGCCTGAGCGATGGCGGACACGGTGTCGGGGGAGAACCGCTCGGGCAGCCGGACGGTGCTGATGGTGCTGGCCTGGCTGTGGGTGCTGGTGCCGTTCGTGTACGGCGTGTGGCAGCTGCTGGTCAAGATCGTGCCGCTGTTCGGCGGGTAGGTTCGGCGGGCATGAGCACCATGTCCGAATGGATCGAAGCAGTCTGTAAAGAGCTCGGGCTGGAGCTGTCCGACCCGGGCGCCACGACGAGCACGGTGCTCGACCTGACCGCCGACGTGGCGCACGGCGTGGCACGGCCGGCCGCCCCGGTGACCGCGTACCTGGTCGGCCTTGCCGCCGGACGCACCGCAGACCCGGAGGCAACCACCTCGGCGATGGCCGGTCTTTTGGGTGAGCGGGCGAAGTCGTGGAAACCGGCCGAACCGGAGTAATCCGTCACGGAGCCGCCAGGTGGTAACACGATCGAGGACTGTCGGTGCCGCCTCGTAGACTCGTGTGGTGACCGAGACACTCCCACCCAAGCAGCGTGCGTCCCTCCCCTCGCGGTGGGAGCCGTCCGAGGTAGAGCCGCGCCTCTACCAGCAGTGGGTGGACGCCGGCTACTTCACCGGTGACCCGGCCGGCGGCAAGCCGCCGTTCTGCATCGTGATCCCGCCGCCCAACGTCACCGGTGTCCTGCACCTGGGCCACGCGATGGATCACACGCTGATCGACATACTGACCAGGCGGCGGCGCATGCAGGGCTATGACGCGCTGTGGCTGCCCGGGATGGACCACGCCGGTATCGCCACCCAGAACGTCGTGGAGCGCCAGCTGGCCGCCGAGGGCCGGGGGCGGCACGACCTCGGCCGGGAGCGGTTCGTGGCGAAGGTCTGGGAGTGGAAGGCCGAGTCGGGCGGCGCGATCCTGGGCCAGATGCGCCGGCTCGGCGACGGGGTGGACTGGTCCCGCGAGCGGTTCACCCTGGACGAGGGCCTGTCCGAGGCAGTCCAGACGATGTTCAAGCGGCTCTACGACGACGGGTTGATCTACCGTGCCGAGCGCATCATCAACTGGTGCCCGCGCTGCCTGACGGCGCTGAGCGACATCGAGGTGGACCACCAGGACGACGAGGGCGAGCTGGTCTCGCTGCGTTATGAAGACGGCGATGACTCGATCATCGTGGCCACCACCCGGGTGGAGACGATGCTTGGCGACACCGGCATCGCGGTGCACCCCGATGACGAGCGCTACTCCCACCTGGTCGGCAGGGAGATCGAGCTACCGATCGTCGGGCGGCGGCTCCCGGTGGTGGCTGACGAGCACGTCGACCCCGGCTTCGGCACCGGCGCGGTGAAGATCACCCCGGCGCACGACCCGAACGACTTCGAGATCGGCCGCCGGCACAACCTGCCGATGCCTTCGATCATGGACGAGCATGCGGTCATCGCGAACTCGGGCACCCGGTTCGACGGGATGGACCGGTTCGCCGCGCGTGAGGCGGTCCGCGAGGAGCTGCGCGCGCAGGGCCGCGTCGTCGCCGAGAAACGGCCCTACACCCACAGCGTCGGGCACTGCAGCCGCTGCGACACGGTGGTCGAGCCCCGGCTGAGCCTGCAGTGGTTCGTCCAGGTCGAGCCGCTGGCCCAGGCGGCCGGCGCCGCGGTGCGGGACGGCAGGGTCACCATCCACCCGAAGGAGCTGGAGCGCCGCTACTTCGACTGGGTCGACAACATGCACGACTGGACGATCTCCCGCCAGCTGTGGTGGGGGCACCGGATCCCGGTCTGGTACGGCCCGGGCGGCGAGGTGCGCTGCGTCGGGCCCTGCGAGCAGCCGCCGAGCGAGGCCGACGGCTGGCGGCAGGACCCGGACGTGCTGGACACCTGGTTCTCCTCCGGCCTGTGGCCGTTCTCCACCCTGGGCTGGCCGGCGGACACCGCCGACCTGCGGCACTACTACCCGACGTCCGTGCTGGTCACCGGCTACGACATCCTGTTCTTCTGGGTGGCTCGGATGATGATGCTCGGGCTCTATGCGATGGACGGCCAGCCGCCGTTCGAGCACGTCTTCCTGCACGGCCTGATCCGTGACCAGTTCGGCAAGAAGATGTCGAAGTCGCGGGGCAACGCCATCGACCCGCTGGCCCTGATGGACAGCTACGGCGCGGACGCGCTGCGCTTCAGCCTGGCCAGGGGCTCGAACCCGGGCGCCGACATGGCGATGTCCGAGGACTGGGTGGCCGGGTCGCGCAACTTCGGCACCAAGCTGTGGAACGCCACCCGGTTCGCGCTGGCCAACGGGGCCGACCCGAACGGCGACATCGACCCGGCGCAGCTCACCGACGCGGACCGCTGGATTCTGCACCGGGTGGGCGCGGTGACCGCTGAGGTGGACACGTTGCTGGAAGACTTCCAGTTCGCCAAGGCCACCGAGCTGCTCTACCACTTCACCTGGGACGAGCTCTGCGACTGGTACGTGGAGCTGGCCAAGGTGCAGATCGCCGAGGGCGAGCCCCGCGCGGCCACCACCCGTGCGGTGCTTGGCAACACCTTCGACGTGCTGCTGCGGCTGCTGCACCCGATCATGCCGTTCCTCACCGAGACACTGTGGACGGCGCTGACCGGGGAGGAGTCGCTGGTGCTGGCGTCCTGGCCCCGGCTGACCGGCCAGGCCGAGGCCCGTGACGGCGGCGCGGGCCAACGGGTGGCCGCGTTGCAGCGGCTGGTCACCGAGGTGCGCCGGTTCCGGGCCGACCAGGGGCTGCGGCCGGGCCAGTGGGTGCCCGCCCGGCTGACCGGCCTCGCCGAGGCCGGCCTGGCCGCGCAACACGGCCCGGCCTCCGCGCTGGCCCGCCTCGGTGAGCCGGAGGACGGCTTCACCGCGACGGCGGCGGTCGAGGTCAGCGTCGGCACCGGGACGGTCCGGGTCGAGCTGGATACCTCGGGCACCATCGACGTGGCCGCCGAGCGGGCTCGGCTGGGCAAGGACCTCGCGGCGGCGGAGAAGGAGCTGGTCGGCGCCGGGGCCAAGCTGAACAATCCCAAGTTCACCGAGCGCGCCCCGGCGGACGTGGTGGACGGTATCCGGGCCAGGAGGTCGGCGGCCACGTCGGACATCGAGCGGATCCGGGCGGCGCTGGCCGCGCTCCCGGAGGTGTGAGGCGCGGTGGTGTCAGGTAAGCAGGCATCCTCCGCCGGCACGGATGCGCAACGGCGCCGCGAGCAGGAGGCGGCGGCGCTCGCTGAGTTCCAGACGGTGGAGGCCGAGCTGAACACCCGGTGGCCGGAGTCCACCATGGAGCCGACCCTCGACCGGATCGCCGCGCTGGTCGACCTGCTCGGCGACCCGCAGCGCGCCTACCCGGTGGTGCACGTCGCGGGCACCAACGGCAAGACCTCCACGGCCCGGATGATCGACGCGCTGCTGGCCGAGGTCGGGCTGCGCACCGGCCGCTACACCAGCCCGCACCTGCGCGACGCCACCGAGCGGATCACCCTGGACGGCGCGCCGATCTCGCACGCCGGCTACGTCGAGGTGTATCGGGAGATCGAGCCGTACATCGAGCTGCTGGACGGCCGGCGGGAGCCGGACGCGCCTCGGCTGAGCAAGTTCGAAGTGCTCACCGCGATGGCGTTCGCCGCGTTCGCCGACGCCCCGGTGGAGGTAGCGATCGTGGAGACCGGTCTCGGCGGCTCCTGGGATGCCACCAACGTGGCCGACGGCGCCGTGACGGTGATCACCCCGATCGGCATCGACCACGTCGAGTACCTGGGCCCCGCCCTCGCCGGCATCGCCAAGGAGAAGGCCGGCATCATCAAGCCTGGCTCCATCGCGGTGATGGCCACCCAGGACGCGGAGGCGGCCGCTGTGCTGCTGGAGCGCTGCGCCGGGCTGGGTGCCACGGTGGCGCGCCAAGGCATGGAGTTCGGCGTGCTGCGCAGGGACAAGGCGGTGGGCGGGCAGCTGTTGAAGCTGCAGGGCCTCGGCGGCGCCTACGACGAGGTGTTCCTGCCGGTGCACGGCGCGCACCAGGCCGGCAACGCGGCGGTGGCGCTGGCGGCGGCGGAGGCGCTGCTCGGCGCCGGGGGCGACCGCCAGCTCGACATCGACGCGGTACGCGCCGGGTTCGCCTCGGTCACCGCGCCCGGCCGGCTGGAGCGGGTGCGCACCGCGCCGGCCGTGCTGGTGGACGCCGCGCACAACCCGCACGGCGCCCGCGCGCTGGCGGCGGCGGTGAGCGACGAGTTCGGCTTCCGCAAGCTGGTCGGCGTGCTGGCCGTGCTGCGGGACAAGGACGCGCTGGCCATGCTGCAGATGCTGGAGCCGGTGCTGGACGAGGTGGTGGTCACCCGGAACTCGTCCCCCCGCGCGCTGGACGTGGACGAGCTGGCCGGGCTCGCCGTGCAGGCCTTCGGCGCCGACCGGGTGGTTGTCGAGCCGAGGCTGGACGACGCCGTCGAGGAAGCGGTCCGGCTGGCCGAGGAGACCGACGGCGAGTCCGAGGCACTGGGCGGCGGCGGGGTGTTGATCACCGGCTCGGTGGTGACGGCCGGCGACGCACGGCTGCTCTTCGGCAAGGACACCGTGTGACCGAGTCGGAGTCGGTGCCCCCGCCGCCTGCGACCGACCCGTTCAAGGGCTTCCGAGGTGTGATGGCCGGGACGCTCATCCTCGAGGCGATCGTGGTGCTACTGACGCTGCTGGTAGTCAGCAAGTTCGGCAACAACGGCGGGCCGCTGGGTGTGGCCGTGGTGCTGGTGCTCGGCGTCGCGATGATCGTGGCCTGCCGGTTCGTCGGGAAGCCGTGGGCGATCAAGCTGATCATCACGTTGCAGGTGCTGCTGTTGGCCAGCGGGGCGCTGACGTTCGCCCTCGGGGTGCTCGGCGTGTTGTTCGGCCTGGTCTGGTTCGCGCTGCTGTGGATGCGCCACGACGTGGCCGGCAAAATGGCCCGAGGCGAACTCCCCAGCCAACGTCTGCCCTGACGGCTCTTGACATCGGGTCCGGCGGGATCGGGGAATCGGAGGACGACAAAGGTTCCGTCCAACCCGGGATGGCCTTCGACGTCGGCGGGCAGCACCTGGATGGTCACGTTCTCCAGCTCGGCGGCGATCAGCAGATGGTCCAGCTGGGCGTGCAGGACCGATGGCCCGCCGACCGGGCCAGCATCTCCTCTCACCGGTCGCCGCCCTGGTAGAGGTCGAGCATCGCCTTGTTTCGCCGGCCGATAGGCTGCCGGACCGTGACCGAACGCACTCTCGTACTTGTCAAGCCCGATGGCGTGACCCGCCGGCTCGTCGGTGAAATCCTGTCCCGCATCGAGGCCAAGGGCCTCGAGCTGGTCGCGCTGCGCATGCGCACCATCGACAACGAGCTGGCCAGCCAGCACTACGCCGAGCACGACGGCAAGCCCTTCTTCCCCGACCTGCTGGAGTTCATCACCTCCGGCCCGCTAGTCTCGGCCATCGTCGAGGGGCCTCGTGCCATCGCGGCGTTCCGCCAGCTCGCCGGCGGCACCGACCCGGTGGAGAAGGCGTCCCCGGGCAGCATCCGGGGCGACTACGGCCTGCAGACCCAGTTCAACCTGGTGCACGGCTCGGACTCGCCGGAGTCCGCCGCCCGCGAGATCAAGCTCTGGTTCCCCGACCGCTGATCCGCGAAGGTCAGGCCGCGGCGGTGAGGCGGTAGGACGTGCCGCTGCTGCCCTGTACCCATGCGTCGGGCAGGGCGGCGGCGAGTGCGTGCTGAGCGCGCCAGCCGGTGCAGTGCCCGGGCACCAGCAGCTCGGGCGCCAGCTCGGTCAGTGCGGTCACCGTCGGCGGGATCACCGGCTCGAACGCCGGGCCGCCCAGGTGCAGCCCGCCTACCAGCGCGTGCAGCCGGTCGACGCCGGTGAGGCGCTGGGCGTGCCGCACGATGTTGATCGCACCGGCGTGCCCGCAGCCGGTCAGCACCACCAGCCCGTGGCCGCGCACGTGCAGCACCATGGCCTGGTCGTCGATGACCAGCGGGTCGTGCACCCAACTGCTGCCGGTCCATGCCTGGTGCGCGGGCGGCATGCCGTGCTCGAACTCGGTGGTGCGGTCCACCTCGCCGGTGATCAGCACCGAGCCGTCCAGCAGCAGCGACGGCTCGCGGCGCTCGATCACCTCGAAGCCCTCCCCACGCAGCGCCCGTTTGCTCAGCGTCGGCAGCTCAGCCACCTCGTGGCCCGGTACGACCAGGCGGCGCCGCGTCCAGGCCAGTGGATGCAGCACCATCGGCAGCGACCGGCTACCTCGCTTGCCGGCCAACCCGGCCAGGCCGCCCGCGTGGTCGAAGTGGCCGTGGCTGAGCAGCACGGCGTGCACGTCGTCCAGCGCGACACCGAGCCGCTCGGCGTTGCTGACCATCGCGGTGGGGGAGAGGCCGGTGTCGAACAGCAGGGTGCTGGTGCGCGCGCCTCGGCGGACCCGGACCAGCGCGGAGAACCCGTGCTCCGCGACCAGCCCGACCGACGTCGTGCCGCCCTCGAACTGCGGCGCGGCGCTGACCCCCACCCCGAAGCCGGCCCGCCGGGTGCGCTCGTCGCCGGTGAGCAGCCCGTCGAAGACGTTGTCCACCAGCGTGGTGATCTCCACCTCGTCGACCGGAGCCAGCTCGATCGGGTCGACAGCCGCCCCGGACGCCGGCCGCGGCGCGGCGGCACGCACCTCACCCAACCCTGCCCCCGCCGCTTCACACATACCGCGACCCTAACGCCCTGCACTCCCCGCGCACGCGGAACGTGGTGGACGGGTGCCGAGGAGGGTGGCGGCTAGGGCGCCCAGGAGACAGAGGACGGCGGTGACCCGGAAGATCTCCTGGTACTGGGTGAGGAGTGCGAGCCGCAGCGCCCGCGCATAATCGGCCAGCTCGGCCATGTAGCGCAGCGGGTCGGTGCCGAACGGCAGCGGGGTGTTCAAGTTGGCGGTCAGCTGGCTGAACCGGTGCAGTCCCCAGGCGGACAGCGCGGCGATGCCGATCAGCATGCCGGCGGTACGGGCCACCACGGTCGCCGCCGATGCCACGCCGTGCCGGTCGGCGGGCACCGCGCGCAGCACCGCCGTGGCGACCGGCGCCACCACCAGCCCGAGCCCCAGCCCGCTGAGTGCCAGGTCGGTGGTGGCCACCGGCAGGGACAGCGGACCGAGGGTGTGCCGGGCGGTAAGCACGTCGACCGGCCAGCGGGACATCAGTGCGAACCCGGCGCAGCCAACCAGCATGCCGAGCACTCCCACCGCGGCGGCCCCCACCCGGGACACCGCCAACCCGCCGAGCAGCGCGCCGACCGGCAGCGCCACCAGGAAGCGCACCAGCACCAGTGCGCCACCGGTGGCGTCCAGCCGCAGTACAGTCTGGGCGAACAGCTGCACGTCGACCAGCGCGACCATCAGCGCCGCGCCGACCACCGCGCTGACCAGCAGCCCGGCCAGTACCGGCCGGCCGTGCACCCCGCGCGGGTCCAGCAGCCGGGTGCGGGCCTCGGCCTTACCGCCGACCTCCCAAATCAGGAACGCGACCAGCAGCAGCCCTGCCACCAGCAGGGTGCCAGGGCCCCACGGCGGCAGCACCGCGCGCTGCGGCTCCGGGTTGTACAGCCCGACCACGCCAAGGCCCAGCGCACCGGCCAGCAGCGCGCCACCCAGAAGATCGACCCGTGCCGCGACGGCACCGCCCGGCCGCCGGCCCGGTACCGCCAGCCACACCGCCACCAGCGCCACGGCGGCCAGCGGCACATTCACCCAGAACAGCCCGCGCCAGCCCAACCAGGCGGCGACGGCGGCCCCGTAGAGCGGACCGAGCACACTGCCCAACTGCTCCGAGGCGCTGACCACCCCCAGCGCACCCGGCTTACGCCGCTCCGAGACCAGGTCCGCGACCAGCGCCATGGTCACCGGCAACAACGCGCCACCGCACAGCCCCTGGACCGCCCGGCCAGCCACCACCTCGGTCAGGCCGGCACCCATCGCGGTCAACACGGAGCCGGCCGCGAAGCCGACAAGGCACAGCTGGATCATCACTCGGCGGCCGAACCGGTCGGACAGCTGGCCCAACAGCGGCATGGCGGCCACATATCCCAGCAGGTACCCGGTGACCAGCGGCGTGGCCCGTTCCAGCCTGTTCAGCGGCAACCCCAGGTCGCGCACGATGTCGACCAGGACGGTGACCACGACGTAGCCGTCCAGCGCGGCCAGCAGCACAGCCAGCCCACCGACCCCGACGGCCAGCCCCACACGGGGACGCCGCGCGGCGGTGGCCCGGTCGGGAGCGGCCCCGATACCGGACGCCACCGGCTGCCCGGACCGTGTCGACTGCGCGGGTCCGGTCGGTTCCGTCGGGGGCGGCAGTGCGCGAGCGGCCATCGCGTGGTCAGGCCGGCGGCGAGACGGTCAACGGGGCGTCGAAGTCGGACATGGTCACCGTCACCGGAGCGGTCGGCGTGCCCGGGGCGTGCCCGCTGGGACCGTCCAGCTCGGGAGCCTGCTCCGACTCCGGCCCGTTGGGCGAGACCGGCACGTCCAGCTGCGCCTTGACCAGGCGAGAACTGGCCTTGTCGATCCACACCAGTCCGCTGTTGGTACCGCTGAGCCCTGGCACCATCGCGCCGACCAGGTTCGGGTCGAAGTTCGCCCGGACCCGGTAGGCGGGCGCGCCGTTCACGGCCTCCTCGGCCTCGGTGTTGCCCTGGGTGGCGGTACGCAAAAGCGCGGCAACGCCTCGGTTCGGGTTCAGCAGCGCGGTGGGATCGAAGATGCTGGCGGCGAACGTCAGGGGCAGCCGCTGGAACCGCCCGGTGGGGCCCTTGAGGAAGAGCGAGCCGGCCGTGATCACGAACTGCATCTCGACGGGTGACGTGCCCATGCTCACCGTCGCGGTGCCGGTCGCGTCGCCGGCGGCACTGAGTTTGCCGCTCGCCGAGCGCACCGGCAGTGTGTTCAGCCCCTGGTCCACCTGCAGGTCGATCGCCGCGGTCTTCACGGTGGCCATCGCGGCGGCCGAATGGGCCAGCAGGTCCGCGGCCGGCGGCAGGGCCGGTGGTGCCGGCGCGGCAGGCCCGCCGCATCCGCTCAGCCCGAGCAGCAGCAGCACCGCCGCAAGCAGAGTTGCGGCGAGGGATGCTGGGTGAACGGCACGGGTGAACACGGGCCAGCAGTGTAGCCCTGCCCGGTGGATCATTCCGCCGGCCGCCGGGAGCGGAGGCCACGTCCTTGACGTCTTGTCGGTGACCGCGGTTACCGTCGCACCGTGCCCGAAGTGAGTCGATTATCGCAATCCAGCCGCGCGCTGGTGCACGCCCGCGGCCTGGTCAAGCGCTTCGGCGAATTCGAGGCGGTGCGCGGCATCGACCTTGACGTGCACCGAGGCGAGGTCTTCGGTTTCCTGGGGCCGAACGGCGCCGGCAAGTCCTCGGCCATGCGCATGATCGCCTGCGTCTCGCCTCGCAGCGCCGGCGCGCTGACCGTGCTGGGCCTCGATCCCGAGTCGGACGGCCCGGCGATCCGGGCCCGGCTGGGTGTCGTCCCGCAGCAGGACAACCTGGACAGCGAGCTCACCGTCCGGCAGAACCTGGAGGTCTACGGCCGCTACTTCGGTCTCACCAGGGCCCGGGTGCGCGCCACCGCGACCGAGTTGCTGGAGTTCGCGCAGCTCACCGAGCGGGCCGGCGACGCGGTAGAGCCGTTGTCCGGCGGGATGAAACGCCGGCTCACCATCGCCCGCGCGCTGGTGAACGACCCGGAGTTGCTGCTGCTGGACGAGCCGACCACCGGTCTCGATCCGCAGGCCCGCCACCTGCTGTGGGAGCGGCTCTACCAGCTCAAGCTGCGTGGGGTCACCCAGCTGATCACCACGCACTACATGGACGAGGCTGAGCGGTTGTGCGACCGGCTGGTAGTGATGAACGGCGGTGTCATCTCGGCGGAGGGGTCACCGGCCGACCTGATCGAGCGCTACTCCACCAAGGAAGTGGTGGAGCTGCGGTTCGCGCCGGACGAGACCCGCCCGCCGCAGCGCATCCTGGTCGGGCTGGTGGAGCGGTCCGAGCAGCTACCCGACCGGCTACTGCTCTATGCCCGAGACGGTGAGAGCGTGCTCAACGCACTGCACCAGTCCGGGGTGCGCCCCCGCGCCAGCCTGGTACGCCGCTCCACGCTGGAGGACGTGTTCCTGCGGCTGACCGGCCGGAGCCTGGTGGAGTGATGACGCAGTCTCTCCGGTCGCCAGAGGGCGGCCAGGTGCTGCCCGGTTGGCGTGCGGTGCTGATGGTCATGGAGCACTTCTGGATCTGGTACCGGCGCATCTGGCGGGCAACCGTGGTGTCCAGCGTGGTCCAGCCGCTGCTGTTCCTGCTCGCCTTCGGAGTCGGCTTCGCCAGCCTGGTCAACCGGGGCGGCGCGGCGGGGGGCGTGCTCGGTGGGGTGCCGTACCTGGTCTACCTCGCGCCGGGCCTGCTGGTGATGGCCGCCGTGCAGACCGCCGCGTTCGAGTCGACCTACCCGGTGTTGTCCGGGTTCAAGTGGCAGCGCATCTACTGGGCCATGGCCGCCTCACCGATCAGCCCCGCGCAGATCGCCGGCGGTCAGCTGTGCTGGGTGGCGGCAAGGGTGCTGACCTCCGGCGCGGCGTATGTCCTGGTCATCGCGTTGTTCGGCGGGGTGAGGGGGCCGGGCATCGTGGTCTCGTTGCTGGCCGCCACGCTGTGCGGGGTGGCGTTCAGCGCGCTGACCACGGCGTTCGCCGCGACCGTGCGGAACGAGGGTGCCGCGTTCGCCACTTTCTTCCGGTTCGTGCTCATCCCGATGACGTTGTTCAGCGGCACGTTCTACCCGGTCTCCCAGCTGCCCGCCTGGCTGCGCCCGATCGCATGGGCCACCCCGCTGTGGCACGGCACCGAGCTGGCCAGGGGCGCGGCGCTGGGCACCTTGGGGTGGCTGCCGGCACTGGGCCACCTCGGCTACCTGGTTGCCCTGCTGGCGCTGGGCTGCTGGCTCACCCTGCGGCGGTTCACCATGCGGTTGAGCCAATGAGCGGCCTGCTGGAGCCGGCGCCGCCCGCCCGGCCGGGCGCGCCGCTGCTGCGCATCCTGCCGGCGGGCGGCTACGCGGGCCGCGCGCGGATGCTGGTGCTGCGCTCCGCGCTGGTCTATCGGCGGGGCTGGCTGGCCTTCGTCTCCGGGTTCTTCGAACCGGTGTTCTACCTGTTGGCCCTTGGCCAGGGCCTCGGCTCACTGGTGGGCGCGCTGCCCGGCCCCGGCGGCGTGCCGATCAGCTATGCGGCGTTCATCGCGCCCGGCCTGCTCGCCGCCTCCGCGATGAACGGCGCGGTCTTCGACGCCACGTTCAGCGTCTTCTTCAAGCTGCGCTACGCCAAGCTCTACGACGCGATGCTGGCCACCCCGCTCGGTTCGGTGGACATCGCGCTGGGGGAGATCAGCTGGGCGCTGTTGCGCGGCGGGCTGTACTCGCTGGGCTTCCTGTCCGTGATGGCCGCGTTCGGGTTGCTCACCTCGCCGCGGGCGCTGCTCGCGCTGCCGGCCGCGTTACTGGTGGCCTTCGGGTTCGCCTCGGTCGGCATGGCAGCCACGTCGTTCATGCGTTCCTGGCAGGACTTCGACCTGGTGCAGCTGGCGACCATGCCCATGTTCCTGTTCGCCACCACGTTCTATCCGCTGTCGGTGTACCCGAGGCCGATACAGCTGCTGGTCGAGTGCCTGCCGCTCTACCACGCGGTGGAGCTGATGCGCGGCTTCACCACCGGGGTGGTCAGCTGGGATGTGTTCGGCCACCTGGCCTACTTCGTGGTGATGGTGGCGGTCGGCGTGGTCGTCGCGGCACGCCGGCTGCATACCCTGTTGCTGCCGTGACCGGCCCGGCTCAGGCCGCCAGCGCCTGCTCGACGGACTCATAGGTGTCGATCACGTGGTGCACGCCGCACAGCTCGATCGACCGTCTCGCCTGCTGGGTGGACCGCACGACCAGTCGCAGCCGCAGACCCAGGCGGTTCGCCGACTCGGCCACCCGTACCAACGTGCCGATCCCGTGCGAGTCGAGGAAGCTGACCGCGGTCAGATCCAGCACCACCACCCGGTTGCCGGCCCTGCGCAGCGTGCGCTCCGCGATGGACCACGCATCGTGCGAGCTGAGCATGTCCAGCTCGCCAGCCGGCGCGAGTACGACGGTCCGAGAGTCTTCCCAGTTAGTGACCGAGAGCGGCTCGACATGCGAGTCCAGGTCGTCACAGCTCACTGGGCCGGCCGTTCCAGCCGGACGTCGGTGCGCTGCGCCAACTGGGCGATGAGGTCGTGCTCGCCGGTGAGCAGCCGGTAGCGGTGCAGCGTCGGCACACTGGAACCAGGCTCATCGGAGCGGGTCAGGAACTTCGCGACCGCGCTGGCCTTCGGCGCAAGATGCTGGCCGAGGTACCGACGGGAGTGGCCGGCCTCGGGATGTTCGGTCCACCAGCCGAGCTCCTCGTGCCAACCGGCCCGAGCCGGGTTGCCGCGAGGGTGCTGGGACTGACACAGGTAGACGATGCTCGCGCACAGCGCCTGCTGCGGGGCGGGCATCTCGATCTGGATCTCGAACACGGTGACGGCGCACCGCTCGAGCTCCACCCGGACACAGTCGAGGTACGCGCTGAGGGTGTCGACACAACTCTGGCGGTAGGTCAACAGAGGCGCCCATAGTCGGCGCCGGCCACGCTGCCGGTCGCGGTCACAGTCATGCGGGTTTGCCCTCACAGCGTCAGTACGCCGGTAAGGGGCAACGGGTGCGCCTCGTACCGACGTGAACGAGTAACAGGACCGCAGCTGACTGTGTAACCGTGGTAGATCGCGAGCATAGCCGTCCTCGGCATGCTCTGGAACCCACCATTGATCCCGGCGCGGCTGTCGGGTATCAAGACATCTCCGGCCGCCACGCGGCACCCAGCATCCGGGGGAGCCGTGAGCAGATGAGTCCTGACGTGTACTCGCTGAGCCGTGAGCTGGCCGAGATCGCCCGGTTGGTCGAGGACGACGATCTGGAGACCACCCTGCGCCGCTACATCGACAGGGTGGCCCGGATGGTGCCCGGCTGCGACCACGTGTCCATCACGGTGGCCGGGACGGACGGGCCGGAGCTGGTTGCCGAGGCCACCGGTTACCAGCTGGGCAACGGTGGCCTTGACTACAGCAGGTTGTCCGGTCCGATCCTCGAGGCGCTGGCGCACCGGGAACCGAGGCGGCTGACCGACACGCGCACCGACCGGCGCTGGCCGGTGTTCAGCCAGCAGCTGGCGGTGACCGGTCTGCACAGCGTGCTGGCGTTGCCGCTGGCCGAGGGCACCGAGGCGCCGGCCGTGCTCACGCTGTTCTCCGGGCGGGCGGACCAGTTCGCCGGTACCAGCTACGACATCGTGCTGCTGTTCGCGCTGCACGCCGGCGTGATGTTCGACAACGCGAAGCTCTACCACGACAGCCAGACCCTCGTCGGCCATCTGCGTACCGCGCTGCGCACCCGCTCGACGGTCGGCCAGGCGCAGGGCCTGGTGATGCAACGCAACGGCTACGCCGCGGCGCGGGCTTTCGACGCGCTCAAGCGAGCCTCCCAGGACCACAACATCAAGCTGCGGGACCTGGCGAAGGCGCTCGTCGACGGGCACGAGCAACACGACCTGGAGTCCAGGCTCGGCAAGTTCGGCCTGCTCGACCCGGTCTGAGCTGGGCGCCCTGTGCCGGGCGGTCAGGAATCGGGGAGGCGGTCCAGCAGCCAGGACGGCCCGAGCACGGTGGCCCCGGCGGCCAGCAGCCGGCCGCGCAACGCCCGGTCGGCGGTCACCACCGCCACGGCGCCGTTGCCGTCCTCGGCGACCAGCGTGCGCACCTGGGCCACGATGGCGGAGTCGCCGTCCCGTTCCGCGTGCACCACCCACAACCCGTCGGTCGGCACACCGGGCGGCGCACCGCCCCGGGCCGCGCCCTCCAACACCACCAGCACCGGCCCACCCAGTGCGCCCGAGGCCACCGCCGAGCTCAGCCGACTCACCAACCGCGCGGCCGCGCCCGCGCGATCCCGCCACCACCCATCCGGCCGCGACCCCACCACATTCGCCGCATCCACCACCAACACCACGCTGACCATCCTGGTCGGCCGGGAATCGGGAGTTGTCAGGGGCCGCGCCGCTCACCACACGTCCACGCCGCGCACGGTGCATCATGCGCGGCGTGGACGAGAGATGCGCGGCGTGAGCGGGGAACCAGGGCCGAAGCGGCGTCGCCCACAAGCTCTGACGCCGCGCGCGCTCCGCCCGCCATCGAGGTGAGGGCGTTCCTCGGGTTGGGGAGCGTCTAC
>DASYBQ010000031.1:0-6777 GCA_036500625.1 Pseudonocardia sp. | reverse complement strand
CCTCGAATTCGTGTTCCGGCTGGTTGAGGCCCGGCCCGAGGCGACCGGATCGTCTGTCCGGGCGCGAGAACGAGGCCACACCATGAATCGACGTTGGTTCCTGCGCACGGCTGGTGGAGCGAGCGTGGTGTCCCTCACCGTCTCCGCCGCGCTCGGCTCGGTGGCGTGGGCGAGAACCACGACATCGGCAGGGCCGGCCGCGTCGACATGGTCCGAGCCGTCCACCGGGACAACCGTGGCAGCCGCCGTGAGCCGGTTCGGGGGCTGGTCGAGCGAGGCCGGCTTCCCGGTCTTCACCTACCACGCCGATCAGCGGGTGGACCCGGCCGCGCTGTGGGACCCCACCATCGCCCCGCCCACCACCCGGATGTGGACGGCGGTGGGCAACCGGTGGTTGCAGATGGTCGCGGACAACGAGGGCGGCGTCGGGGTGTGGGACACCGGGACCAGGTTGCGGTGGCTGACCGCGCCGAGCACCGGGCTCAGCGTTGTCGGTAACGGCCTTGGGGAGTGGGGCACCGACATCCGGCACTGGCCCGCCGGGGTGGTGCCGCGCCGCACCTGGGGGCCGACCTGGTTCACCGTCGAGGTGCCGCATCGGGACCTCACGCTGCGCCGCACGGTGTTCTGCCCGGAGGGCGACGTGCCGTGGCTGCTGGTTCGGGTGGAGATGACCCCGACCGGTGGAGGGCCACGCACCGTGGAGCTGACCGAGCAGCGGAAACTGAAGCCCCGCTACGTCGACATCGGACTGCGCCCGGAGCCGGAAGACCTGATCGCGGCCTTGCGGGTGCGCTACGAGGTGTCGGTCGAGCACAGCGGTCTGGTTGCCCGCGAGCGGCGGATCGGTGCCACGGGGCGCTAGCGAAGCTGGCGAAAGACCTCAAACTTCCGCCGGTCCGCGAGACGGTGTTCGGGCCGCCGAACGTGTTGGGACTCGAGGCCGTCGGGGAGGTCGCGGCGGCGACCGGGCAGACCGATGGTCTGCCGCACCCCACCCTTACCGTGCGGCAGAGCGTCGAGCTGCAACCCGGCAGGACAGCCGTGCGCTGGTTCCGGTTCGGCCACCACGACTCAGAGGCCGTGCCCGACCCCGCCCGGCTCGTGGCCGACGGGCTGCGCAGGTTGGACGCCCGGCTGCCGCGCATCGAGTGCCCAGAGGTGCCGGTGCTGCGGCGCGAGAACACCGGGCTGAGGAAGGACCAGATGATCAAGGAGGGTGAGTCGGTACTCAACTCCGCGATGGCGGCCTGGGTGCTGCCGGTCTGGGCTGGGCTGGGCTGGCCGCCCGCCTCGGGCTGTCGGACGTGGCCCGCGAAGCCCGCCAGGTCGCGGAGCGGCTACGGAAGCTAGTCGCCGGCGAGTGGACCGGACAGTGGTACCGCCGTGCCTACGGGCCCGGTCAGGTCTTCGGCCAGGACGATCTGTGGTTGGAGGTGCAACCGTGGGCGCTGCTGTGTGGCGCCGCGGATCAAGGCCGCGCCCACACCCTGCTCGGGGTCATCGACGAGAAGCTGCGCCGCGACAGCCCGGTAGGTGCCCGGGTCTACTGGCCGTCAGTGCGGAAAGGCAGCGGGAGAACCGGTGAGGCGACCCGAGGCGGTACCTGGTACTCGATCAACATGACGCTGGCCTGGGCCGCGGCACGGCACGGCACGGCTGCGAGAGTGACTACGCCTGGGACGAGCTGCGCCGGATGACCCTGGACGCGCACACCCGCGCCTATCCCGAGATTTGGGAAGGCACCATCTCCGGCCCGGACTCCTACAACGCCCCGGAGTCGTCCCGCCCTGGCCGCACCTGGACTTCGCCCGAGCTCGGCATCGCTATGCAGGCTTCCCGGTCAACAACCTGCACGGCCATGCCCAACCGCTGTTCACCTACCTGCGGCTGGCCGGAGTCGAGCCGACGCCCGAGGGCACTCTGCGGGTGGGCAAGGGCTCGTACCGTTCCGCGAACTTCCGCCTGGACGCGGACGGCCACGGCGAGCTGCGCACCCGAGGACCGGTCACCCTGGACACCGCGCACGGCCGACACACCGGCGGCCCCGGCACCGTCCGCTGGTAAGCCTCTCGCGGACGGCTGTCAGGCGTCGTAGTCGACGGTGACCTTCGGGCTGGTGGGCTGGGACTGGCAGGTGAGGACGTAGCCGGCGTCCAGGTCGGACTGGCCGAGGGCGTAGTTGTGCTCCATCGCCACCGTGCCGGCGACCAGCTTGGCCTTGCAGGTGCCGCAGGCACCACCCATGCAGGAGTACGGCGCATCGCCGCGCACCGCCAGCGCGCCGTCCAGCACCGACTGGCCCGGTGACACCGCGACCACGTCCTGCTTGCCGCCAAGGCGCACGGTGACCTCGCTGACCACACCGGCGCAGGCACCGGGCCCGGTCGGCACGTGGAACAGCTCGACGTGCACCCGCTCGGCCGGCACGCCGCGCGCGGCCAGCACCTCCGACGTGGTATCCACCAGGCCGGCCGGGCCGCAGAGGAACCAGTCGTGCACCGTCTCCGGCGCCAGCCGCTCGTCCAGCAGCGAGCCGAGCAGCCGCTCGTCGATCCGGCCGTGGTAGGCGCTGGCACTCCGCTCGCCGGAGAGCACCTGCACCAGCTCCAGCCGGTCGGAGTAGCGCGACTCCAGCTCGGCCAGCTCCTCGCGGAACATGGTGGACTGGCGGGTCCGGTTGCCGTAGACCAGCGTGCACCGACTGTCCGACTCGACCTGCAGCGCGGTGGCCACGATAGACAGGATCGGGGTGATCCCGCTGCCGGCGGCCACCGCCACATAGTGCTTGCGCTGGGCCGGGTCCAGCCGGGGGCCGAACCGGCCGGTCGGCGTCATCAGCTCCAGCTCGTCACCGACCTTGAGCGCCTCGGCGACGTAGCTGGAGAACACCCCGTCCGGGATGCGCTTGACCGCGATGCGCAGCGGCCCGCCGGTGGCGGGGGAGCAGATCGAGTAGTTGCGCCGCACGCCTTGCCCACCGAGGTCGGTGCGCACCGTGACATGCTGGCCCGCCTCGAACCGGAACTGGTCGGCCAGCTCGTCCGGCACCTTGAAGGTGATCACCACGCAGTCCGGCGTCGGCCGGTCCAGCGCGGCGACCGGCAGCCGGTGGAACTCCGCGTGGCTGGCACTGGACCCCTCCGGCACCTGGACCGGGCGCATCCGCGCCAGCGTGGAGTCCAGCTCGCGCCAGACCCGGTACTCCTCGACGGTGAGGTCCCGGCCGAACGCCGTCATGATCGCGGCGTCCCGCTCCAGGTAGGCCTCCTCGTTGCGCTTCCAGGCCTTGATGTAGCGGTAGAACGGGATGGACGGGTGTAGATGGTGCACCAGGTGGTAGTTCTGGTAGAGCAGCGCCGGGGTGAGCAGCCACTCCATGCCGATCCGGACGCGGGTCGCGCGGTACCGGTTCTCCCGCTGGGTGACCCGCAGGCCGTGGTGCGGCAGCCAGTCGAACCACCAGGCCAGCATGCCCAGCGCGATCCGCGCCGGGATCAGGTAGACCAACGCGACGGTCCACAGCGTGCCGGTCAGCGCGGCGACCGTGACGCCCGCGGCGAACAGGGCCACTATGCCGCCGGTCTCGGCCAGCTCGCGGGGCGAGCGGCGGCGGATGTGCTTGAGGTAGAAGCAGGCGTACCAGACGTCGATGGTCAGCCACCGGAACGGCAGCTGCCACCAGGGGCCGTCGGTGGCCCAGGCGTCCGGGTCGGTGTCCAGCTCTTCGTTGGTGTTGCGGTGGTGCTCGATGTGGATGAAGCCGAACAGCGGCGCCGAGGCGTAGGGCACCACGAACGGCACGGTGAGCCGAGCGAGCAGCCCGTTGACCCAGCGCCGCCGGCTGATCGAGTAGTGCACGCCGTCGTGCAGCACGGTGAACATCGCGAAGCTCACGGCGGTGTTCACCGGGATGTACACCCACGGGGACAGCCCATGGGCCACCGCCGCCCAGACGGTGACCACGAAGACCACCAGGCAGCCGAGGAACAACCCGACGGTTGGCTTGGCCAGCTTCGGCACCGGTTCGCCCGGGTCGGGCAGGCCGGCTGGGGAGGTGGAACCTGGGGCGACGGCCGCGGCGCTGGTCATGGCTACCAGCATGAGCCGATCCGCCGGCGGGCACCATGTCGTCACGTCCCAGATCCCGGCCGCCTCCTTTGTAGCCAGGTCCAAGCCGACACCGAGCCCAGTGCGAGCCCGCGCTCTCGGACCGCTGGCTCGATGACCGGACCCGGTGGCAGATTGCGGCCCCAGCTGCGAGAGAGGCTCGGGCCGGCGCGCTATGTGTCGTCGACCGGGCCGTCTGTCAGGTCGGTTATCGCGTGCGATGAGCTCCCGAGCTCGGGAGCCGTACACGGCCGACCGCTGCAGGTGCTGGAACATGTCGGTGTGGAGCTGGACCTCCCGGGGCTGGGTGATTTCCGGTTTGGCTGTTGGCGTTCGACGCCGCACTTGGCATCCGTCGGCTGCCGGTCCCACAGCGCGTGTCGCCAACGGCGGGATCAGGGCTGGTCGATGGCGGCGCTCTGCACCGCCCACCAGACCTCGAACGGGACCAATGGGTCGCGCAGGTGCGCGTCGGCCAGCTCCTCGAAGCGGGACAGCCGGTAGCGCAGCGTGTTCGGGTGGATGTGCAGCTGCTTGGCGGCGGTCAGCACGTGCGAGCCGGCCGCCAGGTAGGCCCGCAGCGTGGCGATGATCTCCGGCCCGGAACCGGAGTCGACCAGCGGCTCCAGGTAGCGTCGGCGCAGCGCCTGCCCGACGTCGGTGTCCGCGACGACCGCCGCGCGCAGCCCGAGCCGCGCCAGATCCTGGGTGCCGGTCGTGCCGAATGCCCGCAAGGTGCGCAGCGACCGGGTCGCCAGCCGGAACGACTCGGCGAGGCGGTCCAGCGCGACCGCCGGCCCGGCCCCGGCCCGGCCAGGGGCGGCGTCGCCCGGCGGGTCCAGCTGGAACCCTGCGACGTCCCCGTCCACCAGCACGCTCATCCCCCGGCCGAGCCGAGCCGAGTCGGCCAACCCGACCGACCGCGCAACATCGCGCCAGGTCCCGTCCGCCGCCGGCTGGGCCCGCACCGCCAGGTACAGCCGCGCCGGGTCCAGCCCGTAGCTCTGCGCTCTGACCCGCAGCTGCGCCGGGTCACCGGTGCCGAACAGCACGGCACGGACGAAGGAGGCCCTGCGGTCCTGCGCCTCCCGGTCCCGCTCCAGCTCCGCCCGGCGGTGCGCCCGGGCGGTGGTGATCATCCCGACGTCCGAGGCGGCGAGGGTGGCCCGGACGAACGAGAGCAGCTGCCGGTCGTCCAGCCCGAGCCGCTCGGCCTCCTCGGTGCCGTGCTCCACCAGCCAGTCCGCGCCGATCCGCCAGGCCAGCAGCATCTGGTCCACCGGCACACCGAGCAGGGCCTGCGCCTCACCGACCTGTTCCAGCACCTGGGTCTGCCGGTCGGTGAGGTGGGGCGGCACCTCGCTGGTCAGCCGGATGGTGCTCTCCATGGCCATCGCCACGTGCCGCTCGAAGTCCCGCGCGGCGATCTCCCGGTACGCGGACAGCTGCCGCTGCATGCGGCGGCGGACCTCGGTGGTCAACGCGGCGCGCTGGTCCAACAATGCGTCCAGAAGTGGCCGCCAGGTCTGAACCGGTTCGGGCCGCGCCGCCATCCCGCCACTCTAGGCCGGCTAGCGCGGCGTGACGGTCAACGAGTACAGCCGGGTGGTCTGGCTCCCGCTCTGGTTGTCGTCGCTGACCAGTAGTAATTGCAACGCTCCCATCGGGTCGCGGCCGGTGATGGTCATGCCCTCGATGTTGTCCAGCAGCGAGTTGGCCTGCGCCGCCTTGGCCGGCGCGCCAAGGTCCGGGCAGCGGCCGAGGTCGGCCAGCAACGTCCTGTTGACCAGCCGGGCCGGGGGCGCCCCGGTGAGGTCGACGACCGCGCTGACGTCGTCGGCCTGGCGCGGGTCGGCGAGGTAGAGCCGCACGGTGTTGCCGAAACCTGGCAGGAACCCCCGCTCCAACACCAACAGCCGGCCGTCGCCGAGAGCGTTGATCTCCGAGACACCCAGCCCCGGGTCCACCCGGTAGCCGTACTGGGCGGCAGGGGTGAAGGCACCGTCGCCCGCCCTGCTCCAGGTCTGCAGACGCACCAGGTCGCCCTGGTCGCCGGACAGCGCGGCCTCCATCGAGGCGGTGAGCGTGCGGCCGTCCGGCGCCTCGGTGAGGCCCTCGAAGGTGAGGTTGTCCCGGGCCCGCCCGGCCGGCGCGACCCGCAGGTTGTCCGGCACCGGGACCCGGCCGAGCAGGTGACCGTCGCGGGAGTAGCGGCGGACGGACGGCTCGATCTCCGAGCTGACCAGGAAGGTCCCGTCCCGCTCGATGGTCAGCCCCTCGGAGTCCAGCCGCTGCCCGTGCTCATCGGCCAGCGGTACCACCGCGATCGGTCGGTGTGTCCGACCGTCCAGGGTGAACAGCAACGACCGGTCGGACAGCGCCGCGATGTTCCCGTCGGCCTGTTGGGCAAGGCTGGACAGGTTTCCGACGAAGCGGCCGGCGAACTGGGTCTTGTCCAGCGCGTCGGAGAACCCGTCGATCCGCACCGAGGAGGAGCAGGCCTGTTCTCCGGGGGCCGGCCTGGTGCTGGCGCTCGGAGCGGGGCCGGATGGTTGGCCTTGACCCGCGCCACAGGCGGTCAGCAACAGCCCAACGAGTACCAACCACACCGCGCGCATCGGCCCTCCAGCCCCGTGAGTGTTGCGGGCGGTTATAACCGCCCGCAAC
>DASYBQ010000030.1:0-9764 GCA_036500625.1 Pseudonocardia sp. | reverse complement strand
CCAACGCCGCTGCGAGTTCGTCAAGTGGACCTACGGTCATCAGCCGGTGCCTTCCGCCTCGAGGGAGAGGCGCCCGACTGTAGGGAGCATGATCGTGCTCGTCGCGGAGAGACGGTATTTCCGGTGCGATCACGATCGATGCCGAGCCTGGCTACCCGGCGGGTCGGGCTCAGCTTCGGCTGCTTACCCTCACTAGCAATGGATCCGTCCACCAGCCTGGTTATCTCTGGACCGCTGTTGCTCGCGGTCCTGGTGGCGCTTGCCGCCGGCGCGGTCAGCTTCGCCTCGCCGTGCGTGGTGCCGCTGGTGCCGGGCTACCTCGCCTACCTGGCCGGTCTGGTCGGCGCGGACACCCCGGCGGTGAGCGAGCGGGACGCGGCGGGTCGGCGCGCCGGGCGCTGGCGGGTGGCCGGCGCGGCCGCGCTGTTCGTCGCCGGGTTCAGCGTGGTGTTCGGCGCCATCCTGGTCGGTGTCGCCGCGGTGGCCGATGCACTGACCGACAACGAGGAGCTGCTGCAGCGGGTCGGCGGGGTGGTCACCATCGTGATGGGGCTGGCCTTCGTCGGACTGGTGCCGGCACTGTCGAAGGAGAAGCGGCTGCACCTGGTGCCGCGCGCCGGGCTGTGGGGTGCCCCGCTGCTTGGCGCGGTGTTCGGGTTGGGCTGGGTACCGTGCATCGGCCCGACGCTGGCCGGGGTGGTCGCGGTGGCGGCCGGCACCGGGGGCGGTTCGATGCGCGGGGTGATACTGACCCTCGCATACTGCGTCGGGCTCGGCCTGCCGTTCGTGCTGATTGCGGTGGGCGCGGCGGGCGCGGTGCGGGCGCTGGCCTGGCTGCGCCGGCACGTGCGCGCGGTACAGGTCAGCGGTGGCGTACTGCTGGTACTGGTCGGCGTGCTGCTGGTCACCGGGATATGGGGCGTGTTGGTCGCGCAGCTGCAGACCAGCCTTGCCTCGTCCACCACCCTGCCTATCTGATGACCTCCACCGACCGCAAGACCGCCGCCAACTCCCCGGACGCTTTCCCCGAGCAGCGGCAGCCGAGACCCGGGCCAGGGCTGCTCTGGCGCACCGCGGCGTCGCTGCGCAACATCTGGCGCGGGCTGGTCAGCATGCGCACCGCGCTGGTGCTGCTGTTCCTGCTGGCACTGGGGGCGCTGCCCGGGGCGTTGCTGCCGCAGCACTCGCTCAACCAGGCCAAGGTCACCCAGTACCGCGAGCAGCACCCCTGGCTCGGTCCGCTGCTGGACAAGGCCGGCTTCTTCGACGTGTTCGCCAGCCCCTGGTTCGCCGCGATCTACCTGCTACTATTCGTCTCGCTGGTCGGCTGCCTGACCCCGCGCGCGATGGAGTACGCGCGGGCCTGCCGTGCCCGGCCGGTGGTCACACCGCGCAACCTGGCCCGGTTGCCGCACCACGCCGAAGCGACGCTGCCCTGCGGGCCCGATGAGGCGGTGGCGGCGGTCCGCAAGCGGCTGCGCGGCTGGCGTACCGAGGTGCGGGAGACCGAGGGCGGCTACACGGTGTCCGCCGAGAAGGGCTACCTGCGCGAGGCCGGCAACCTGGTGTTCCACCTGGCGCTGCTCGGCCTGTTGGTGTGCCTGGCGCTCGGCAAGATGTTCGGCTACGACGGCCAGGTCATCGTGCTCGCGGACGGCGACCAGTTCTGCAACACCGGCATCCTGAACTACGACACGTTCAACGCCGGCGCCCGGGTGGACGGCACGTCGCTGTCCCCGTTCTGCGTCAAGGTAAACAGCACCGACACCGAGTACCTGCCCAACGGGCAGCCGGCGCACTATCAGAGCGACATCGGCTACCAGGCCGGCGCCGACATGGACGCCGGCCCTGACGGCCCGTGGCACCCGTACCTGCTGGAGGTCAACTCCCCGCTGCGCATTGCCGGCGACCGGATCTACCAGCTCGGGGTCGGCTACGCGCCCCGGTTCACCGTGACGTTCCCGGACGGCACCGCGCGCACCCAGGCGATCCAGTGGAAGCCGGTCGACCCGGCCAGCATGCTTTCCGAGGGCGCCACCAAGTTCGACCGCCCGGGGCTGCCCGACGAGGCGGCCCGGCGGCGCAACCAGCTGGCCATCACCGGCCTGCTCGCGCCGACCTCGTCCGGCGGCTCGCTCGTCACCTCGGTGTACCCGTCGCTGCAGAACCCCGAGGTCGCGGTGGATGTCTACCGGGGCGACCTCGGCCTTGACGACGGGCGCGGCCAGTCCATCTTCCAGATCGACCAGCGCCAGGTGCAGTCCGGCCTGCTCAAGCGGGTGACCAGGCAGAACCTGGTGCCCGGCCAGGTGATCAAACTGGACGACGGAACCACGATCCGGTTCGACGACGTGGCGCAGTGGGTGGACCTGCAGGTGTCCCACGACCCGGCGCAGGACTACCTGTTGGTCTTCGCGGTGTTGATCCTTGTCGGGCTGACCACCTCGCTGACCATCAAGCGCCGCAGGTTCTGGGCCCGCATCGGAGCCAGGGCACCAACCGGCCCGAGCGGGTCGGCCGGCCCGGACGCCGCTCCTGACCAGCGGGGTCGTACCGTGGTGCAGATCGGTGGGTTGGCAAGGACCGACCAGGCCGGTTACGGCGAGGAGTTCACCAGGCTGCGCGACGACCTACTCGGCCGGGCGCGCGATCAGGGAGAGGTTACGTGATGCCGGCAGTCGGCATGGTCAACACGACGCTGGCGATGTACAGCGACTACGCCTTCCACTCGGCGGTCGCGGTGTATCTGTTCGCGATGTTGCTGCACCTGGGGGAGTACGCCCGTACTCGCACGGTGCGGGAGGTGCCGGCCGCCGCGCGGGTGCCGGTGGCGGTGGGCGCCGGCTCGACCGCGTCCGACCCGGCCGTGCCGACGGACCCGGGCTTCGCTGCCCCGCCTGGCTCGGGCGGGCCGGCTGGACGGCCGTGGCGGGAGCGCTTCGGCCGGATGGCGGTGTCGCTGACCATTTTCGGCGCACTGCTGCAGGTGGCCTCGGTCGCGCTGCGCGGCCTCGCGGCGCACCGCTGGCCGTGGGGCAACATGTACGAGTTCATCTCGGCGGCCTGCCTGATGGGTGTGCTGACCTGGCTGGTGGTGCTGTGGCGCAGCCCCGGGGCCGCGCGGCTGCGCCCGATCGGCGCGTTCGTGCTGCTGCCGGTGGAGGTCCTGCTGTTCCTGGCCGGCACCTCGCTGTATGTGAAGGCCGCGCCGGTGATGCCCGCGCTGCAGTCCTACTGGCTGATCATCCACGTCACGGCGATCAGTGTCGCCTCAGGTCTGTTCATGGTGTCCGGCGTGGCCAGCGTGCTCTTCCTGGTGCGCCGCTACCGGCGGCCCACCGGCTGGCTGACCATGCTCCCGACCGCCGACGCGCTGGACCGAGCCGCATACCGAATTACCGTCTTCGCTTTCCCGCTCTACACCTTCGCGGTCATGTGCGGAGCGATCTGGGCGGAGGCGGCCTGGGGCCGCTACTGGGGTTGGGACCCGAAGGAGACCGTCGCGTTCGTGGTCTGGGTGATCTACGCCTGCTATTTGCACGCCCGGTCCACCGCCGGGTGGCGCAGCGGGATGGCCGCCTGGGTCAGCGTGCTCGGCTTCGCCGCCGTGCTGTTCAATCTGTTCTTCGTCAACCTGGTGACCACCGGGTTGCACTCTTATGCCGGACTTGGCTGACGTCACCCACTCGCGTGGCGCCGGGTAGCGGGCTACGGTCCACGGTGTGCGGTCATGAGCGGGACCGCGCGCGGTGAGGAGAACGGTGGACCAGCAGGAGTATCCGCCCGGCACGGTGGGCTACCTGGCCAAGGGGCGTGCGTGGGGTGCGCGTGCCACGAACGGTGCGGCGGACGAGACACCCGAGCGCGCTGACGCCGAGGAACCGGCCGTCGAACAGCAGGCGTCCACCGAGCCGGCGGAGCCGGCCGGGCCCGCCGGGAGCGGTGACGCGACCGATACCGCCGCGACGACCAGCCGGCCCACCCGGTGGCCGGAGCATCGCCCGGCGGCCCGCTGGGTGGAGCCTGGCGCGGTGGCCGCCGAGGAGCAACAGCGCGCCCGCATCGGTGACTTCGTGGCGCAGCGCTGGGACGATATGGCGCCGCCCCGGGTGTCCCGGTCCAGCCGACGGCCGCCGCGCAGTGGCTGGCGGCACCTGCTGTACGTGCTGTCGCGCGGCCGGGTCAACCTCGGCGAGAGCCCGGCTGACCTGCGTCGGCGTGAGCTGACGGTTAAGATCAACCAGCCGCTGCACGGCTGCCACCGGATCGCCATGCTCAGCCTGAAGGGCGGCGTCGGCAAGACCACGGTGACCGCGACGCTGGGTGCCACATTCGCCGCGCTGCGCGGCGACCGGGTGATCGCGGTGGACGCGAACCCGGACCGGGGCACGCTCAGCCAGAAAATCCCGCTGGAGACCACCGCCACGGTGCGCCACCTGTTGCGCGACGCCCAGCGGATTCGCCGCTACACCGACGTGCGCGCCTATACCTCGCAGGGGCCGTCCCGGCTGGAGGTGTTGGCCAGCGAGCAGGACCCGGCGGTGTCCGAGGCGTTCAGCGAGGCCGACTACCGGCACACCGTCGCGCTGTTGGAGCACTTCTACAACATCGTGCTCACCGACTGCGGCACCGGCCTGATGCACTCCGCGATGTACGGCGTGCTCGGGTTGGCCGACTCGCTGGTGATCGTCTCCTCCGGCTCCATCGACGGTGCGCGCAGCGCCTCGGCCACCATGGACTGGCTGGACGCACACGGGCACCGCGACCTGGTGTCGAACTCGGTCGCGGTGATCAACTCGGTGCGCAAGGGCTCCGGCCAGGTCGACCTGGACCGGGTGGCGGAACATTTCGCGGCCCGCTGCCGGGCGGTGATCCGTATCCCGTACGACGTGCACCTCGAGGAGGGCGCGGAGCTGGACCTGGACCGGTTGAGCCCGGCCACCCGGTTCGCGCTGCTCGAGCTGGCCGCGGCGGTGGCGAGTGCGTTTCCCCAGTGAGCCTTCGGCCCTCGTGAGTGCTGAGTGGTCCTACTAGCGCTGGGCACTAGGGATGGCCGACGCCGCCGGCTCCCCCCTTCTGAGTCGGCGAACGTCGACCAAGTGAAGAGAGAGTAAGCCGGCCTTGCGGCATACGGGCGGTAGTTAAGAAAGGCTTGACGTTGTACTTCTGTCACTCGTCCGGTGACCGCGCGCGGGCGAGAGGTTACTTCCAGTCGGGAACCCGTGGCGGCGCCGTGCGGTGTGGCTCAGCGGCGGCGGGGCGGGTCCTCGCCCTCCCGGCGCAGCCGCTCACCGAGCTGGCGCAGAAACTCCGGATCGTCGTCCGGCGCGCCGGTCGGCCGGTTCGAGGTGGGCCGGCTCGAACGGCCTTCTGGCTGGTGCGCCAATGTCCGCCACAACAAGAAGCCGACCGCGGCAGCGACGGCGAGGGCGATAAGGAACAGCATGCCGACCACCTCCTGCGATGAGGCTAACTCACGTGGGGTACTCCTGACGTGAAGTAGGGCCCCAGGTTCACGCCTCGGAGTCATTTTCTGCCACGATACCGGCTGGACCTGAGAAAACTGTGTGGCGCCCTCGGCTGCCGTCCTTGGCACAACTGCCGGCGGGATCGTCACATTCACCCTTGCCGCGCCGGTCCGTACCCTGGTGGTGTGACAGCGCAACCACCACTGACCGCGCAGACCGAGGACCCAATGGGTCGGCCGCCGCGCTCCCTTGGCGCCGCCCTCGCCCGTTACGCCGCCGCCCGAGCGGTGCTCGTTGCCGTGCTGGCGGCATTGTTGACCTTGGTCGGGGTCCCGCTGCTGATCTCGATACTGGTGGCGCTGGTGGTGGCGCTGCCGCTGTCGCTGCTGTTGCTCAAGAAGCTGCGCGCCGACCTCGATGTCGCGCTGGCCGTATCCGGGCAGCGGCGCCGCGCGCGCAAGGCGTCACTGCGCGCCCAGCTGCGCGGTGAGGTTGCCCCGGACTCAGACCAGGCCGGTGAGGGCAAGGCCGACGGCGGTGCACAGCGACCAGGCGAGCATGACCATGCCGCTGGCGCCGAGCACGGCGATCAGCTGCCGGCCGCCGACCCCGCCGAGCACCCTTCGAACCGGTGAGAGGCCCAGCGGCGCGGCGAGCAGGCCGAGCAGCAGCCACGGTGCGAACACCGCACCCAGCAGGCTGACCAGCAGCGGCACCACGACCAGCGCGGCGTAGAGCCGGCGGGTGTTGCGGTCGCCGAGCAGCACCGCCAGGGTGCGCTTGCCGGACTGGGTGTCCGACTCGATGTCGCGCAGGTTGTTCGCCACCAGCACCGAGCAGGACAACAGGCCCACCCCGGCCGCGCACAGCACCGCCAGCAGGCTCGGCGGGCCGCTCTGCACGTAGGCGGTGCCCAGCACGGCGACCGGGCCGAAGAACACGAACACCGCCAGCTCACCGAGCCCGGCGTAGCCGTACGGCTTGCGGCCTCCGGTGTAGAACCAGGCGCCGAGCACGCATGCCACGCCCACGGCGAGCAGCCACCAGTTCCGGGTCAGAATCACCAGGGTCAACCCGGCGAGCGAGCCGAGCCCGAGCCAGCCGAACGCCGCCGCGCGCACCGCGGCCGGCTCGGCGGCGCCGGATCCGACCAGCCGCAGCGGGCCGACCCGATTCTCGTCGGTGCCCCGGGTGCCGTCGGAGTAGTCGTTGGCGTAGTTGACGCCGATCACCATGCTCACCGCCACCAGCAGGGCCAGCAGCGCGCAGACCGGTCGCGCGGCGCCGGCGCCGACCGCGGCACCCGTGCCGACCAGCACCGGGGCGACGGCATTGGGCAGTGTGCGGGGGCGGGCACCCTGCACCCACTGCTCGACCGTCGCCACGGCGCAACGGTAGCCCGAACGGGGCGTCGCTGATCAGCAGGGGCGCGCCGGCGTGACCGTGGTCACCGCGTCCGCCGGCAGGTAGGCGTCCGGGTCGATACGCAGCCAGCCGTTCGGTGTCACGCACCGCACCGGCACCCCGGCGCGGTCGGCGGCTACTCCCGAGGCGGCCGCGTCCGGGTCCGGCTGGGTCCGGACCACGACCAGCTTCTTGTTCTCGGGCTGGTCGGCCCCCGAGCGGGTAGCCGCGGTGGCCGGGAACGCGGCGGCCGCCTGCGCGCTGTCGGTGCTCGCCTGGTCGGCCGACTGGTTGGTCGGGTCGCCGTTGCCGGTCGTGCCACCGGCGTGCACGGTGCTCAGCGGGACCGCGCCGGTCCACAGATAGCTGACCGTGACCAGGGCGTTGCCGCTCAGTCCGAGCGCGGTCTGGTAGATGCCGTCGGAAAGGTCGATGCCGGCGGCGTTGCTGACCTTGCGGCCGAAGCCGTCCCTGCCGCCGTTGTGGTCGTGCCGGAAGGCGGCCTGTGCCTCGGGGACGCCTTGGGGTAGGTCGGGGAACTGGTCGCGCTCGGCCTGCCAGTAGTCGTCGGTGACGTTCCACGGGCCGGTGTCCCACACCGGCGCCCATGCGCAGTACCCGCTGCGCGCGCAGACCTTGACGCTGTACTCGGAACCGTCCGTGTCGGCCAGCGCCTGCCGGGCCGGCAACGCGACGAACAGGTCACCGGCCGAGATCTGGTGACCGTTGGCGGTGCGCCCCCCTTGCAGGCCCTCCCGGGTCGCGACCACCCGGTAGCTGGCCGGCTCGGCGGGTGGAGCGGCCACTCGCATGTTCGCCACCGGTCGGGCGTCCACCCGCAGCTCCCGCACCTCCGGGCGCGGTGCGGCGGGGTCCGGCGCGCCGGTCAGCACCACGCGCAGCTGCAGGTCCGTGCTCGGCGCGGGCAGGGTGACCAGGTCCGGGCCGCCGGCGCGCTCCGGCAGCCACTCGCTCCAGCGCTGCCCGGCCAGCAACGCCCTGGCGTCCACGGTGGCCGAGGAACCCGGCGGGAGCGCGGCGCTGAGCTGGGTGTGCAGCTGTGCCACCGGGACTGGCAGGTGGTGGACCGCCACGGTGAGCAGACCGGTCGGCCCGGTCAGCCGCAGCGCCCCTCCGGTGAAGGCAACGTTGGTCGCGTTGCCCCGGCTCAAGTCCTCGGTCCAGCTCTGGGCCGGCGATCCGGCCGGAGCCGCCTGCATCGGGTATGCGCCCATCGAGGCAACAAGCACCGAGCAGAGCACCGAGCACAGCCCGCGCAACACCGGGTATCCGCCTCCGGTTCGCCTCACGCACGGTTACCACCGCGACCGCCGATGTAGTTGATACGAGTGTGAGAACACCCGATTGGCGGTGCGAGAGTCAATTGACCGTGCGTGACATACCCGGGTTGGGTGTCACACGGATGGCGTCAAGCTAGTCGGACGGGTCGGTCGAACCGTCGGTTCTTCGGTGCTTGCCGGCTGGCTTGTCCTCGGCCCGCTCGGCCAGCAGCGTGTCGCTCGACCACTGCTCGTCGTTGTCGTCCCGCTGCTCGTGTTTACCCATCACTGCTTCCCACTCTGTGCTGAACCGCTGTGCTGATCTGACTGTCCGGCGCATCGCGGCAACCATGACCGTTCGGTCGACGGCGGGCCCCTTGTTCGGGCAACTAACACTCGATCGGCCCAGCGCGCGAGAGCGTTACGCATCAGGCTGATATCACGGTGGCTACTCTTACCCAAGTGGTCACGGCCGGTACTGGTGTCGTTAACCTGCTTGTCGGGTAGCGGCCAACATTCTGGCCACCTCGACCCGGTCCGGCTTGCCGATGCCCCGCACCGGTAGCTCGTCCAGGACGCGGACCAGCCTTGGCACCGAAGGGGCGCCGAGCTCCGCGCGCACCGCCTCGGCCCAGCTGCCGGTATCCGGCGCCGGCCCGGCACCGGGGCCGCACACGACCGCGGCCGCGACCAGCTGCCCCCACTCCGGGTCCGGCACGCTCACCACGCACGCCGCGCGCACGCCGGGCTGCGCGGCGAGCACCCGCTCGACCGCGGCCGGGTGCACCGACTCGCCCCCGGTGGTGATCACGTCGTCCGCCCTGCCCAGCACTCGCAGCGTGCCGTCCGGCGCCCAGCGGCCCAGGTCGGAGGTGCGGAACCAGCCGTCGACGAACGACTCGGCGGTCAGCTCGGGCTGGTCGAGATAGCCGCTGGCCAACACCGGGCCACCGAGTTCGATGCGGCCGTCGCCGTCCAGCCGGACCCGCACCCCGTCCAGCGGCACCCCGTCGTAGACACATCCCCCTGCTGTCTCACTCATGCCGTAGGTGGTGACCACCGCTATCCCGCCCGTGCGGGCTTCGACCAGCAGCGCGGGCGGGGTCGCCGCGCCGCCGACCAGTACGGCGTGGAAGCCGCGAGCCGCGGCCAGCGCCGCACCGCCCTCGAGGAGCACCCGGTGCAGCTGGGTGGGTACCAGCGAGGTGTAGTAGCGGGTGCCGCTGGCCTGGAACAGCTCGGTGGCCGCCGCCGCGAACCTGTCCGGGCGGAAACCGTGCCGGTTGTCCAGCACGGACGGCGGATGCCCGGCGAGCAGCCCGCGCACCACCACCTGGGCGCCCGCCACATGGTGGGCGGGCAGCGGCAGCAGCCAGCGCCCCGGCCCGCCCAGCCGGCGCAGCGTCGCGGTGGCAGAGGCCCGCAGCGCGCCGGCGCCCAGCACCACTCGCTTCGCCCCACCGGTCGACCCGGAGGTCTCGATGACCAGCGCCGACCCGTCCGGCGCCGACACTGAAGCCGACCCGGACGAGTCGGCTCTGGTGGTGTCCGCGCCGCCGCCCGCGTCGGTCGGCCCTTCGACCGGCAACACGGCCGGACCGCCGGCCAGTGC
>DASYBQ010000029.1:0-5210 GCA_036500625.1 Pseudonocardia sp. | reverse complement strand
GTAGGGCCCGGAGCCGACCTGGGTGGCCGGGCTCATCGTGGTCAGCGCGGCGGCGTAGCGGGTCAGGCCGAGAGCCTCGGCGGGCTGGCCAAGGTGTATCGACTGATGCGCGGTCTCCGTCAGCGTTTCGACCATCCGGTCGGTGCTCTCCGGGTGCTCGGCGCCACGGGCGGTGTTCATCGCGATAGTCCACAGTCGTTGGGCGTCCTCGTGCCGCCCGGCCTCGCAGCTCATCCAGCCGGCGGTGTTGGCCAGCGCGGAGGTAGCCATCAACAACTCGCTGCGCACCTCATCCGAGCACCGCGACTCGCGCAGGTTGAGCACGTAGGCCAGCTGCGCGATCGCGGCGGTGCGGGCCAGCCCGCCGCCGTGCTCGTAGTGTGAGGCACGGAAGGTGTTGGTGGCCTGGTTGATCGCGGCCACGTCCTCGGCGCCGATCCGCCGTGGTGGCGGCTCCTGGCCGATCACCGGCAGCAGCGCGCTCAGCCGGTCCAGCTCCAGGGTCGCGCCGATGCCCAGTGCGGCGGCGGCCAGCGTTTTGTGGAAATCTCTGCGGTCCATCCAGCCCACCGTCCCTTCCTCGACGCCGAATGGTGGCGTGCGCGCGAAGTGCAGCGCGGCAGCGGGGATACCCAGTGCGGTGATCACCCGGACCACTTGTGCGAACTTGTCCAGCCGCCGCAGATCCTTTTCCACGGTGGACACCGTGTGCTGGCTCAGTCCCACCAGTAACGCGAGCTCCTCCTGGCTCATCCCGCCGCGATACGAGCGTACCTCGCGGAACACCGCCCCGAAGTCGTATCGACCCACCGCGTACCGCAGCGCCGGGCTGTCGTAGAAATCCGGCGGAACCGGGGGTGCGAACCCCGGCGCGGCCATCCGCTGGCAGGGCCCACACAGCCCGTCACCACCGTCAACGCCAGGTACCCGGTGCAGCGCGACGCCGCACGTCCGACACCAGCGCCGCCCGTTGTTCACGATCACCATCCGTATCCCCCTCGGTCGAGCCCGCGGCGCGGCGAGGACCACCCGCACCATGAACCGCTCGTGCAAGGTCCGTCTACCGCGAATCGTGCGTGCGCGCCATTGCCCACGACAGACCGTAGGCAATAGCCGGCGATCTAACGCTGACCATGATCGCGGCGCTGGCGACCCCCGCCGCCAACGGCGAATCATCAAGCCCATGACGACAGGTCACGACCGGGCCGGCATTGGGTGCAGCTGCCTCGATACGCCCGCGGAAATCGCGGCCGCGACACCTGATCCCGCCGGGGATGACTGAGTGGCTGTCTGGCTTCGGTGCTGGCAAGAAAGGGCCAGCCACACTCTCGACTGGGAAGAGCGGGGACTTGGCCTTTCGGCCGGTTTCGTGCCGGCGGCATGTGGTGCCGCCGTGTACCCGCTCGACGTTGCCGGTGACTCCCACCGCCGCTGCGCGAACTGCGTGGCCGCAATGCCGCCACCCCGGCAACAACCGTCATCGGCCTCGACCAGTCCTTACCCACCGGGCGGCGGTCAGCCGGAGGAACCGCGCGAGCACTCATGGCCTCGACCACACCGGGATCTGATCCGGCGGTGGGTTCAATATCCTGAAGCGGCACACGGGGTGGTGGGCCCGCTCGGGTCATTGCGGTGAACTGCGCGTTTGGTGGCCGGTCGGGCCGATGACAGCTGATGTCCGCGCGGTGTTGGAGCCGGTGCCGAGAGGGGACGATCATGGCGGTTTCGCCTTCGGCCGAGGGACTGCGGCATCGTTTCGAGCGACGGTCTCGCCGACTGGAGGTGGCCAGGGAGGTCCGCGAGTCGCTGGTGTCGGTGGCGGGGCTGATAGGGCGACCGGTGGTCTACCGAAGCGGCGAGGTCGTGGGCCGAGTGACCGATGTGGTGGCGCACTGGGATACCGGCGAGCCGTATCCGCCGCTGGCCGGTGTCGTCGCTCGGGTAGGTCAACGGCGGGCGTTCGTCCCGGCCCGCGCCGTTGCCTCGGTGGGCCAGCGCGAGGTCGTGTTGGCCACCCCTCGGCTGGATTTGCGGGACTTCGTCGCGAGTGCCGGCCAGACCGCTTTGGCCCAGCAGGTGTTGGATCACCAGCTGGTCGACCTCGACGGGGCACGAGTAGTGCGGGCCGCTGACCTGTATCTGGCTACCGTGGGCGGCGCGGTGCGGTTGGTGGGGGCGGATGTGGGTTTCGAGACGCTGCTACGGCGGCTGGGTCCAGCGCGCTGGCGCACCCGGCCCACCCCGGAGGCGGTGATCGACTGGGCGTCGGTGCACGCCTTCGGGTCGGGGGCGGGCCGAGGTGGTGTCGAGCTGGCTGGTCGCCGGGGTGAGTTGAACACGCTGCGCCCCGCCGAGCTCGCCGACCTGATCGAAGACCTGGGTCGCCGGGAGCGCCACGAGTTGCTGGAGCTGGTGGAGCCGGGCACCGCCGCGGACGCTTTGGAGGAGATGGACACAGAGCAGCTGCGCCAGCTCCTGACCGAGGTCGAGCCTGGCAACGCCGCGGCATTGGTGGCGCGGATGGAACCGGACGAGGCCGCCGAGGCGCTGCGCGATCTCGATGAGGCCGACCGTGCCTCGGTGTTGGCCGCGATGCCCGCCAGGGCCGTTGCCCGGCTGAAACCGGTGCTGGAGGCACCCGCACACACCGCGCGCGGGGAGATGACCACGGTGCTGGTGCTGGCCCACCCGCGCGACACCGTCGCCGATGTCCGCCGCCGACTGGCCGTCCAGGCCGAGCATGCGGTGGATCTCGACGCGGTCATCGTGGTCGACGACGAAGACCGGTTGGTCGATGACATCTCGCTGGGAGAGCTGTTCCTGGCCGAACCGCACACGGTGCTGCGCGAGCTGGTCGGCCCGCCATGGCCGGTCACCATCAGCGCCGATGCCCGCGTCGACACGGCCGCGCGGCGGCTCATCGACTCCCGGCGCCTTTCGCTGGTCGTCCTCGATGAACAAGACCGCCCGGTCGGCCGGCTGCTGGCCGATGACGTGCTGGAGGCGGTGCTGGCGGGCCGGCGCCGCTGGCAGTTCCCCCGCGTCCGCTGACCACCCGCTCGACCTGTCTGAGCTGAGCAAGAAAGACCGCCATGACCTCGCCGAGCACCCCTGAACCCGAGACGGCCACCCGCGAGCAGCGCGAACCTGCCGCCCCACCCACTCTGCCGCGTCGGCGCTGGTGGCGGCGGTTGTTGACGGTGTTGGCGTTCGCAGGGCCGGGCCTGATCGCGGCGAACGCCGGTAACGATGCCGGTGGGATCGCCACCTATGCCTCCGCCGGCGCCCAGTTCGGCTACGAAACCCTGTTCCTCATGGTGTTGATCACCGTGGCGTTGGTGGTGGTGCAGGAGATGTGCGCCCGGTTGGGCGCCTACACCGGCGAGGGGCTCGGCTCACTGATCCGTGAACAGTTCTCCCTGCGGGTCACCGCGTTCGCGCTGCTGGCCTTCGTGGTCGCCAACCTCGGGCTGGTGGTCTCGGAGTTCGCCGGCATCGCCGCCGCGCTGCAGCTGGTGGGGATCTCCAAGTACATCTCGATCCCGGTCGCGGCGGTGGTGATCTGGTCGCTGGTGGTCTACGGCTCCTACCGATACGCCGAAAAAGTATTCCTGGTGTTGTCGCTGGCGTTCCTTGCCTACCCTGTCGCGGCGGTACTCGCCCATCCCGACCTGCACGCCGCGGCCAGTCAACTGGTGTGGCCACATTTCGAGCACAGCAAGGCATTCCTGCTGTTGGCGGTGGCGCTGATCGGCACCACGATCACCCCTTACATGCAGTTCTACATCGCCGCCGCCGTGGCGGACAAAGGCATCGGACCCGCCGACTACCCCAAGGAACGCATCGACGCGATCGGCGGCGCGATCTTCGCCGACCTGATCAGCATGTTCATCATCGTGGCCACCGCCGCGGCGATCACCAACCGGGCCCCGTTGGACTCCGCCGCGCAAGCCGCGCAGGCGCTACGCCCGGTAGCTGGCCGGTTCGCCGCCCAACTGTTCGCCCTCGGGCTGCTAGGCGCCTCCGCGCTCGCCGCCGCGGTCGTGCCGCTGTCCACCGCGTACGCGGTCAGCGAGGCGATCGGCGCGGAACGCTCGGTCGGTAAGAGGTTCGGCGAGGCCAAACTATTCCTCGGGCTGTTCAGCGGTCAGATCGCGATCGGCGCCGCGGTGGCACTCATCCCGGGCAACCTGATCCAACTACTGATCCAAGCCCAGCTGCTCAACGGGGTGATAACCCCCATCCTGCTCAGCTACGTCCTCGTGCTGGCCAACCGGCGCACCCTGCTCGGCGACGCCGCCAACGGCCGAGTATTCCGGGCGATCGCCACCACATGCGTCACGTTCATCGCCATCATGGCTCTCGCGGTTGTCGGGCTGAGTGCCGCCGGCTGGTTCGGCCTCAGCTAGTAACCGCCGCGTTGCATTTTCTGCCAGTCATCATTGCGGCGGCTCTGGCTCGTGAAGTCCTGTCCGGTCTGGTTGTTGAGGTCGGTCTGTGCGTTGTAGCACGGTGTGCCGGACTGCGTGGTCTGCTGATAGGTGCAGGGCGCCCCGGCCGGCAACACGACCGCGCTCGAGGCGAGCGACACCGGGCTGGCTGAGGTCAGCAGCAGCGGCGCCGCCAGCAGCGACGCGGCGAACAGCCGACCGGGAACCAGTTGTGGCATGGCTGGTGCTCCTCGTCCGTTCAGGTGATTGCGTGACATCGTCGGGCAAGTTATCACCCTGATCACCCCGAAGCGAGTGCGTTCGGACAATTCGTCCGTGCCTCGGTGGGCCGCGGTTGTGGCACCACGACCTGTTCATGGTTGCGGTTCTGGCACGACACCGGCGAGCACCGTGGTCACCATGTTGCGGACGGCTTCGGGCCGAGGCGGGGTGCCTTTCCGGTCGGCGAACAGCAGGTGCGCGGCCCCGATCAGGGTAAGAGCCAGCGTGTCGATGTGCGCGTCCTCGGCGATGCGGCCCAGGTCGCGCTCGGCGGTGAGGTACGAGGCGATCATGGTGGCGGCTTCCGTCGTCAGTGGGACGCCGGTCGGCCAGGTCTGGCGCAGCCGGGCGCGCAACTCGTCCCGGAAGATGACGAGCGCGACGATCGCCACGGCGACCGACCCGAAAAGGTCCGTCAGCGCATCGACGAGGTTGTCGGCAACGGTGCCGGTGCCGGCGGACTCGCGCAGGGCGGCGGCCTGGTAGCCGATCCGGTCG
>DASYBQ010000028.1:0-49354 GCA_036500625.1 Pseudonocardia sp. | reverse complement strand
GTCGAAGCGCCCGCCTGTGCGCTGAGCTTGCGCCGCAGCGCGGCGATGTGCACGTCCAGGGTCTTGGTCGAGCCGTACCAGTCGTCGCCCCAGACCTCCAGCATGAGCGTGCGCCGGCTGATCGCCACGCCCGGCTCGGCGGCCAGCCTGGCCAGAAGGTCGAACTCGCGGGTGCGCAGCTCGACCTCTCGTTCGGCGATCAGCACGCGCCGGGCGGCGGTGTCGACCCGCAGCTCGCCGAGCGCGTAGGTGGGCGAGGCCGGCTCGGCCGGAGTGCCTCGGCGCAGGTGCGCCCGGATCCGGGCGTGCAGCTCGGCCAGCCGGATCGGCTTGGTCAGGTAGTCGTCGGCGCCGGCTTCCAGCCCGACGACGACATCCATCTCCTCGTCCCGCGCGGTGAGCATGACCAGCACGGCCTCGGGCTGCACGGTGCGCAGCCGCCGGCACACCTCGACACCGTCCAGGTCGGGCAGACCCAGGTCCAACAGCACCAGGTCCAGCGGGGCACGCGAGGCGTGGCGCACCGCGTCGGTCCCGGTGCGATGCCAGCTGACCTGGTGACCGTGCACCCCCAGCGTCGACTCCAGCAGCCCGCCGATGATCTCGTCGTCCTCCACCACCATCAACCGAGCCATGTGAGCAACCCTTCCTCCGTCGCGTCCGTGCTGGCCGGCAGGCCGGTTGGCTGCTCGATCATTCTCGCCGATGGTGTCAGCGTCCTGGATAGCGCACGGCAAACTCGCCGCCAATCGTAGGTAAGGGCCGGCGCGTCGAATTTCGGCGTCGAGCAGAATCGACGGTGTGCGCCATCGTGTCGTGGGTCTGACCGTACTGACCGCTGTGTTGGCGATAGCGATGTTTGCCGTCCCGCTGGCCGCGATCGTGGCGAAGTTCGTCATCGACGACGAACGTAGCGAGGTGGAACGCGTCGCGAACGCCGCCGCGGTGTCCGTGTCGGCGGACCTGGCCAGGGGCCACCCGCCCGGCGCACTGCCGGTCACCGAGCGGGACACCCACATCGCGGTCTACGACATCGCCGGGACCCGGATCGCCGGCAACGGTCCGGCGCGCGGCGATCGACATGTCGGCAGTGCGTTGCGCGGGCACCAGGGTTCCGGCAACACCCGCGGCGGCATCGTGGTGGCGGTACCCATCACGAACGACGCGGGCGTGCAGGGCGCGGTGTGGGCGGATACCTCCCGGACCGAGACCTACCACCGCATCGCGACGATCTGGCTGCTGATGGCGGGACTGGCAATCGGGGCACTGGTAACGGTGTGGCTGGTCGCGCGTGCCCTCGCCGGGCGGTTGAGCCGTCCGCTCGAACGGCTGGCCGCCGCCGCCTCGGTGCTCGGGGACGGCGACTTCAGTGTGCGGTCACCCCCGGCGGGGGTCGCCGAGATCGATGCGGTCGCTGCCGCGCTCAACAGCACCGCGGCACGGCTGGCCGATCTGCTGGCACGTGAGCGTGCCTTCTCGGCGGACGCGTCACACCAGCTGCGTACTCCGCTCACCGGGTTGCGCCTCGGCCTCGAGGTGGCCCTCGACGACCCGGAGCAGGACCCGAGGGATGCGATCGTCACCGCGATCGCCGGGGCCGACCGGTTGCAGCGGACCATCGAGGATCTGCTGCGCCTGGCGCGCGGCTCGCCACGCGACGCCGGGCCGCTGGACCTGAGCGGGTTGCTGTCCGAGCTCGAGACGACCTGGGGCCAGCAGCTGTCCGCGCGCGGGCGCGCACTCGTGGTCACCGCCGCGCCGCGCACCCCCGTGTCGAGTGCTTCGACCGCGGCGGTGCGGCAAATCCTGTCGGTGCTGCTGGACAACGCCCTCACCCACGGTGCCGGCACGGTGCGGGTCACCGCGCGCGACGCGGGGAACACCCTGGCCATCGACGTGTCCGACCAGGGCGGACCGCTGCACACACCCAGCCACCGGCTGTTCGCCCGACGGCATGCCGACTCCCTCGGCCGAGCCCCGGACATACCCGGGGTCGACAACTCCGCCGGCCGTTCCGCCGGCCACGGCATCGGGCTCGCGCTGGCCCGCAGTCTTGCCGAGGCGGAAGGCGGCCGGCTGTTGCTCAGTCGCCCGGAACCGCCCACCTTCACCTTGCTGGCTCCCGCCGAGCAGCCGACCTCTCCTTCAGGCCAGACCGAAGACTCGGTCCCGCCGGTCGAGCCCGTGTCGGCAGCAAGATCTTGACCGTTCTGTGCAGCGGTAGGCCCGTGAAAGGAAGTAGATGTCGCTCACGTACCTGGAAATGACTGTGGTTGGCCTGGTGCAAGGAGTCAGCGAGCTGTTCCCGGTGTCCAGCCTCGGCCACAGCGTGCTGTTCCCCGCGCTGATCGGCGGTAGCTGGGCGCGGGACCTCGACATGAGCGCGCCCGGCTCGCCCTACCTGGACTCGCTGGTAGCCATGCATGTCGCCACGGCTCTGGCGCTGGTGATCTGCTTCTGGGGCGACTGGGTACGCATCGTCGGTGCGCTGATCAGTTCCGTCCGCGACCGGCGCATCGTCACCGTGGAGCAGCGGCTGGCCTGGTTGTTGGTCGTGGCGACCGTCCCGGTGGGCGTCGCCGGCCTGGCACTGGACAAGGTGATGCGCGAGTACCTGAGCAAGCCGGTGCCGGCCTCGTTGTTCCTGGCGGTCAATGGGGTGGTGCTGTTCACGGTGGAGCGGCTCTACCGACGGCAGCGGGCGCACCGCCCTGTCGAGGTGGCCGCCGGCGCCGGTGGCGTCGAGGAGCACCCGGGGCCGAGCCAGCACAGCGAGCACGGCGGGTCGGATGACGCGCGGTTGGCGCGGCTGGGCTGGGGCGAGGCGATCGCGATCGGAGCATGCCAAATCCTCGCGCTGCTGCCCGGGATCAGCCGCTCCGGCGTCACCATCGCGGGTGGGCTGTTGCGCGGCCTTTCACACCGGGACGCGGCCCGGTTCGCCTTCCTGTTGGCAACCCCGGTGATCGCGGCGGCCGGCGTGCTGAAGATTCCTGAGCTGGCCAGGCCCGAGATGCACGGCGCGATCGGCCCCGTCGCGGTGGGCAGCCTGGTGGCCGGGGTCGGCGCCTACTTCTCGGCCCGGTTCCTCATCCGCTACTTCCACACCCGCACGCTCACCCCGTTCGCGATCTACTGCGTGATCGCCGGACTCGGCTGCCTGGCCTACTTCAGCCTGGCCTGACCGCTCGCCCGGCTGGACCGCCCTCGCCCGTAACGGGGCGGTGACGGGACTGCGCGACCCTCGTCCTCACGGTGACAGAGGGGGAAGTCATGGGGCGATTCCAGCGGGTCCGCGAGATTCTGGACGAAGCGATCGGTGGGCCGGACGCGACAATAGGGGCACACGGGCCGTTCTGGCGTGGGCTGACCAGGGACCAGTTCGTCGCAAAGAAGGTGATCGGGAAGCCGCTGCTCGCGGTGGGCGACGGCGCGGCGTCGAACATCGTCCGGGCGTTCAAGGGCGAGGCACCGTTCGGGGCCGACCTGGACCCGCCGACCGAGGGTGCCTCGTTCAGCCGGATGCCGGCCGGCCTTCCGCCGGTGCCGGCGGGGTCGATCGCGTTCGTCCAGCAGTGGATCGACGACGGGTGCCCGGACGACGTCGAACCCGAGAGCACGCCCGTATGGCGCCCGACCAACGCGCCGGTGGCCAGCTCCCGCACCGACGACATCTGGTTCGTCGACCCGCTGCGGGGCTGGGCGGTCAACAGCAACGGGCAGATCCTGCACACCACCGATGGCTTCGCCAGCTACCAGGAGCAGTTCCACGACGAGGACGTGTACCTGCGCTGCGTCGGGTTCGCCGATCCGACTCACGGCTGGGTGGGCACGCTGACCCCCGGCAGGCAGCTGCTCCACACCACCGACGGAGGCGCGACATGGGCTGATGTCGTCGGCCTTCCCGCGTTTGCGCCGCCCGCGGTGTGCGGGCTCTCGGTCGTCGACGCCAACGTCGTCTACGCCTCGGGCACGAACTATCCCAACCGGCCGGCGCGCATGATGCGCACGCTCGACGGTGCAGCGACCTGGGAAGCCTGGGACATGGCACCGCACGCCACCCTGCTCATCGACAACTACTTCACCGACGTGGATCACGGCTGGGTCGTCGGCGGTAAGGCGACCGTGCCCAACCCCGGACGCGAGGACGTGCGTGCCGTGGTGTTGCGCACCGAGGATGGCGGCCGCACCTGGGTGGACAGGGCCGCCCCGCTCGCCGCGCAGCTGCCACTGGGCGAGTGGGGGTGGAAGATTCACTTCATCGACGACCGGGTCGGTTACGTGGCGCTGGAGAGCTTCGAGCGCGGCGCGATCCTGAAGACCACCGACGGCGGCGACAGCTGGACCCGCATCGACATCGACGACCCGCAAGGCAACGTGAACCTGGAGGGCGTCGGGTTCCTCGACGAGAGCACCGGCTGGGTCGGCGGCTGGGGAGTCGCGTTCGTCGGCGACGACCAGGCGGGGTTCAGCAGCTCCACCACCGACGGCGGCAAGACGTGGCGGGACGCCAACGACATCGGCAGGTTCATCAACCGCTTCCGGTTCTTCCGGGGGCCGGACCCGATCGGCTACGCATCCGGCCTGACGGTGTACCGATATTCCGCCGCTCCGCGGGTCACGGCCCTCGCTGCTCCCTCGGAGCGGCTGCGGCTGCTGGACGACAACACGCCGCGCCGGGCGACTGCCCCGCTCGAGCTGGCCGTGACGGTGCCCGGCGCCGCCTCAAGTCTCAAGGTCGACGTGTGGGACCGGTTCGGCTCCAAGGTCCGCCGGGTGGTAGCCGAGACCGGTCCGGCGCGGGGGCCGCGCACCGTCGTGTGGGACGGCACCGACGACGGCGGCGCGCCACTCGGCGCCGGCAGCTTCATCATCCGGATGACCGTGGACGGCCATTCGGAAAGCCAGATCCTACACATCATCGACTGACCGGGGAATGACATGGCAACTGTCTACAAGATCCATCCGGCGATCGGGGTCGCGCGCCTCGGGAACCACGAGTCCGCGTTCTTCGTCGGTCCCGAAGCACCGGACTCGCTCGGGGTCGAGATCGCCACCGACGGGACGGAGCACCCGCTGTCCGGCTACAAGCGCGACGGCCGGGTCAAACGGCAGGCGGCCCGTTTCCGGGTCTTCGCCTACGACCAGGACACCTCGGGCAGCCTGACGCTGCTCGGCGAGCTCGGCTCGGACGCGCAGGTCGAGTGGAGCGTGGACCTGGTCAACCGCAAGGCCGCGTTCTCCGGTTCGCTCGGGCCGGCGGGCCCGAGGAACTCCGACATCGCCGACCGCAACCGGTTGATCATCCGGAACTCGCAGCCGGCCGTCGTCGGCGGCATCGCGCAGAAACCGGAGGCGATGACCGGTCGGTTCCTCGGCGAGGACGTCTACCTCGGCGAGATACTGACCGACGACGCCGGGCACCTGCTGGTACTCGGCGGCCGGGGCCGCAGCGACTCGGTGCCGCCCGGCGTGCAGATCACCAGCTTCGCCAACAACGACAGGTGGCACGACGACGTGTCGGACGGTCCGGTCTCCGCGACCGTGACGCTGCCCGGCCAGGCTCCCGTCGCGGTGCACGAACCGGCCTGGGTGGTGGTTGCCCCGCCCGACTTCGCGCCGGGCATCGACGCCGCGGTGTCGCTGTACGACATCGCGCTGCAGGCCGGCATCGACAAGGGCTCGATCGGCGCCGTGCCCCGGCCGTCGTTCGCCCGCGACATCAAGCCGCTGGTCGACCGGACGCTCGCGCTGCGCTGGGTGGACGACGAGTGGGATCGCTACGCCCAGGCACTGCCCGTCGACTGGGCGGCGCTGGCCGATCCCGCCCCGGCAGCGCAGGCCGCCCGGCAGCGGATGCGGGACCGGATCGAGCGCCCCGGCCTGAGCATGTTCGGCCTGCCGGCATTCATGAAGACCTATCTCACGCAGTGGGTGGCCGGCGACTTCGACAGCGACCTCGATGCCCCGGCGCCGGTGGACCCCGTGCCGCAACAGCTGGACCGGGCGGCGCTGGAGCACTGCTGCGGCAACAACTTCTTCCCCGGCATCGAGGGCGGCCAGAACCTCAGGGACGCCACCATGTACGGCCGGCCGTTCCGGTTGGACCGGCACAACCCGGCCAAGGTCTACCCCGGCTGTCTGACCGAGGTCATGGCGTTGCCGTGGCAGGCGGACTTCCTGGACTGCGACGGCGGCGTCTGGTGGCCGACGCAGCGGCCCGACCGGGTCGTCACCGACGCACAGGTGGTCCCCGGAAGCAAGAAGGACTGGCAGAACCCGATCGACGACTACCAGCCGATGGTCGACCACGTGTTGCGGCTGGGGTTCATCGTGCCCCAGCGGCTCGGTGGTGACACCGTCTTCGTCGAGGTCGACCGGGATCCGCACTTCCCCCGCCGGCCGTGACGGTCGGCGCCACGCTGGACGTGCTGGTCCTCGGTGGCGGCCCGGCCGGGGCCGCCACCGGGATCGCACTGGCGCGGGCCGGCGCGTCGGTCGCGGTGCTGTCCCGGTACGAGGGTCGGGACCGGCCGCGACTGGGGGAGACCGTGCCGCCGGGCATCGTCGGGCCGCTGGCCCGGCTCGGGGTGTGGGACGCCTTCCGCGCGGACCGGCACGTCCCGGCACCCGGCACCGTGGTGCGCTGGGGCGCCGACGAGCCCTTCGAGAACGACTACATTCTCAACGCCCACGGCGACGGCTGGCACCTGGACCGAAGCCGCTTCGACGCGACACTGCTGCGCCGCGCCGCCGAGGCCGGCGCTCAGTTGTGCCAGCTGGCCTCGGGTGATCGCGTCGAGCCGGACGGCCCGGGATGGTGCGCGCGGCTGCGCGAGCGGTGGCTGCGCGCCCCGTTCCTGGTCGATGCCACGGGCCGTGCCGCGTGCGTCGGGCGCCGGCACGGCGGCCGGCGGGAGCGGACCGACCGGTTGGTCGGGCTCGTCCGGTTCGGCGCGGCCGCCGACCCGGACCCCCGCACCTTCCTCGAGTCGAGCGCCGGCGGCTGGTGGTACGCGGCCGTGCTGCCGGGGGCGAGGGCCGTCACGGCCTTCTTCACCGACGCGGACCTGCTACCGGCCGGGCCCGCGCAGCGCGAGCGCCTTTGGGCGCGGGAGCTGTCCGAGACTCGGTTGGCGGCGGGTGTGATGGCGGCTCCCCCCTCGGCGCCGCTGCACCTTGCCGTCGCGAACACCGGGATCCTTTCCCAGTGCGCGGGCCCGAACTGGCTGGCGGTCGGCGACGCCGCGCGGACCCTGGACCCGCTCTCCGGCCAAGGCTTGGAAGCGGCCATGACCTCGGCGATCCGCGCGGCCGACGCGGTGCTCGACGGCCGTCGCGCAGCCGCTCTCGAGACATTCTCGCGACAGACGCTCGAGGCGCACCGCCGTCACCTATCCGGTCGACTGACCCACTACGGACGGGAGCAGCGCTGGCCCGCACGCCCCTTCTGGCAACGACGACACACAGCGGCCTGACGGCACACAGCCAATGGCCGCGGCACACATGATTGAATAGTCGTTACCTTTGTAAGCTCGACCAGAGGTCTCACAGGCTTGCTGAGCTTCCAGCCGTACCGCGAGTGTGGGGGACATCCGGCAGTACGGGGTACAAGGGGTAGGTACAGAATTGCGGGCTAGCGGGTTTCCTGTTTCCGGCCCGCTGGCTGACCCGGTTTGAGCACCTCCAGATGCCGCCTCGTCACCACATCCTCCATCTTTGCTTGCTCGCGAATCGCGGCCCGTCGCCAACCCGCCGCGTTCTGGTTGAGTCGCGCGGTCGCCGCTGTATTTCCGCGGGCCCTGGCCGCGTCAGGCGCTCCACTATCGGCCCGCTCTTGCGTGAGCGATGGGAGAGCCAAGCGAGACTACCTACCCCGCATTGGCAGCGTCACATCGCGGCAGGCTCCGATATCGACATTACGGAGCTGACGCTGGCGGTCGCGGCTTGGAGTATGCCCGCGCGCTTAAGGTGGTCGGCTAGCTCCCAGGGCGCGCGTCCCGGTCGCCCTGGCACGGTGTTGACACGCCTTGACGGCTGATGATCAACCCACCTCAGGTCCTCCGGCGCGGGCGGGTCAGTGAGTTGGCCCCCTCGACGCCGAAGCCCCGCACGCAGCCTGACGAGGCGCCGCGGGGAGCCGCCGCACTCGGCTCGCTTCCGCACTTTCCGCAGGATGGCTCTTTCGGTTGCGATGCCATCCTCCGGACGAGCGGTACCGGACTTGCTCGGAGCCTGGCACCGTATGAGTGCCCGCACGACACCACCACGGGAGGTCGCAATGCCCACGGACTCCACCACCGCCGACCTCGACTCTGTCGACCTGACCGATCTTGATCTCTTCGCGGAGGGGCCGCCGCACAAGCTGTTCGCGCGCATGCGTGAAGAAGCCCCGGTCCACTGGAACCGTTCAGCGGACGGGGTGAATTTCTGGTCGCTCACTCGAGGCGAGGATATCGAGGCCGTCAGCAAGGATCCACAGACGTTCTCCAGCGCGCAAGGTGGAGTTTTTATACGCGGCGATGCGCTTGCTCCCCTGGAGGAGAGTCGCAACTTCGTGATCTTCAAAGATCCGCCCGAGCACACGGTGTATCGCGAGATTGTCGCTAAGGCTTTTCTTCCCCGGACATTGGGCTACATTGACGGGGCGATTCGGGAGAGTGTCGCCCACACACTGGATCGGGTCGTGGAGAGCGGCGAGTGTGACCTGGCCCGAGACATTTCTGATCATATTCCCCTCCGGGTGATCGCCCGACTATTCGGTGATCCGGATGAGGACCTCAGTCAACTGTCCACCTGGAGCGCGGATACCGAGCGCGGAATCGCGGAAAGCACGGACACCACAGATATATTCAAGCGTATGGCCGCCCATTTCGTCGCCCTGGTGGACAGCCAGTTGGTGCACGGCGTCGACTCGCTGGCCAAGTCGGTCTCCGAAGCCGAGGTCGACGGTAGGCGTCTTACCGAAGAAGAAATCGCGTTCTACTTCGGCATGCTACTGTACGGTGGCCACGGTCCTACCCGGAACGCTATTTCTGTCGGCATGCTCACTCTGATGGAAAATCCCGACCAGTTCGAGCTGCTACGCAAGGAGCCGAGCAGGCTTCGGTGCACACAGTCTGGCATAGCTCCCCCGGCGGTTGAGGAGGTCTTGCGCTGGTCAAGCCCGGTGAACTACTTCGCGCGCACGGCCACTAAAAACACCACGATTCACGGCGTCGACATCAAGGCCGGTGACCATGTGGTGATGTGGTATGCATCAGCTAGCCGTGACCCAGCTGTGTTCCCGAGGGCCGATACATTCGACATTCGCCGGCCCAGGAGCAACGTCGCGCACTATGCCTTCGGCGGCGGGGGTCCACATTTCTGCCAGGGCGCAATTTTGGCCCGCAAAATGGTTTCGGTCGCACTTCAGGAGATTATCAAGAGGTTGCCCAACATCGAGCGTTCCGGTAATGCCAGCTGGGGTCCTTCTACGTTCATCAACTCACTTACCTCGCTACCTGTCAAATTCACCGCCTCGGCTTGAGTTCCGCGGCTTTGCCTACCCCATGCTGGGGTTAGCCTTGATCGTTCGCGGCAGGCACACTCTCTACCCCCGCGAACGATCAAGGCTGGTGCGCCACGGCCGCGATCTTGGCGATGACTGCGTGACTGTGGTAGCCGCGTGAGGAGACGATCACCCCGGACTTCCGGATTCGGACGTGCCACCTCTCTCCACACATCGTGTCTCGCTAGACCAACTCGCTTCCGGTTCGGTCACGCAGCCAGAATCTCTTCAACGATCGTGCTCGGCTTAGCCAGAGGTCAGGCGGGTGTCTTTCCCTTCTCGTGCCGGGGTTTGCCCTCCTCGACGACGATGCGGTTCTCCATCGCGAACTGGTCCTTGCGCACGCCGGTCACCAGCCAGCAGACCCGCATGCCCGGTCCCGCCGACTTGACCGTGAACCTGTTGTCCGCGATCTCGTCGATGACCGTCGCGCTCGCCACCTGGCCCAGCACGGTGAGCTGGTAGGTGAAGTCCTGGTTGAGGGCGGCGAAGTAGTCCGGCAGCTCGATGTCGGCCTCGCCGGTGTTGTCGGTCTCGACGACTCCGCAGTACAGGTTGAGCATGTCCGGCGACTCGACGAACGAGTGGCTCAGGAACTTGTTCTCCGGGTCCAGCGGATGGTCGATCCGGAAGCCGCCGCCGGGCTTCTCCAACATGCCGGTGACCCGGACCTTTCCGGTAAAAAATCCGGCATATCCTTCCGAGCTCACCCCCCAGACGCCGTACGCGTCGGCGCCGACATTCGCTTCCCCCTTGACTCCGGTGCTTCTGGCCCCGATTCCGCCGCCGTACACACCGATCGCTGCGGTGCTGTCGTCGGTGCAGTTGCCGACAACGCCGAGCGTGCCGTCGCTCGCGCGTATGCTGCCGTTCGCCGTGATCGTCTGCGAGTCCACGTTGAATGCGCTCAGCGTGCCACCGATCGACGCGTTGGTCCCGACCGAGAGGCTCTGCTGGGCGGATATCCAGCCATCCGTGCTGAGGCCGCCGGCCGCGGCGACCGAGCCGAAACGAGAGCTCAGCCGGTCGACCGACAGCGTGCCGGTCACCGAGGAGTCCCCGGTGACCCGCATCCCCTGCGCGGCGTCGAGGGACCCGCCGGTCACCGCGAGCCCCTTGGAAACCTGCAGCTGGCCGGTGGACGTGATGCTGTTGACCGCGAGTGCGGCTCCGGTGACGCTGAGCGCGCCGGTGACCGTGAGTGGCCCGGCCACCTTGAGTCCGTTGGATACCTCGAGCGCGGCGCTCGGGGTGATCTTGTCGACGGCCAGCGCGCCGCCGGTGATGCTGAACGCGCCGTTGAGGGCGAGCGCTCCGGTGACCGTAAGCGGTCCGGTGACCCGTAGTCCCTGTTGCGCGTCGAGGCTGCCGCTGGTGACCTTGAGCCCTTTGGTCACCTCGAGCGCGGCGGTGGGGGTGATCTTGTCGACGGCCAGCGGGCCGCCGGTGACGGTCAACGCGCCGGTCAGCGACAGCGGCCCGGTGACCAGGACATCGCCCTGGACCTCCAGCCGGGCATGCGGGTTCGCCGTGCCGATCCCGACGCTGCCGCCGGCGTCCTGCAGGACGACCTTGCCGGTGGTTGCGGCCGAGCGGACGTACCAGTCGCCGGTAGGGCCGTAGTGCACGTGGCTCCAGCTCGGGCCGAGTGCCGTCTTGCGGAACGCGGCGGTGTCCAGGGTGCTGTTGTCGGTGTCGACTACCAGACTGGCCTGCACGTCGGTGGACGCCTTCTTGCCGACCCATGCCCGGCCGCCGACGGCCAGGTTCCCCGCCCCGGGATCGGCCCAGTTCCCGCCGCCGCCGATGTTCGCGCTCCCGGCCGAGGACACCCCCGGCGTGTGCACCCCCCGGCCGAACCCACCGGACGGATTGAGGTTGAGGAACCCGTCGCCGCTGCTCAGTGCCTCCTGACCGCCGACGGCTATCGGCCCGGCGACGTCCAGCCGGGCCTGCGGCGTCGCCGTCCCGATGCCGAGGTTGCCGGTCGCGGCGTCAAGGGCGAGTGCCGTGGCACCCGCCGGCCCGCGCACGGCGAGGCCGTCGGCGGCAATGCTGAGGCTGCCCGGTACCGCCACCTCCAGACCGCCGCCGACCGGTCGCAACTGGGCGGCCACCTCGGAGCCGACGCTCAGCGCCGAGCCGCTGGCAATCGGCACGGGCCGGGTCAGCGCGAGCTGCCCACCGCACTGCCGGCGGTCTCCGACGCCGAGCCCGGCGACGGTCCCGGCCGTGATCGTGACGGCGGCCAGCACCACGTCGGTACGGTCGACGGAGGCGGCGGCCGGCCGCAGGTTCAGCTGTGGCGTCTGGTCGGCCACTTTGCGTTGCTCACTGTCGAAGACCCGCTCGTCGGGCAGCTCCGCCCAGGAGATGGTCAGCACGAACTGGCCGTCCAGCCCGGTGGTCACCACCGGCACGCCGGCATCGGTCACCGGCACGCGGCCGCCGTTGAAGCTGGCCCAGCCGCCGGCCGCGAGCACGATGTGGTCGCCGTCGGCGTTGAGGGCGAGGCCGGGCCGCACCTGCAGCCCCGCCGTGCCCTGGGTGGCCCTTACCTCGAGGCCGGCACCCACACCCGGTGAGTGCAGAGCGGAACCGTGCGCGCGTTCCCACGGCCTCAGGTAGTTCTCGTAGTCGACGAGGCTCTCCCGCCTGATGGTCGTCTGGCTCCTCGGCTGGCCGGTGGCCGGCTCGCGGTAGGTGATCCGGGTCAGCGGTTCCATCGCCGCTCAGCCCGCCTCGGCGTGCAGCCCCGCGGCGGCCGCATCCTGCTCCGAGGGTGCCGGGGTCTCGGCAAGGACCTCATGCAGCACCTGGGTCGCACCGGCGATGCGCAGCAGGGTTTCCCGCAGGACCGCGGTGTCGTTCTCCAGGGCTCGCAGCCGCTCCTCGCCGAGCTCGGCCTCGCGCCGCAGCACGGCGAGCCGGTCGGTCAGCCGCGTTCGAAGATCAGTCATGACTGTGCTCCACTTCCCTTTCGGTCGGAACCTGTGGGGGTGCCGCCACCGAGGTGGCGGGCTTGTGCAGGTCGACGATCGAGGCGATCTCGTGGGCGATCGTCTTCCGGGTCCGCGTCGGGAGCCCGGTGGCGCGCCGCCGGGAGAAATGCACCTGCACCGCGACGTAGCCCGGCATGTTGCGCACCAGCGGGTTGTCGGCGGGCCCGACCGGCTGACCCGGGTCGCTGAGGTACAGCGTGCCGTCGACCACCGCCATCCCGTTCGGCTGGACGAGCCGGCCCGGGGTGGTCACCCGCTCGATGCCGGTCGCGGCGATGCGGCCGGCCCCGGTGGGGTGGCGCAGCTGGACGCGGTACACACCGGCCGGCTCGGCGACGGCCTTGTAGGACGGGTCGCCGGAGTCACCGTTCACCGGGCGCAGCCCGAGGTCGAGCACGAACAGTGTCTCCGGTCCGTCCAGGGCGAGCGCGACCGGTGTGACCAGCGGGTTCGCCCCATCGGCAAGGCCCTCCAGCAGCCGGTGCTCCGTCCAGACCGACGGGTTGCTCCGGTCCACGAGCACCAGATCCGCCGGGCGGAGGCCACCGGCCTCCTCCGAGGTCTCCTGCGGCCGGATGTCGGCGACGACCAGGTGCGGCCCGACGCCGACCAAGGGGCCGGGCACGATCTCGGCGGTCCGCGGCGAGGTTCGCCGGACGACCTGTGCCGGGATCGTCGCGGCATCGATCTCGACGAGCTGGCCCTGGTCCACGACCATGAGACGGCCAGGACCGTCCAGCACCATCGCGGTGGACCCGACGGCAAGGCCCAGGTCCGCCCGGGTGGCCAGCCTGGTCAGCGTGTGCAGGTCTGCCGAGTCGAGGCGGTAGAGCGCTTGGCGATCCAGGACGTAGGCGCGCCAGGAGTCCGCGCGCTGCTCGACGACCAGTGCCCGGGGCCGGTCGAGCGCCGGCGTGCCCGGTACCGGCGGGGGGCCGAGGGGGCGCGGACGCGGCGGCGCATGCTCGACATCGACGTAGCCACCGGTCCGGGAGACCCGCCAGACACCGGCCGCGACCGTGGTGCCGGCGGCTATCCCGTCGTCGCCGAGCAGCAGGTGCCCGTCCGGTGTGACGGCGATGCAGCCGGGGTCGACCAGACCCGGGTAGGCGGCTTCATCCCGGGTGCGCAGGAACGGTCCGTAGGAGAGCAGTGTGTGGACCGGGGCCAGCCGGCCGGGCGTCGGTGTGCTGAACAGGATCCGGGAGCCGTCGTCCAGGGTGATGCGCGGGCGGGCCGTCGTGACGTCGTAGTGGTCGAGGCAGCGGGCCACGCCTTCGTGCAGGCCGCGCAGGCCCAACGCCGGCCCGGTGCGGGCGATCGCCCTGCGCTGCTGCGGCTCCTCCCACGACGCGGGTAGCTGCATGCCAAGCCAGCTGGCCAGCCACGGCAGGAACCGCGGCGGCGCACGATAGGGATCGAACAGCAGGTGCAGCCGGTCGATGACGGCCGCGAGGTCGTCATGGGTGTGCGCGGGGGAGCCGGCGCCTTCATGCCGGACCGGCACGTCGTCGTCGATGCCGGTGAGGATCTTCTCGGCGACCAGCAGGATGCTGTCGATCGAGAAGCCGCCGGTGTTCGCCCCGGCGGGCCACAGCACCCCCGGCAGGTACTTCGCGTAGCTGCTGTGCCGGGCCTCGGTGCTCACGGCCGATCACCTTCGCCGTCGTCGGCGTGGACCGTGCCGGGGCAGACCAGCTCGTAGTCGGCGATGCGCACGTAGTTGCTCGGCTCCCCGATGGTGTCCAGGAACGGCCGCTGGTTCTCCGGGTCGTCGCCGTCGAAGTACCCGAGCGACTCCGGGGCGAGGGTCAGTGACGTGATGAACCCGACGTTCTCCTCGGGTCGCACGGCCTGGTACAGGTCGCTGATGTAGACGCTCTGCCCGATCTGCCAACCCTGTCCCTCCCTGCCGTGCACCGGGTGCAGGAATGCGCGGATGTCCGCCTCGACCTTGGCGAACTCTGCCTCCTTGCTGGGTACGAGCCCTTGGTCCAGCGCCTCGGGGAACACCGTCACCGCCGCGTGCACCGCGATCCGCACATAGCGCGGGCCGTCCACGTGCAGACACGTGGCGATGGGCCGGCGTTGGTCCAGCACCCGGATGACCTCGTGCACCAGTGCGAGCGAAGGGGTGGGCTCGGGTACTTGCGGGCCGAGGTCCGGGACGACGAGCACGTTGACCACGCCCGGGGCGCGCTGCAGGTTGGCGTAGGTCCAGGGGTCGCCTGTGCGCCCACCCGGCTCGTTCACGTACAGCCGAGGCGCGAGGCAGCGGACCAGCGCGATGCCGGGGGCCGCGGTGCGGGCGAGCAGCTCGTAGTCGTCGGAGGTGACCGCACGGTCGCGGTGCCGCAGCAGCTGCGGTGCGCGGCGCTTGGTCTCCTCGATGGGCTCCTCGTCGGCGCCGCCGACGGCGGGAACGGGGTTGGTCACCCCTTTCGGGGTTCCCTTGTCCGGCTGTGCGACCGCGCTGTTCGAAGGGACTGCCACGACGTTCGCGGGCACGTTGCCGGCTGCCCCCGCCGAGACGTAGCGGTAGCGCTCGGCGACGATCGGCTGCCCGAGCCCCGGCGGGGTGCCGTGCCCGGATGTCTGGTCCGCGTCGCCGAAGGTGATCTCGCCGCTGACCGGGTCGAGCAGATAGCACTGGCCGGGCCCCTCGGGCAGTTGGTCGACCGCGTGCCACTCCGCGCCGGCCACCGTGATCCGCAGGTGGTCGTAGGGGGTGTCGGTGCTCGGCTGGGCGTAAAGCGGCCAGTGCGCGAGCCGGACGAGCTGGCCGGGCTTGCCGGTTCCTTCGCCGAGGCTCTCGCCGGTGACGGTGGCGACGCACGACGCGGTGGTCGTGTTCGGCAGCATCCGGTCCACCCGCAACACCACCACCGGCTCGGCGCCAGGCGGCGCGTCGCCCACCGCGGGTGGCGAGTCGTTGCTGATCCGCAGGCCCAGCCAACGGTGGGCGCCGGCCGGGAGCTCCGCCGATCCCGGTACCGACCACGTCTTCGCGGGGTTCGGATCGTGCGGGTCCTGTGCGGTCCACTCGACACCCTCGGGCACCCGCAGCCGGACGACCCCCGGCCGGAGCAGACCCGCCGTGCCGTCCTGGCGCACATCGAGCGGGTGCCAGGGGCCCCAGTGCAGGCCACTCCACGGCGCATGGTCGAGTACGTCGGGGTCGGCGGCGGTGGCCACCGAGCACACCCACTCGATCCGCTCGACGGTGTGCCTGTCGACCGGCGGCCGGAACGGCTCGACATAGAGGTCGAGCCCCGGCATCGGCAACATCTCGGTGTCGACCGCGACACAGATTTGTCCGCCTCGGCCGCCCGCCAGCCGCAGCGGGATCGAGCCGGCCGGCCCGCCGTCCGTCCGCTGTTCCTCGGGGCCGTCGGCGCTGTCGATGCGGAAGATGCCGGCCACGCCGGCGGGCACCACGGTCAGCGAGGTGTCGGTCTCGAAGACGATCGGTGCGTTCGACTCGGTTCCCTGCGTCTGGGCGGCGCTGCCCTCGGCCAGCTCGAGCACGTCACCCTGGGCGGTGAACGTGAGCAGCGTCCGCGCCGGGAGCCGAGGCGCCCTGCTGACGCCCATCAGGTTCAGGAACGCGAGGTAGCTCTTCTCCGGGACCCGGTTCAGCCGGTAGATCAGGCTCTCGACCAGCCAGGCGAACAGCTCGAGCAGCGTCATCCCGATGTCGCTGGGATTGCGGTCGGTCCACTGCGGGGCATAGCGATCGATCAACGTCGACGCCTCGTCGACGAGGTCCTGCCACTGGCGGTCGTCGAGGTCGGGCGCGAGCAGCCGGCCCCGCTCGGACCGCTGCAGCAGGTCGGCGATGTCGTGGCGGCCCAGGCTGTCGATGGCGGGCGGGTGCGGCATAGGGCGGGTCACGGCGTCACCTCGAGCGAGACGCGCTGGACCAGGCTGTGCGCGTCCTGGGTGCCGAGCACCCGGTAGCTTACGGTGATCACGAGTGCCGCCTCGGCGAGCACGTTGCGGACCTCGACCTCGAGCACCTCGATACGTGGCTCCCAGCGCGCCAGCGCCGTCTCGACCAGGTGCCGCGCGAGGTTAGCCGTGTCCGGGGTGTTGGCGGCGAAGGTGAGGCTGCGCAGGTCCGCCCCGAAGTCCGGGCGCATGACCCGTTCGCCGTGCTGGGTGCCGAGGATGATGCGGATCGACTGCTCGATGCGCGCGACGCCTTCGGCCTCCCGGACGCCCCCGGTGGGGCCGAGCGCGAGCGGGAAGGCCATGCCTCGGCCGTAGTAGTCGGTGGTTCCGGTAGTCATCGCCGGCCTCACTCGGCTCGCAGCGTGTGCTGCCCGGCGGTGACGTCGAACGCCGGCGGTGGCAGACCGTTCGTCGTCGCCGCGAACGTCGCGGCGAGCAGCACCGGCGCCCCGTTGACCGTGAGCCTGCGCGCGCCACCGCCGACGAGCGTCGCGACGCCAACACATGGGTTGCCCGGCGGGTTCGGCGCTGTGCAGCCCGCGATCGGCGCCGGGACCGGCAGGAACGGCAGCACGGTCAGCCCCCCGACGGTGAGCGCCTCGGCGCCGGTGACCGTGACCCGCCCGCCGCCGACCGCGGGCACGACCGGCACCGGTGGGGGTGGGGTGCCGGCCGGCCGCGTGTGGGTGCACACGATGCCGCTCGCGCTGGTGAGGACAGTGTCGACGGTCATGGGGTCGGCCCGCTCACATCCATCGTCGAGGTGACGGCCACCTTGACGCTCGTCGCGTCCATCGCGATGTCGCCGGGCATCGCGTCCGCCTTGATGCCGCCCGGCGCGGTGAGAGCGAGCTTGCCGGCCGCCGTGCTGGCCGTGACACCGGTTGCCGCATCCAGCGTGATCTTGCCGGTCCGGGAGACCAGCGCGAGGTCGCCGGCCGCTTCCAGGGAGATCTTGCCGGTGGGCGCCGCCACGGAGACCGAGCCGTCCTTCGCCATGGTGATCGACGCCCCGGCGGGGTGTTCCACGACGATCGTCTGCTCGAGGTCGTTCAGTGTGATCGTGTGCCCGGACTTGCTCCGCAGCCGCTGCACGCCCGGCAGCTGCGCCGGTTTCCGCCCGGCGCTCCACAGGCTGCCCAGTACGTAGCCCCGGGTGAGGTCGCCGCCGGCGAAGGCGAGCAGCACCTGGTCACCGAACTCGGGCAGGAAGTACGCGCCGCGTCCCTCACCGGCCATGAAGGTGGTGCACGACGCCTCGACGATGTCGGTCGGCGCGGTGTTCGACAGGTTGACCCCGACCTTGTACCGCACCGGGTCGACGGTGCGGACCGTCCCGACCACCACGCCGTCGACCGGCTCCCGCTTGTTGGGCGGCGGTGTGTCGATGGTGGACTTGCGGATCAGGCCCAGCAGGCTCGCGCCGGCCCGCTGGGTGACCTCGAAGTCGGTGCGGTAGCCGCCCTGGTCCAGTACGTGGGTGACCTTGGTGAGGCGGTAGCGCCCGCTGAACCGCTTGCCCACCCCGGTGAACTCGACGAACGCGCCGGCGCGCAGTTCGGGCAGGCCGATGCACGAGCCGCTCGCCTCGTACATGCCGTCCAGGATGTCCTGCAGCAGCGCTTTGGCCACCGCCACCGCGTCGAGCGGTGAGGTCACCGGCTCGTTGCTCACCACCCGCCGGCCCAGCGAGGCGAGTGCCCCGACGCCGGCCTCCCCGAGCCGCTCGACGATGTTGTCCAGGTCGAGCGCGGCCGTGGTCATCACCCCGACGATGTTCATCGCCAGGTCCTCGTTGTACCCGCGCACCACCTGGATGCCGGCCAGGCCGGCGTGCGTCAGCCGGGGCGAGAAGGACGACAGGTTGCGGCCCCACTCCAGCACGACCGCCTCGGTCCTCGGCCGGGGGAAGCGGAAGTAGAGCTTGTCCCAGTGCACATAGACCTCGAAGAAGTTGGCCAGCGCGCGCTCCTTGAGGATCGCCATGTCCGGCGCGGTGCGCGGCAGCGACTTCTTCGGCGGGAAAGGGCTCGGGTCCACGACCGGGATGAGCCCGGCCTCCACAGCGACCTGCGCCGCGATCAGGCTGTCGTTGGTGAACAGGAACGCGGGCCGGTCCGGGACGTCGTGGCGCAGCCGGTAGGACCTGTCGTAGCCGGACACCGTGATCGTCGGCGCGCCGGACTGCGGGAACGACGGCTCGATGGACGCGATCTCACCGAGCATCATCGGCTGAGGGTCGTCGCCGTAGCCCAGGTAGAGCTCCACCTGCTTGCCCGGCTCGAACAGCGGCGAGTCGGTGAACCGGTTCTCGGTGTTGTCCAGCACCACGCTGAACATGTCGGCCAGCTCGACGTCGTTGTCGTAGCGCACGCTCAGCACGTGCTGGGTCACGTCCTCGGCCAGCGTGACGCCGCTGATGTCGACCCGCGCCCGGGGAGCGAAGTACCCGGTGGTCATGGCCGCTGTCCGCCCGCGGGCATCACCAGCGGCGCGCCGGGGACCAGCCGCAGCGGGTCGTCGATGTCGTTGGCCTCGGCGATCTCTCGCCAGCGGCGCGGGTCGCCGAGGTAGGTCGCGGCCAGGTCGGGGAGCGTGTCGCGCTCGGTGAGCTGGTGCAGCGTCGGCGGTCCGACGAACAGCCCCCGGCGGGTCTGCACCTCGAGGCGGACGTACTCCTGGAACCGCACCGAGAGCCGGGCCCGTACCGGGGTGCCGTCGGCGAGGAACATCGTGACCTGCTGGTTGGCCTCCAGCAGCACGCACTGGAAGGAGAACGTACCCATCATGAACAGCAGGACGGGCGGTGCGTGCGTGCGCTGGTCCGGGTCGAGCAGCCGGATCACCCGTTGGACGTGCGGGCGCACGTCGGTGCCGAGCTCGTAGGTGTCGTAGAACAGTTCCATCCGCAGCGTCCGGGCCCGGCCTCGGACGTACTGGACGGGTGAGGTGGCCAGACCGGGCACGCCGATCTCGGCGATCTCGTTGCCCTGGTCGAGCGAGTACTCCTCGGGGTTGAACATGACCGGCACCCGGTCCCCGGAGCGGGTGTCGATGATGACAGCGGTGCTGACCTGGGCACGGGCCTTCGGCGCAGGCATCCGGCGGGTGGGCCCCAGCCGGACAGGGCTGGTGAGCGGCGTGGTCATCAGGCGCCCCGCTCTCGGTCGGTGCGCATCTGGCGGATCAGTTCGCGGAGCATCGCGTCGCGGCCGGCGTCGGGCCCAGCGCCCGGCGGCGCGGCCGGTGCCGGGGGCGCGAGCGCGGGGTCGCTGCCGTCCGCCGGCGCCGCCATCGGGGTTGCGCCGGCCGAGGTGCTCGCGGTCGCGTTCCTCAGCGCGGGACCGGGGACGGCGGACGGCAGGCGGGACGGTGTCGTGGCCACGCCCCGGTGAGATGCGGTGACGAGAGCGGCGGAGCCCGGATCCTGAGCCGGTCCTGGCGACACCGCGGCACGGCCGCCGGGACGCCCTGCGTTCGATACCCTCGGCCAGGAGCCGTCGGCTCGCGGCAGATACCCGACCGCGTCGGCCCTGGCGGGGGTGGACGATCCGCCGTCGGCCCTGAACGACACCCGCTGGCCGGTGACCAGGCGTTGCGTGCGGGCCTGGCCGCCGCCTTCGGGCTGGAGAACGTGCCCGGCGGGCGCGGGCTCCGCGCCGGGCCGAGGTGGCGTGGCCGCCGGTGCCACGTCGTTGCCGGTGACCGTCGAGTCCGAGGTGACCGCCGCGCCGACGGCGTGCGCCGCCTGCTCCTCCGCCGCCCGCCCGCCTGCTGTCGCGCGCTGCCAGCCGGTGCCGGGGCGGGTGGCTCGGGCCGCATGCACGGCTTCGTGCGCGAGCAGCCCCCGGCCCCTCGGCGAGTCTTGGCGGAACCGGCCCCGCCGCAGGAATATCTGCTGCCCGACGGTGACCGCCGCGGCGTGGTGGGCGCGGGCGAGCGCGTCGGCGGCCGGGTCGGCCTCGCCGTCGTGCAGCACCACCCGGTCCAGCCCAGGGCCGACGATCGGCCGCAGCCGCTCGCGCAGCTGCACGGGGAACGGGACGGGCAAAGAGGTGAGGGGGGTGGCGGCGGTGGAGTCGACGGGGGAGGGAGCGAGGGGGGAGTAGGACGCCATGGCGGAGGCGAAGTCGAACATCCCGCCCGGCTCGTCCTCGTCCCACACCGCCGGGATGTCCGCCTCGACGCGCAGCCGGCGCGCTGCCGGCGCGTCCCAGCGGCGCGCCGGGCCCATCCGGTCCGCCAGGTGGCGCGCGAGCTCGCCCCGGCGCGCGAGTGCATCCCTGGCCTGGCGGTCCAGGCGCTGCCCGAGGGTCGGCCGCTCGGGCGTCGGCTGGTCGGGCGGGCTCACGGCGCGTCCCCGATGTCCAGGACCGTGCGCAGCCAGCGACGACGCTCGTGATGGTCGAGGCTCACGAGCTCACCGTGGGTCCAGTGCACACGTTGTCCGAGGAAGGCGACCTCCTGGTAGACCCGGTCCAGGGGGTAGCCGACGATTCCCCCGGCGGTGGCACCGCCACCTGGAACCCGGTCTCGCAGTGCGGGCAGGTGACCGCGATCGCCGGCGGTGCGACTCCGTTGATGTGGTTGTAGATCTCCAGCAGGTGGTCGAGGTCGCGGGCGAAGAGGCGCTCGATGACACCCGGGTTGATCTGGGTGACCGTCCCGATCCGCAGCACCACCCGGGAGAGCAGGATGACGATGAGGTACGCCGGCAGGCCCTGCACCCGGGGGTCCTTCATCGGCAGGATCTCGTCGGCCGCGGTCGCCAGCCGCATCGCGCCCTTGCGGTGCAGCTCACCGTCCTGGTCGATGTAGCCCTGGGGCAGCTCGAACTCGTGCTCGACAGTCAGCATCGGCGTTGTCTCATGCCCGCGCGATGCCCTCGTGCGCGAGCACCAGGGACTCGACCGCGACCTCGTTGCCCTGGGCGTTGAACGACGGCCCGTCCCACTTCGTGGGCCAGGCGTTGACGAAGTTCCACCGGACCACCTCGGTCCGGTTGGCCAGGTCGTACACCACGATCGAGCCGTTCTTGCGCAGCACCCGGCCCTCGATCACCTGCCGCCGCCAGGTCCACAGCTCACCGGAGTCGGTCAGCCCCCACTTGAGTGTGATGTCGCCGAAGGTGGTCTTGCCGGGCAGCTTGTAGACGGTGGTGTTGTCGCCGCCCTGCCGGAAGTCGATGACCTCCGTGGTCGCCTCCAGGCCGCTGCACTCCCGGAAGCTGGCTTGCACGATGCCTTCCAGCTCCACCAGGAAGTTGAAGTTGAGGTAGGGGTTGATGCGCGCACCAGTCGCTGGCATCTCGGATCAGCCTTCCTGTACCTGACCGCCGCCGGCCCAGATGCCGATGCGGACGACGACGAACTCGGCGGGGCGTACCGGCGCGATGCCGACCTCGATGAACACCTGCCCGAGCTCCTGTGCTCCCGGCGGGTTGTTCTCCTCGTCGATCTTGACGTAGAACGCCTCCTCGGCCGTGCCGCCGAACAACGCGCCCGAACTCCACACCCGGGTGAGGAACTCGGTGATGGTGCGGTCCAGCCGTTTCCACAGCCCCACGTCGTTGGGTTCGAACACCGCCCAGCGGATGCCCTGCTGGATCGACTCCTCGACGAACAGGAACAGCCGGCGCACGTTGACGTAGCGCCACGCGGTGTCCTCCGAGGTGGTCCTGGCGCCCCAGATCAACGGGCGGGACCGGCCGTGGAAGACCCGCATGACGTTGACCCCGGCGTCGTTCAGGTCGCCGTGCTGGGTGTCGTCCACCATCTGGTCCAGGCCGAGAGCGCCGTTGAGCTGCTCGTTCGCCGGTGCCTTGTGCACCCCGCGCTGCGCATCGACGCGGGCGAACACACCGGCCACATGCCCCGACGGCGGGATCGCCAGCGTCTCGCCGGCCTTCACCGGGTGGGTGATCGTCAACCACGGGTGGTAGAGCGCGGCGTGCCCGCGCGCCGAGATCAGCCGGCCCCGCTGGGTCTTGACCGCCTCGGGGTCGGCACCCGGCGCCGCGTCCAGGATCGCGAACCGGTCCTTCGCGTTCTCGCAGTGCTCGACCAGTTTCTGCTGGATGTTCGGCGCGGTGACGCCGGGCGCGCAGACCAGGCTGACCTCGTCGACCGTGGCGAGCGCGGTGAGTGCCGCCTCCCAGGCGGTGGCGTTGGCCGCCGGGCTCGCGTCCTCCCCGTTCTCCAGCGCGACCGCTTGCCGCTTCGCCGGCGGTGTCCGCTCGGCGGGGTCGACCAGCGCGACGTCCACCGGCGCGTTCTCCAGCCCGGCCCCCACGAAGGCCGGATCGGCAGGGTCCATCGACAGGTCCGGATACGTCTCGGCCTGGTTGTCCGCAGGTCCGGTGACGACGAGGGTGAAGTGCGGGTCGTCGGCCTCGGCGGGCCGCTGCACCTCGACCTTGATCTTGTTTCCGGTCGCGCCGGCCCGGCGGGCGGTCACCTTCAGCACGGTCTTCTTCGGGGAGCCGCCGGTCAGCTCGACGCCCGCCCGGACCCCCTTCACGCCGACCCGGGTGACGTAGGCCGAGGTACCGCCGTTCTCGAAGAAGCCGCGCACACCCCGCACCAGGTAGCCGTTCGCCTCGGTTGGCGGGTCCTCCGACACGAACGCCGAGGTGAACGCTGTGAGGTTGGTGATCGCGGTCGGTACCGCGATCGGACCGTTCCCCGCGACGCCGAGGAAGGCGGCCGTGCTCGTGCCTACTCCGGCGATCGGTCCGGTCGCGACCTGTTCGTCGATGTAGACACCCGGCGTCGTGTATTCGGGCATCTCGCGCTCCCTGGTCCGGCGATGGCTGGGTTCTCGGCGCAGCGTTGCAGGGCGCCGTCATCGGATCATCACGCTGCCGTCACGCCCGCCACCGGTGCGGTGACGTCGTCGTGACGGCCCGGCGCTTTCCTGGCCCGACCCGGCCACCGACGGGGTAGCCGCCGCCGATTGGCAAGCCGCGATGATCGATCTGCTCGACCGCGCCCTGCGCACCCTGCTGCGGCGGGTGGAGGGGCTGGGTCACGAAAGCCAGATCCGGTTCCAGCCGCCCGACGAGCAATGGCGGGCCGCGGTGGCCAACCTGCAGGTGGACGGCCATCCCGCTTCGTCGCTGAACGTGTACCTCGTCGAGCTGCGGGAGGATCGCGAGCGGCGGTCCAACCAGCGGCACCGTTCGCTGCGCGACGGCATGGTCGTGGAGCACCTCGCGCCGAGCTGGGTGGAGTGCCACTACCTGATCAGCGCCTGGAGCCCCGCCGCGTCCGAACTGGTGGAACCCACGCCGGATGAGCACGCGCTGCTCTACCGGACACTCGCCGTGCTGCGCGACGCCGAGCCGGTCACCCCGTCGCGCATCTACCCGGCCGGGTCGCCGGAGCTGGACGGCTGGCGGGAGTTCCGCGACGTCGAGCTGCCCACCGAGCTGGCGCCGGTCGAGGGCTTCGGCAAGCTCGCCGAGTTCTGGGGCACGATGGGCGCCGGACACCGGTGGAAGCCGGTGCTGCAGCTCACTGTGGCGCTTCCCGTGGCGCTGTCCACTCCGGTCGAGCGCGGCCGTCCGGTCGTCACGGTCGAGCTCACCATCGGCCCGACGGGTCGATCCGACGCACGGGACATCTGGGTGCGGATCGGCGGACAGGTCCGCCGGGCGGACGGCACGCCGGTCGCCGCGCCGGCCGAGGTGGCCGTGGTGTCCGTCGGCGACGGCGCGGTGCTGCGGGAGACCACGTCCGAGCGCGCCACCGGGCAGTTCCTGCTCGACCTTCCGCTCGACGTGGTCAGCCATCCCGACGACTACCGGCTGCGTGCTCGGACCGCCGGGTCGGCGGCCGCCGAGACCACGGTGGACTGGCGGGCCGCGAGCCATGACATCGAGTTGCCCGCCTGAGTCGCCTCGAGCCGGGGACGTCGATCGCGACGGCCCGGTGACGGGCCAAGCAGGACAATCCTCGGCGTTCGCTGGGGGCCGACGACGCGGCAACACGGAGATGGTCATGCACACTGCCGAGGCTGTCCGGTCGAGGTCGGTCGCCAGGACTGTCCGTGCCAATGGTTGATCCTGCCGGACTCGACGCGTGCTGGCGCCGACTCGACGACCGGCTCCTCGCGGCCGTGGCAGCGGCGGAGAAACGCCTTGGCGCGCCGGGTGGCGACCCGTTTCGCGGGTTGCATCTGGCGGCGCCCGATGTCACCGCGACGTTCGGCGAGGCGGCTGGCGTGCCTCGGCTGGGGGTCCCGCCCGACGGACCGCCGGGGTGGGCGGAGCCGCTGGAGTGGCTCTCCGACGCCTTCGGGCTCACCGAGTTCGATCTCGATGTGGTACTGATCTGTCTCGCACCCGAGGTCGACCTGCGCTACGAGCGCGTCTACGCCTACCTCTGCGACGACGTCCGGCGCCGGCGCCCGACCGTCGAGCTGGTGCTCGACCTGCTCTGCGGCTCGGCCGAGGACAAGCTGCGGTGCCGAGACCGGTTCGCGCCCGGCGCGCCCCTGTCACGGCACGAGATGCTGCACCTCGATCCTCCGGACGGGATTCCGCACGCCCCGCTGCTCGCCCACACGCCGCGGTTGGATGCCCAGATCGTCGACGTCCTGCTCGGGCAGGGCGGCGTGGACCGCCGGCTGGCCGCCTGGTGTCGACTGGTCGCGCCGGACCCCGACAAGGACCCCGAGGACCCCGGCGTCGAAGGGGCAACCGTCGATGTGGTCACCTCGATGGTGGCGGCCGCCCGCGCGCGCGACGCCGCGCCTCGGCTCTACCTGCACGGCACCGCCCGAGGCGCACGACTGCCGATCGCCGGCGCGGTGGCCGGCGCGGCCGGGGTCGCCTTGCTGTGCGTCGACGGCACGGCCGCGGCGCGGCGGCCCGAGCTGCTGCCGCTGGTCTTCCGGGAGGCCCGGTTGCACGGCGCCGTGCTCTTCCTGGACGACCTGGACGCGCTGCGCGAGGACACCGAGGCATGGGCGCTGCTGCTGCGGACGCTGGCGAGCGACCAGGGCATCACGGTGCTCGCCGGCGCGCGCGCCTGGCCACTTACCGGTGACGTGGTGACCGGGGTCGTCACGCTGCCCGTCGAGGCACCCGGCGCGCCCCGCCGACGGGCCTGCTGGGCCTCGGCGCTCGCCCGGTACGGCGTCGAGCTCGGTGCCGGCGACCTCGACGTGTTGGCCGCGCGTTACCGTCTCGACGCGGCGCAGATCGAGGATGCCGCGGCCGCCTGCTGGCCGACCGCCGCGCTGCGCCACTCGTCGGTGCCGGGACTCGCCGACGTCTCGGCCGCCGCAAGGGACCGCTCCGGGCACGAGCTTGCCGCCCTGGCCCGGCGGGTCCGCCCGCGCTGCGGCTGGCGGGACCTCGTCCTGCCGTCGGATGCGCTCGCGCAGCTGGGGGAGGTGTGTGACCGGGCCCGATACCGGGAGCGGGTGGTGACCGAGTGGGGGTTCGGCCGCCTCGGCCGACACGGGCTGGGCACGAGTGTGCTGTTCACCGGCGGCTCCGGGACCGGCAAGACCATCGCCGCGCAGCTCATCGCCGGCGAGCTGGGCCTCGACCTCTACACGGTCGACCTGGCCCGGGTGGTCAGCAAGTACATCGGCGAGACGGAGAAGAACCTGGGCCGGATTTTCGACGCCGCGGCCGACGCGGACGCCGTGCTGTTCTTCGACGAGGCCGACGCGCTGTTCGGCAAGCGCTCCGACGTGCAGGACAGCCACGACCGCTACGCGAACATCGAGGTCAGCTTCCTGTTGCAGCGGATAGAGCAGTTCGAGGGCGTCGCGATCCTCGCCACCAACCTGCGCCAGCACCTCGACGAGGCCCTGCTGCGCCGGCTGGCGTTCGCCATCTCGTTCCCGTTCCCCGACGAGGAGAGCCGCCGGCGGATCTGGGAGGTCGTCTGGCCGGACGTGCCGCGTGCCGCGTGCGTGGACCTCGACCTGCTGGCCCGCCGTTTCGTACTGCCCGGGGGCAACATCCGCAACATCGCGTTCGGGGCGTCCTTCCTGGCCGCCGCCGACGGCGGTGTGGTGCGGATGGCGCATCTGATGCACGCCACCCGGCGGGAGTACCAGAAGCTGGGCAAGGCCCTCGGCCCCTCGGACCTCGCGGTGGTGCCGGGGTGAAGGCGAGTGCCGCCAAGACCGGGGCGAACGGCCCGAGCTGGGCCGGAGCGACCCGGCCCGGCCGGGCACGGGTGCCCGGGTACGACGAGGTGCTGTCCCTGCAGGGCACGGCCGGCAACAACGGCGTCGAAGCCCTGCTCAGCGGCGGCCGGCCGCTGGGCGGGTCCGCCCGGCCGCTGTTCGAGGGGCTCTTCCGGCAGGACTTCGGCTCCGTCCGGCTGCACGACGACCACTCGCTGCCGGCGGACCTGCTGGCCTCGGCCACCGGCGAACACATCGCGCTCAGCCCAGCGGTGCACCGGCTCGGGCCGCCGCGCTCGGCGGCCGTGCTGGCCCACGAGCTCGCGCACGTCGTGCAGCAGCGGCGTGGCGGGGCTCCCGGCGCGGTACCGGCGCCGGCGCTGGAGGCCGACGCCCACCAGGCCGCCGCCTCGGCCGTGCACGGGGTTCCCGCGAGGGTGACTACGGCCAGCGGGGTGGCTGCCATGCCGCTGTCCTGGGCGGAGGCCCGCCGAGGGCTCTGGAACGCGGTGCCGCCGGCGCTGCAGCCGGCGTTGCGGCCGCTGGCCACGCAGGCCGCGGCCGTCGTCGACAAGGTCATCCCGCCGTCCACCGAACTGCCGCCCTCGGTGGCCACCGTCGTGCAGAGCACGGTCGCGGCGGCACAGACGGCCCGCACGGCGGCCACGCCGGTCGCGGCGGCCGCCCGCCGTGCGGTCGCCGATCCGGTGCGGCAGGCCGCGTCGCAGGCGAAGGGCACGGCCCGCGACGTCGTGCAGCGCAACCTCGGCCGGGGCAAGGGCATCGCGCTCGAGGTGAGCAACGTGGCCGACATCCTGGTCGGGCTGCCGCACATGGGCCGCGACGTCGCGTACCAGGCGGTGGACGCCAGCGTCCTTTCCGGTGTCGTGCCGGTCGAGCGGGCGAACCAGGCGCGCTCGGCCATCAAACAGATCTCCGCGCCGTACGACATGGCGATCGCGATGGCGACCAAGGAGGGCCTGGTCCACATCGACGATGTCACGGGCACACCCAGCGTCGGCGCGGCGGTCGCCGGCAAGTTCGACAGCTGGTCGGGCGGTGTCGATCAGTTCGCCTCGGCGGCCGGGGCCGCACCGGAGCAGCACCTGGTGTTCACCGAGCTCGAGATCGGCGAGCTGGAGAGCATGATCGGGATCAACGTGCTGCTGTCCATGGTCGGCGCGAAGGAAGCCGAGGTGGCACTCAAGCTCCTCGGCGCCCTCGGTGCGTTCAAGTCGCTGATCGATCTGGTCGAGCGCGGTGGCTGGGTGAAGGATGCCCAGTTCTGGCTGCGGCTGATCGCGGTGGTCGCGGCGATCCTCGGGCTGCGCAACGCCCGCGTGATGGGCAAGATCACTAAGATCATCATGGCGGCGGGCTCGCTGGCCAACGCGGTCGACCCGATGCTGCAGCTGTACAAGGACTGGAAGGATCCGGCGCTGCAGGCCGATCCGAAGCGGCGCAGGACCGTGCTGTTCGGCGACCTGAAGGCGGTCGCGGGCGTTGTCGTCATGGCCATCAAGGACGCCGTGACGAAAGGCATGTCCGGGCGGGTGCCCGACCCTGGCAAGGGCGCGGCGCCGGCCGTGCGATCCGGCGGTGCGGCCGAGCCCCCGCCTGCCGCACGGTCGTCCTCGGCTGCCCGACCGGGCCAACCCGTCGAGCCGGCGCCTGCCGTGCATCCCGCCCCCGTGGCCGAGCCCGTGCCGGTGGCGCATCCCGCCCCGGCGGCCGAGCCGGTATCGGCGGCACGTCCTGCTCCGGTGGTCGAGCCCGCGCCGGCCGCCGGGTTACCCTCGGCGGCCGGCACCAAGGCGCGGCCTCCGGCCTCCGTGCACTCGATTGCCGTCAAGGCGCGGCTGCGCAAGGTCGCGGGCATCGAGCTGGGCGGCGCGGCCAACGACAACGGCATGCGGCCCGAGCGGGCCCGCGCGGCGGTACCAGCAAAGAAGACCGGCACCGATGGGCGAGCCGTCGCGCAGGCACCGTTCGAGGTGATCCCCGGCGGGCGGGAGGACATCCCGCACGCGGCGATGTCTCCGACCGCATCCGCCGAGCGGCCCGGTGGGCCGCTGGCACCGGGCACGCCGACGGTGCAACCCGCCGCGATGAGGCCCGCCGGGTCGGCGGCACCGCCGCCGACCCGGCGCGGTGCGGGCCCGAAGGCGGCCGACAGGAAGGCGGCGACAGCGGCGGAGCCGACAGCCGCGGTCGAGCCGGGCGCCACCGCGACGCCGACTCCCGCGAAACCGGCGCCGACGGTCACCCGCCTGCCCTACATCCCGCCGAAGGAGCGTCAGGTCACGGCTCGGCCCACTGGGAAGACGCCACAGTCGGCCCATGACGCGGCCGCGCTGCAGGACCGGGGCCGCCGAGCCGGCAACGCCTACCCACGGGACCCGCTGCACCATGTCCTGCCGCAGGAGTTCCGCGAGTTCTTCAAGGGCCGAGGCATCGACGTGGACGACTACGCCGTCGTGCTGAGCGAGGGCGAGCACACCGCCACGCACACGATGAAGTGGAACCCCAAGTGGAAAGAGTGGATCCAGGCGAACCCGAAGGCCACAGCGGACGAGACCTTTGCCTTCGCGAGAAAGATGGTGAAGGAGTCCAAGCTCGACGATCATCCGCTCGTCAGGTACACGAAGTCCGGCGCGCTCCCCGCCGCGCCGGTGCGAGTCTCTGAAGCAGCCGGGCCGGCCTCGGAATCGCCACCGCAGCAGCGGGTTCGGATCGCGGCGGGCGTCGGCGAGCCGGACGCCGCCTCGGCGACGGAGCATGTGGAGGAGCCGAGGGATCAGGCAACCAAGGCCATGGTCCGCAGGCCGGAGTAGGGGCCGCGCTGGGCCCGCGCGGTGCTCAGCCGCCGGGCCGGTCCTCGTCGTGCCTCTCGACCCAGGTGGCGAGGAAATCGGTGACCAGCTCGATGGCCTCGGACAGTTGGGTGAGCCGGACGACACGGTCGCCGGAACGGTCGGCGACGTCGGGGTTCATCGTCGCCGTGACAAGCAGGCCGTAAGGCTGGCGCTCGACGAGGATGCAGCACAACGCGGCCGCCGAGGGATCCGGCGACCCTGCTGAATTCGGCCGCATGCCGCGATCCTGCACGCCGGACGTCACCGTGGCGCCACTGTGCCGCCCGGGTGATGCCGTCGCTGGCCGCTTCCCACTGGCCTGGTTGCAACTGGCCCCGCTGGTGCGACCCCGCTGTCGCGGCCCGCCCACCCAAGGGGGCTTCCCCCAGCTCAAGTTTGGCCGATTCCACCGACATTTTTGCCGCGTCGACGGCCGGTCCGTCGCCAGTTGTCCACAAATCGGCCCGCGCGCCGCACCCTGCGCCGCGCCCGACGGCCAGGGCCGATCGGCGGCCACAGTGGCCGTGCGGACCGGCAGGTCCCCCTTTCTCGCCGAGGTATCAGGGTTTTATCAGCAAACCTCTTTCGTACGGCGGGTCGGCGAGGCTGCCCCGTGACGTCACGCCGGGGGCTGTGAGAAAGGACCGACATGACGGCGCCACCACGACGCCCGACGCAGCGAGCCGACCGGTCAGCACGCAGCGAGCTGTACCTGATCGGCGGCATCCACGCCGTGGTCGACGGGCACGCCATCGAGGTTCCCGACGGCGGCAGCCGGCTACTGGTTTACGTCGCGCTGCGCGGCGGGCGGGTCGACCGGCGACAGATCGCGGGCACCCTCTGGCCGGTCGGCGACGATGCGCGCGCGGCCGGGAACCTTCGCTCCGCGCTCTGGCGGTTGCGGGGCGCGGGTCTCGACCTCCTGGAGGGCGACCACAGCTGGCTGGCGGTCGCCGAACACGTCGTGGTGGACGTCGACCAGGTCGGTGCCTGGGCCGCCCGGCTGGTCGCGGGCCGGCTCGAACCGGGCGACCTGATGCCGAGGCCGGGCTGGAGCGACGCACTGGACCTGCTGCCTGCCTGGCACGACGACTGGGTCGTGTTCGAGCGGGAGCGCCTCCGGCAGCGGATGCTGCACGCGCTGGAGGCCATGAGCCGCGAGCTCGTCGCGCGAAACCGCCAGGCCGAGGCCGTCGACGTCGCGATGGCCGCCGTCGCGGCGGAACCCCTTCGGGAGAGTGCGCAGCGCGTGCTGCTGGAGGCGCACCTTGCCGAGGGCAACCAGATCGAGGCGCACCGGTGCTTCGCACGCTACCGCGACCTCGCGCGCCGCGAGCTCGGGGTGAGTCCGTCTCCGGAGCTCGGCGCGCTCCTCGCCGGGTATCGAGGTGTGCCGGCGGGCGCGGCCGATCGAGCAGGCATGACTGGGCGAGCAAGCATGACCGAGCGGACTGCCGGTGCACGCGAGCGGGCCCAGGAGCACCGGGTGGATCTGGTCTCGCGGTCCAGGTACCCGAGTGCTCCGCCCGCGCGGCAGGGGGCTGCCGCCGCGCGGTCGCACACGGGTGATTCGTCCCCGGCGTGAGCCCATGTTTCCCAGTTCCCACACCCGAAGGAGGCGCCGTGCGAGCCCTCGTCCGGCTGATGACCGTTCCCACCGACAAGCGCGACGCCGGGTGGCTCGCGGAAGCGCTGCAGGCCGCCATCCAGCTCGAGCTGAGCACGATCGCGCCCTATCTTTACGCGGCGTGGTCGATCGACGGCAACGCCGACCCGTCCAGCTGCGCACCCGCGATCCGGCAGATCGCGGTGGAGGAGATGCTGCACCTCGGCATCGCCTGCAACCTGCTGGCCTCGATCGGCCAACAGCCCGACGTGCTCGGGGTCGCACCTTCGTACCCGACCCAACTGCCGATGAACGTGCACAAGGGCCTCGAGGTCGGGCTGGCACCGTTCTCGCCCGACGTGCTGCTGCACACCTTCATGGTCATCGAGGAGCCGACGGACACCGCCGTCGAGGACCCCGACTTCGTGCCGACCGGATCGAGGTTGATCGGGCAGTTCTACGACCAGGTGCGGCAGGCATTCCGCGCCTGCCCGGTGACGTTCACCCTCGGCGGCCAGATCGATCTCGACGACTACTTCTCCATGGGCTCGTTCGTGATCACCGACCTCGACGGCGTGGACTCGGCCATAGACCTGATCAAGCGCCAGGGTGAGGGCAGCTCCGTGACGCCGTTCGAGCAGGCCGGCGACGAGACCGAGCTTGCCCACTTCTACCAGTTCGGCGAGATGTTCCACGGCCACCGGCTGACCCGGACTGCCCCGTTCAGCTACACCGGTGCCGCCGTCGAGTCACCCACCGTGCGCGCGGTCTCGCCCGCCCCGGTCGAGCTGCCCGAGTCGGTGGCGTTCGACCAGGCGTACACCACGATGCTGACCTGCATCCACCAGGCGTGGCGCGGGGGCAGCGACGACGACCTGGGGACCGGCGTCAGCCGGATGCCCGCGCTCGGCCGGCTCGCGGAGAAGGTGATCCGCACGGGTTTCGGCCCGGCGTTCCGCGTCATTGCGCCGGGCACGGTCGGTCCGGCCCCGCACGTCGACCGCGCGCCGGTCGCCGACGCGGACCTCGCCCGGGTCTCGCTGACCACGGGCGCCTTCCGGCCCGACCCTTCGGTGCACAACGCCTTCTTCCGGGATCTCGACGACTGGTCCGGCGTGCACGCGACCCCTCGGGTACGGGCCTCGGCCGCGACCATGGTCGACATCGCGGGCCGCTGGCTCGAGTTCGCCGGCGACCCCTCGGCCGAGAAGGCCTGGCTCGACGCGATCTCCACCGACGACGCCCGCCAGGCGATGGCCCTGCTCGCGGCCCGCCAACAGCGGACGGTCGAGGCGCACTACGGCCTGCCGGTGCCCTTGCTGACCGTGCTGGACGGCTTCGAGCGGTTCGGCAGCGACAGCCTGCCCCAGGATCCGCTGCGCCCGGGCGCACCTCGGCACAACATGAACGGCGCCGCGACATGGTTCGTGCTCGCCTCGTTCGCCGAGGCATGCGTTCGGCTGGATGTCGCCACCGAGTTCTGGACGTTCATGATGCGACCCGCGCTGTGCGGACTGCTCAATGACGGCCTGTTCCGAGGCCGCTTCGTCGTGAAGGGCTTCGACGCCACGCCCGAGGGACGCTACGCCGTGTTCCAGCACAGCCAGCGGGTGGCCGATGCCGACCTGCCCGGTGAGATCAGGAGGCGCTACCTCGAGTCTGGTCTGTAGACCGGGTGTGCCGACCCAGTCGCCGATCAGGTTGTTGACCCGGTCGGGCTGCTCCAGCTGTAGGAAGTGCCCGGCGTCGGCCACCCGCTCGAACCGGCTGTCAGGGGCGCGGGTCTCGGGGTAGCGCGAGCCGAGCGTGGCCTGGACACAGCCGTCCCGCTCGCCGTGTAGGTACAGCGCGGGCGCACCGGCCCGCACGGCGAAGGTGGCCCGCAGGCCGGCTTGCAGGTTGTTCCGGTAGTACCGCAGCGCGCGCGCCGGCGGCCAGGGCCGCGCAACGCTTCGAAGACATGCCGGAGGTCCTCCCGCGCGTCGTACCCCGGCGACCAGTCGCGCCAGTGCTTGGGGATGACCCGATCCAGGCCGCGCTCCGCCCCTGGCAGCTGGTTGTAGACGAAGTACCAGCTCATCCGGGCCTGGCGCGCGGCGATGCCGAGCGTGCTGAGGGAGGTCCATGGCTTCAGCAGCGTCGCCGCGGTGGGCAGCGCCAGCGCAGCGTAGCGGGCGAAGCGGTCCGGCGCGGCGTTGGTGGCCCCCCAGGTCGCCAACGCGCCCCAGTCGTGGCCGATCAGCACGGAACGCGCGTCGCCGCCGAGCTCGGCATGCAGCGCGAGGACATCGCCTACCTGGTCGGCGACCAGGTAGCGGTCGTTCGGGGCGAGCTCGGTCGGTGCGTAGCCCCGGGTGAACGGCGCGACGGCCCGCCAGCCCCGCTCGGCAAGGAAGGGCCCGAGATGGCGCCAGGTCCACGCGGTGTCCGGGTACCCGTGGATCATCAGCGTCAACGGAGCGCCTCGGTCGCCCCAGGCAAGGGCACCGAAGCTCATACCGGAGGCGTTGAGGACAAGCTGTTCGGGCGCGTGCACACCGGGACGCTACTCCGACGCGACCGCGACGCGGGCGTAGCGCTGCGTATCCCGACCGGGGGTCACAGATCACGACCGGTTAAATTGTGCTCGATTGGGAGTTGGCCGGGAGCGCCTGGAGGAACTCAACGTGGCGGTGGGTAGGCGAGTGGCGTCGGGGCCGGCGCGCCGCGCCGGACAGCGGACAGCAATGATCGCCTCGACCGCTGTCGCGGTGCTCGGCGGCCTGCTTACCGGCTGTTCAGCGCCTGCCAGCAGTACCGCACCGACGGCGGGTTCGGCCCCGCAGGCCGGGAACACCAAGACGATTACGGTCGGCGCGAACCCTTCCGGAGTCGCGATCACCCCGAGCGGGCGCCATGTGTACGTCACCAACTACAACTCGGGCACGGTCTCGGTGATCAACACCGCCAGCGACGCGGTCACCGCAACCGTCGCCGTTGGTGACATGCCGGAACGTGTGGCGATCACCCCAGACGGCCACCAGGCCTGGGTCGCGAACAACGGCTCGAACACGGTGTCGGTGATCGACACGACGAGCAACACCGTTATTGACACTATTGGCGGCCTGATGGTGCCGCGCGATGTGGCATTCACCCCGGACGGGCGCCGCGCCTACGTACCCGACTTCGGCTCCAACCGGGTCTCCGTGATCGACACGGTCAGTCGTGGCACCGTCGCCACCATCCCGGTCGGGCAGGCGCCGGGCGGCGTGGTGCTGGCCCCGGACGGCCGCCGTGCCTACGTGCTCAGCAACTCCGATCCCGGCAAGGTCTCGGTGGTGGACACCGCTCGCAACAAGGTGACCGCCACCGTCCCCGTCGTGGGCGGCCCGCTCGGTGTGGTGGTCGCGCGCGACGGCAACCTTGCCTACAGTGCCGACGCGGCGGGCACGGTCTCGGTGATCGACGTGCGCCGCAACAGAGTCACCGCGAGCATTCCGGACAGCCAGCAACCGAACGGTGTGGCGATGGCGCCCGACGCGCGCCACGTCTACGTCGCGGATGCCTCCGGCGCGGTGACCGTGATCGATACCGCAAGCCACAAGGTCGTCGGGACGATCAATGCCGAGGGCACGCTGAAGAGCCTGGTGCTGACACCCGACGGACGTCGTGCCTACGCGACCGACTTCGGAGCCAACTCAGTTTCGGTGATCGACACCGCCCCGTGGGAACAGCCCCGGCGGCCGAGCGCGGCGGCGCCCCGGCATGCCACGGGCTGCTGCTCGTCCCGGCAGAGTTCGTAATCAGGCACGCCGGCCCTCGGTAGCCCCCGATCGAGCCCGCCGCCCAGCTGCGCCGGGCCCGCCCGCCCGTTCCGGCCGGCGTACTCGGGCATCGACGCGCTGCAGACCGAAGCGGTGTACCCACGTGGACTGGCCGGACCGGACGGCCTGGCAAGGCGCCCCGGAGACGACGGCGGGACCTGCCACCACGAGCACTACCCGCCGATGGCCGACTGGTTGGCCGGTCGCGCGCGGGTGGACCGGTGCGCCACCGTGACGTCGGCCCCGACCGGGGCGGATGTGACCGGGCTGAGCTGGCAGGGCTGCGCACCCGGCTCCGCGCTGGTGCACCACCGCATCGCCCGAGGCGGGCAGACCTGGCCGGGCGCTCGCCGACAGCGGACCCGGCCAGGGCGACGCACACCGTCTCGGCGACAGCCGTGCTGTGGGCGTTCTTCACCGAGCACCCCTCGGCGAGAGCAACCAGGTCAACCTGCAGAGGCGCTGTGGCCGGAGCCGGTCTTTCGGCGGGGCCCCGCCGGCTACCCGAGGGTCCTACGCGTCGTGCTCCTGCGGCGGCAGGTCGACGGCCGGCGGAACGTCGTGGTCGACCTTGCCCACCTTGGAGGCACCGCCCGGTGAACCGAGCTCGGCGAAGAAGTCCGCGTTGGCCTTGGTGTAGGGCTGCCACTCGTCGGGCACGTCGTCCTCGTAGTAGATGGCCTCTACCGGGCAGACCGGCTCGCAGGCACCGCAGTCAACGCACTCATCGGGATGGATGTAGAGCATCCGGCCGCCATCGTAGATGCAGTCGACCGGGCATTCCTCGATGCATGTCTTGTCGAGGACGTCGACACACGGCTCGGCGATCACGTAGGTCACGTTGCAACTCCTGCTGATTCTGTGTTCGGAAATCTTCTGGGACAGTGTGCGTTCGGCTAGGCCTTGGCGCTGGTCGAGCGGTTGAGCGCCACGTCCAGCAGGTCCTCGAGGTCGCAAATCTTCACCCGTGGGCGCCCGTGCGGCTCACCGGCGGTCCGCTCGGCGTCGTCGATGCGCTGCCAGGCCTCGGCGGTGACCAGGTGCGGTTGACGCCCGGCCAGCCAGGACTCGACGTCCAGTGTGCCGTCCCGCTCGTGGCGTCGCAGCGTGCCACTCTCCAGATCCTCGACGAGTTGGTTGACCGTCTCCACCGAGTCCTTCTTGTTCGTGCCGATGACCCCGGTGGGGCCCCGCTTGATCCATCCCACCACGTAGGTGCGCTCGGCGCCGTCCACCCGACCCCTCGTGTTGGGAATGATGCCGCGGCGCGGGTCGAACGGCAGTCCCTCGATGGGCACACCCTGGTAGCCGACCGCTCGCAGCACCAGACCGGTCTGCACGGTCTCCCGTTCGCCGGTGTCGTGCGCGCTGACCCGCCCGTCCTCGCCGGTGCGCAGCTCGTTGTGCCCGAGCACGATCTGCTCGACCTTGCCGTTGCCGCGCAGCTCGACCGGGGAACGCTGGAAACGCAGGCTGATATGCCGCTCACCCAGCTCCGTTTCGCCGCTCGCGTAGTCGCGCAGTACGCCCAGGTTGCGCTTGACCGCGCGCGGCAGCGTGTCCTCGCCGGGTTCCTCGGCGACCTGCTCGGGCGCCACGTCCACCCCGGAATCGGTGAACTTGGGCAGCTCCTTGAGCTCCGGGGTGGTGAAGGCGGCTTGCGCCGGTCCGCGCCGACCGACCACCAGCACCTCGGTGATCCTGCTGTGCCGCAGTGCCTCGAGCGCGTGGTCGGCGATGTCGGTCTTGGCCAGCTGCTCGTACGGGGAGCACAGGATGCGCGCGACGTCGAGTGCCACGTTGCCGTTGCCGACCACCACGGCGCGCTCGCTGCTCAGGTCGAAGTTCAGATCCGCGTAGTCGGGGTGGCCGTTGTACCAGCCCACGAACTGCACCGCCGCGATGCTGCCGGCCAGGTCCTCACCGGGGATCCCGAGCTTGCGGTCGCCTTCGGTGCCCACGGCGTAGATCACCACGTCGTAGCGCTCGGCGAGCTCCTTGCCGGTGATGTGCCGGCCAACCTCGATGTTGCCGAAGAACCGGTACGACTGGTGCTCGCCGATCTTCGAGTACACCGAGGACACCGACTTGATCTTCTCATGATCCGGGGCGACGCCGAAGCGCACCAGGCCCCATGGCGTGGCGAGACGGTCGAACATGTCCAACCGGACGTCCAGGTCCGCGCGCTCGAACAGTGCGCCGGCGGCGTAGAACCCGGAAGGCCCAGAGCCGACCACGGCGACGGACAGCGGCCGTGCTGTTGCATCCATTCGTGTGAATCCCCGATCAACACCGGCGGTGGTAGGTCTCGTGTCAGGTGGTCACCCACCCCTCTACTGGACCACACAGTATCCAGAAATGGCTGGCGGGCCGCGCTCGCGGCCGGAGCGTCGGTGGCGTGCTGGCTCCGCTGCGCAAGCACCCCTGCTCACGGGAATCGACGTCGCCGCCGATATATGACTACGGTGCGGAGATTTGGGTATTGCCGGTGAGCATTTTGCGTACCACCGGGTTGTGGATGAGATCGTGCGGGAAGCCCAGCTCGATCTTCGACACTTCGTCCAGGCGTGCGAGTTGGTCGTCGGTCAGTGCGAAGCCGAGGCAGCCGATGTTGTCTTCCAGGTTCTTGGTTCCTCGGGCGCCGATGACCAAACTGGCCACGCCGGGCTGGGCGAGCAGCCAGTTCAATGCGACCTGTGCCGGTGAGCGACCGGTTTCCTTGGCGACTTCTTTCACCCGGTCGGCGATCTCGAGCTTCCGCTCGGTGAGGTTGACCACGCGTTGCTCGTTGTTGCCGAACAACGTGTCCTCGCCGATTTCCCGGCGCTCGCGTTCCAGGTCTTCGTGGGTGTACTTGCCCGTCAGTGCACCGCCGGCCAATGGCGCCCACGGGGTCACGCCGAGGCCGAGTTCACGGCACATCGGCAGGATTTCGCGTTCGGCGTCCCGGGCGGCCAGGTTGTATTCGGCTTGGTATGCGATGAACCGCGTCATCGCGTGGTCTTCGGCGTACTGGTTGAGCTGGGCGACTTTCCAGGCGGGTACGTCGCTGACGGCCAGGTAGACAATCTTGCCCTGGCGTACCAGATCGTCGAGGCCGCGCATCAGCTCGTCGACCGGCGTGGTGAAGTCCCACGCGTGCACCCAGTAGAGGTCGATACGGTCGGTGCGCAGGCGCTTCAGGCTGCCTTCGACAGCCTGAACCATGTTCTTGCGCTGGTTGCCCCCGGAATTCGGCTCACCCCACCGGGTACTGAACGAATACTTCGAGGACAGGACGAACTGGTCCCGCCGGCCTTCCATGAACTCGCCGAGGAAGCTCTCGCTCTCTCCGTCCGTGTAGTAGTTGGACGTATCGACGAAATTTCCGCCTTTTTCCACGTACCCATCGAGGATCGCCAGGCTGGTCTCTTTGTCGGAACCCCACCCCCACACGGTGCCGAAGGTCATGGTGCCAAGACACAGCGGACTGACTCGAAGACCGCTGCGCCCCAGAAGTCGGTAGTGGTCCAGCCTGGTCGGTAATGCCGTCATTCGCCTTTACTTTCGATGGGTAGCCGGAACTTCTAATTAGTGTGGTAATCCTCGCTAATAGTACACGATACTAGTGACCTTCCGACTCCGCAAACGGAGCCTTATCAGGGCTTGACAGTTATAGTAGGATTAAAATCCAGTATAAATTTCGGCAAATAGCTCGACGAGGACGATGATGTCAATACCGACCGGGCGGCGGCGAATAGAACGCACCCTCGACGAGTCGCTGACCCGCAAGATGCGTCGGCGAGGGCACCTGGAGTACGACCCGATCGACGTCGGTCGCGCCAGGGAAAGGTTGGAGAAGTTCTTGCTCAGCGTGCTCGATGAGCAGTTCGAAGTCCACGATGTGTCTCGGCTGACCGGTGGGGCATCGATGGAGCAGTTCACCTTCACGCTGCGCCGGGGCGGGCGGAGCGGCGCTGTCGACGAGCGGATGGTGCTGCGGATGAGCCCGCCGGCGGTGCTGCTGGAGACCCACCGGGAGCGGGAGTTCCAGATTCTGCGGGCGATGGCGGACGACCTGCCTGTGCCGCACGCCTACTGGTTCGCCGACGAGCACTCCGCACTGGGCACTCCCAGCTTGATCACCAGCTTCAGTCCGGGAGTGGCCGCGCCGAGCGACGCCAAGACCGAGGCCAAGTCGACGAACCACCTGTCCACCGTCTACGGCTCGCACCGCACGGCGCTGGCTCCGCAGTTCGTTCAGCATCTGGCCCGGCTGCACACCATGGACTGGAGCCAGAAGGATCTCTCGGCTCTCGACGTTCCCGCCGAGGCGAGCACCGAGGCCCTCGACTGGCGGCTGGCGCTGTGGGACCGGGTGTGGGAGGAGGACACCTTCGAAGCGCATCCGACCGTGGCGCTGGCGCGGGACTGGCTCTGGGAACGTCGACCGGCGGTCGACCACGTTTCGCTGCTGCACGGCGACTACCGCAACGGCAACTTCCTGTTCGACGAGTCGGACAGCCGGATCACCGCGATCCTCGACTGGGAACTCGGCCATCTCGGCGACCGGCACAGTGACCTGGCCTACGCGATGCTGCCCGGCTACGGATACACCGACGAGTCGGGTGCGTACCTGTGCGCCGGCCTGCAGGATGCGTCGAGACTGATCACCGACTACGAGCGGCTGTCCGGGTTGGCCGTCGACCCGGAGCGGCTGCGCTACTACTCGGTGTTCAACATGTACTGGGCCATCGTGGCCTGTTACGCCACGGCATCCCGGGTCGCCGCCGAGCAGGCCAGCCATGTCGACGTGGTGATGAACTTCGTTTCGGGCCTTGCCGCCTTCTTCGTGGCGGAGCTCAACCAGATCCTGCGGGAGGACTACCGGCGATGATGCCCACCGTGACCCAGCAGCTGAAAGCCATGAGCGCGAGCATGGAACGCACGGTCATCCCGGCGCTGCCCGCCGAGTCGACCTTCGTACGGGAGCAGGCCGGGGTCATCCTTGCCACGCTGAACTGGTTGCTCGACGTGCACGAGTCCGAGTATCGCTACGAGGTCACCGAGGCCCAGGACTACCGCGGCCTGCTGGGTGCGCTGCTGGAGGTCGAAGGCGCCGAGCAGAGCCCACAGTCGGCCCCGATACGCGAGGTGCTGGCCGAGTCGCCCGCCGAGAGCGGACCGACAGCCGGCGATCTGGGCAAGGTCCGCGAGCAGGGCCGTCGGATGAAGGAGTTGGCGGCGGCCTTCCCGGCCAGCGCCGACGAGGGCGGGCTGGAGGCGCACCAGACCGCCCGCCGGCTCGTGCTGGCGGTGGCCGAACGCCAGGCTACCCGAGAACAGGCCTGGTACCGTTCGACCGGCTTCATCCTCGACAATCCTGGGGACATTGCCACCGTACTTGTCGAGGAAGGTTCACATCGATGACCGACGCACCCATCGACGAACTCGGGATCTACCTGCTGCCCGGCCGGGTCACCGACCCCAGCCGGGCCATCGACGAGGCGACCCAGGCCGAGGAGCTCGGGCTGACCTCGGCATGGGTCGCGGAACGTTTCGACACCAAAGAGCTCGGCGTGCTGGCCGGCGCGGTCGCGGCCCGCACCGAGCGGATCAAGTTCGGTATGGGCTCGATCGCGGTCGGCACCCGCCACCCGATGATCACCGCGGCCATGGCGGCGACCATGCAGCAGGCGTTCGGCAATCGGCTGATACTGGGCCTGGCAAGGGGCCTGTCCGGCATCAACGACAAGGCCGGCATGGGATCACCGACCATGCAGGGTTTCGAGGACTACGCCAGCATTCTGCTGCGGCTGTGGAACGGCGAGACCATCGAGTACGACGGCCCGGCCGGGCGCTTTCCCTCGCTGCGCATGCCCGACCCGCCCACCGCGAACCGCCCGCCGATCGTACTGTCCAGCTGGGCGCCCAAACCCAAGGCCACCGCCGTTGCCGCGCGGACGTTCGACGGCGTCTTCATCGGCTGTGAGCTGACAGTGGAGGCCACCGCCAACATCTGCACGCGGCTGCGCGAGGAATGCGAGCGGATAGGCCGCGACCCACAGTCGCTCACCATCTACAACACCATGCTGTGCGCGCCCGACCTGAGCTCCGACGAGGAGCTTGCCCAGATGAACGCCCGCATGATCACCCATTTCTCCTTCCCGAGCGTCGGCAACCTGATCTGCGAGGAGAACGGGTGGGACCCGGAGGTCATGCGGGGAATTCTGGGTCACGAGGAGCTGCGCGGTGACACGATCGCCGACCAGGCCTACCGCCGTGACCAGCTGCTCGAACTCGGCAGCAAGATTCCCCGGGAATGGGTGGAGTCCGGCTGCGCCGTGGGCTCGTCCGCGCAGGTGGTGAGCCGCCTGCGCGAATACCTCGACGCGGGCCTCGACCACCTGGTGCTGCACGGCTCCTACCCGCACCAACTCACCGGAATGGTCAAACACTGGCGAGAGACCCAGCAAGCCTGCGGCGTTTGAGCAGGGCAGTGGTCGGCTGGGAGTAGCGGACCTCCTGCAGTGTGAACGGACGAATCCCGTGTCCTCAGATTCTGTAGTCCGAGCACTGGTGCCTAGTCGTGTGGTCGGGTTCGCGGCTCCCGCACCCGAATGGAGCCCAGGCGCGCTGATCGAACTCTCCTCGTTTGCGACCGGCGCAAGTCGCTACCCGGCGAGCCCCATCCGGTACGCCATCTCGCCCGGCCGCCTGGCCGCGGTCCGAAGGTTCGTAGCGTTGGTCGGTCAGCTCGGACGGCGCCACCTGCACTGCTCGAGCGAGGGCTTCCAGCGTGGATCGCTTGTCCACGGGGCGTCCGCCTCGTTCGATGCGGGATAGGTGCGACTCGGACAGGCCCGCAAGTTCGGCGGTTACTCGCAGTGACGGATCCCGCCAGGGGCGTAGTTCCCGCGGCCGCCCCCCGAGTGTGCGGGCGTTTCCACGGTGGTGTTGGTCATGTCCGAGCCTCGTCCTCGGTCCACCCCCAGCGGTGCGGAGGGCTTCGCTTGCTTGCACCCAGCCTAAGCCCCTACCGACCCGCCAAGTGGCCTGTCCACCTGGTCCGGCGAAACTCCGCGACCGGGACGACGACCGGGAAGGCAAGGTAATCACCGCGGCCGTTCTGGTGCCGGCCAACCCGGGTGCGGCGGTTCACCGAAGTCGGCGCAGCCGCCAGAGTGTGCCGGGACAGGCTCAGCAGGATAGTCTCGGTGGTCGCTCTTCGTGAGGGGGATGCCGCGATGTCCAAGGCCGACGAGTCGTCCACCGAGGCGTCTGGCGTGCGGTGGCGCAAGAGCCGCCACAGCAACCCGCACGGTGAGTGTCTAGAGCTGGCCGGCTTTTCCGACGGTCAGGTCGGGGTCCGCAATTCCAGACACCCGGACGGTGAGGTGCTGGTCTTCACTCGTGCTGAGATGGTCGCGTTCCTCCGTGGCGCCAAGGACGGCGAGTTCGACCACCTACTCGAGTGATCGACACTCGAGTGATCGACCTCGACTCGCGGGCCACTAACTGGCCCCGTCGCTCGTCGAGGGAGCTCGTCTCGGGGTTGGGTTCCTGGTGGCTAGCCTCTCGGCGTGGACGCGAAGACAGCAGAGCTGCCCCGCCACCGCGGACGAGCCACAGCCGCAGGCATATCTCATCGCCCGGCGTCCCTGAGTCGGCTGAACGGCCACCGGCGGTGCGGTGCGCCACGGTGGCCTTCCGCAACAACCAGGGAGCTGGCTGGGTCACCCGGTCGCCGGTGCGGTGCGCCACCTGGGGTCGGGTTGGTCGAGCGTGCTCGCGAGCCCGGCGAGGGGCGGGACACCTACCGGCTGCTCGATGACGTGTGGTTGGAGTCCCTTTGGCCGGGCCGACAACCGATTCGCCCGCCTGGCCGCCACGCTCACCGCCGGAATGAACGCTGTCGGCCCCGGGTCGCCTGCGTCCCGGCGACTGGTGGACGCCTGGACCTTCTTCCTCTTCCTGCGAGGCGAGTTCCCCCGGCTCACGGCCCTGTGGAAGGAGCAGAGACTCAGCGAGTGGTTGTGCGTTATGGCGATTAGGTGGCCCATTGCCCATAGCAGATAGTGACGGCTGTGGGAAATTGCTCGCAACTATGTCACAGGATACGGCGCGCGCCCCCGAGTGAGTGAACCTCGCGGACTTGGCCATGCCCTTGCGCTGACTTTGCCGTTAGTTCACCTGTGGTGCCTAGTGTCGTGGATGCGAGCGCTCTCATACGTTGGCCGGCGGAGCGGGCGTTCGGGTTGCTCCCCACGGCTGAGAGGAAATGGCTCTTCAAGGGCATTCCCCCAGCTCGGAGGTGGGCGGGCGACCTCAGAATAGCCATGGGCAATGGGAAATTATCAGGTTCGGAGCTAAAATCTCTGTCAAGATCGGAGCCAGGATGAGTAAGCTCCGCTCCCGTTCAGGATTATGCAGCTTCGTGCTCCACTGCATTGTCCGGGAGCCGAGGCCGGCTACGTGAGTGGCGGAACTCATGCCGAGGCCGTTGTGGACTGCCGTGAGCGGCAGGCCGCCACGCCGCCCGGCGGATGGGCGGTGTATCCGGCGACGCCGCCGGCACCGGCTCGGACACTGCTCGACGTGTTCACCGCGACGGTGCGGACCCATCCGGGCGCGGCGGCGCTGGACGACGGTCAGCAGGTGCTTTCCTACCGGGAGTGTGCGCGGCGCGCCGATGCGTTGAGCCAGCAGCTGCGCCGGGCCGGCATCGGCCCCGGGGATCGGGTCGGACTGCGGATGCCGTCCGGGCAGGCCGATCTCTACCTGGCCGTGTTAGCGATCCTGGCGATCGGCGCGGCCTACGTCCCGGTAGACGCCGACGATCCCGACGACAGAGCCGAACAGGTGTGGCGAGAAGCCGACGTCCGGGGGGTCCTGGGGTCGGGGGCGCGGTTCGTCGCGAGGCACCGCGGCCTGGCTGGGAGAGGCAACCGGCATCCGGAGCCGAGCGATGACGCGTGGGTGATCTTCACGTCGGGTTCCACCGGCCGGCCGAAAGGCGTCGCGATCACCCACCGCTCGGCGGCCGCCTTCGTCGACGCCGAGGCCGAGTTGTTCCTCGCCGAGCGTCCACTCGCTCCGGGAGACCGGGTGCTGGCGGGGCTCTCGGTGGCCTTCGACGCCTCCTGCGAGGAGATGTGGCTGGCGTGGCGGCACGGCGCATGTCTGGTGCCGGCGCCGCGCGCGCTGGTGCGGGCCGGCGCCGAGCTCGGGCCGTGGTTGATCGACCGGGCGGTGACCGTGGTGTCGACCGTGCCAACCCTCGCCGCGCTCTGGCCGGCTGAAGCGCTGGCCGGGGTGCGGCTACTCATCCTCGGTGGTGAGGCATGCCCCGGCGAGCTCGCCCGCCGCCTCGCGGCGCCGCACCGTGAAGTGTGGAACACCTACGGCCCGACCGAGACCACCGTGGTGGCGTGCGCCGCCAGGCTGGACGGCCGGGAGCCGGTGCGGATCGGACTTCCGCTGCGCGGCTGGCAGCTCGCCGTGCTCGGCCCGGCCGGGGTTCCGGTGGCTCCCGGCGAGGTCGGTGAACTGGTGATCGCCGGCGTGGGCACCGGCCGGTACCTCGATGCGGCGAAGGACTTCGAGAAGTTCGCCCCGGTGTCGGCGCTCGGCTGGGCGCGGGGTTATCGCAGCGGTGACCTGGTCCGCGCGGACCCTGAGGGACTGGTCTTCGTCGGGCGGGTGGACGACCAGGTCAAGCTCGGCGGGCGGCGTGTCGAACTCGGTGAGATCGATGCCGCGTTGCTCGCGTTGCCCGGGGTCAGCGCCGCGGCGGCCGCCGTCCAGGAGACCGAGGCGGGCGGGCGGCTGCTGGTCGGTTACCTGGTGCTTGACGAGGCGGCGGCCACCCCGTTCGACCAGGGAGCCGCGCGTGAGGTGCTGGCCGATCGACTGCCGGCCGCGCTGGTCCCCCGGCTGGCGGTGCTCGATGCGCTGCCGGTACGCACCTCCGGCAAGGTCGACCGGGCCGCGCTGCCGTGGCCGCTCACGGGTGGCGTGGCGCCGGGGGAGGGGCCGCCGGGTGGCCGGGCGCCCTTGAAAGGTGGCACCGTCGGTTGGCTGGCCCAGCTCTGGCACGACCTGCTCGCAGCTCCGGTAGAACTCGATTCCGACTTCTTCGAGTTGGGCGGAACCAGCTTGGCCACGGCGCGGATGATCGGTGTGCTGCGCGAGCGCTACCCGGAGGCGTCGGTCGCGGACGTCTACCAGAACTCTGGGCTGTGCGCGCTGGCGGCACGGCTGGAGGAGCTGAACGAGGCGCAAACCGTAGGCCGCCCGATGCACCCGACGCCGGGAAGAACCGGGCTGGTTCAGCTGTTGGTGCTCGCCGCGCTGTTCACCTTGAGTGGCTTGCGCCTGATGACAGCGCTGGCCGCGGTCGGCAACCTCGTAGCTCTCATGGTCGGGACGGCGGTGCTCGGTCCAGCTGTTTCCTGGTGGTGGATCGGTGCGGGATGGGCGACGCTTATCAGCCCGCCGGGCCGGCTGCTCGTGGTTGCGCTCGGTGTGCGATGGATACGGCGTCGCGTGCGACCGGGCTGTTATCCGCGCGGCGGCTCGGTTCACCTGCGGCTGTGGAGCGCCGAGCGGTTGGCCCAGATGTTCGGGATTGGTTCGCTGGCCGGCACCCCGTTGGCCAGCTGGTACGCCAGGGCACTGGGCTGCCGGGTCGGCGCGAACGTTGACCTGCGGTCCGACCCGCCGGTGACCGGGCTGGCCGAGCTCGGGGACGGTTGTGCGATCGAGCCGGAAGCCGACCTCGCAGGGTGGTGGCTGGACGGCGACATGCTGCACGTCGGCACTGTGAGTGTCGGTGCGGGAGCCCGACTGGGCGCCCGCGCCACCCTCATGCCCGGCGCGCGGCTCGGCGACAGCGCCGAAGTCGAGGCTGGCTCCTCCGTGCACGGCCGGGTGCCGGCCGGTGAGCGCTGGAGTGGCGTGCCGGCCCGGCGGGTCGGTGACGCGGACGAGCACTGGCCGCCGCCTCGCCGCCGCCGCGTTGGTTGGGGCGTGATCTACAGCTTGTCGCTACTGGTTGTGGCGGCGCTGCCGTTGCTGGCCGCGCTGCCTGCTCTCGCCGTGTTCGGGCCACACGTGTTCCGGGAGCGCCACATCGGCCTTGCGGACGCCACCGTCATCGCTCCGTTGGCCGGCCTGCTCACCGTGCTGTGCTATACGCTGCTGGTGGCGGGCCTGGTTCGGCTGGCTGGGCGCGGGCTTCGACCCGGGCTGCACGCAACCGACAGCCGCGCGGGGTGGGGCGCGTGGTTGGTCGAGCGGCTGATGAGCTCGTCCCGAGGGTTGCTGTTCCCGATCTACGCCAGCCTCGCCACCCCAGCTTGGTTCCGGCTGCTCGGTGCCCGGATCGGGCGCCGGACCGAGATCTCCACGGCGACCGGGCTGCCCGGCCTGATCCGGGTAGCCGACGGTGGTTTCCTCGCCGACGACACTCTCGTCTCGCCCTACGAGATCAAGGGAGGGTGGCTGCGAGTGGGTCCCTCGACCGTGGGAAGACGGTCGTTCGTCGGCAACTCCGGCGTGGTCGGACCGGGTCGGGAACTGGCGGACGGTGCGTTGATCGCGGTGCTGTCCACCGCCCCGGACGAGTCGCGGCCGAACTCGTCCTGGGTCGGGCGACCGGCTTTCGAGCTGCCCCGGGTAACCGAGGTCGGCGACCCGGCGCGCACCTTCGACCCGCCGGCCCGGCTCGTGCTGGCCCGCGCCGCCGTGGAGACCTTGCGGCTCGTGCCGTGGGCGGTCTCGGCGGTGCTCGCCGTCGTCATGGTGCTCACCCTCGACCGGATCCAGGCGCTCGCCGGCTGGACGGTCGCCTCGCTGTGCAGCGGACTGGTCCTGCTCGTCGCGGGCGCGATGGCGCTCACCCTGACCACGGTGGTGAAGTGGCTGCTGGTCGGGCGGTTCCGGGCTGGTGAGCATCCCTTGTGGAGCTCATTCGTCTGGCGAAACGAGCTGTTCGACGTGTTCTACGAAGAACTGGCCATGCCGTGGATGGGCAACTCGCTGCTCGGCACGCCCCTGCTCAACGCCTGGCTGCGCAGCCTCGGCGCGCGTATCGGCCGAGGCGTGTGGTGCGAGAGCCACTGGCTGCCTGAGACCGATCTGGTGTGTCTGGAAGATGGCTCAACTGTCAACCGGGGTTGTGTGTTGCAAACCCACCTTTTCCACGACCGGCTGATGCGCATCGACGAGGTCCACCTCGGCCCCGGTTCCACCCTGGGACCGCACAGCATCCTGCTACCCGGGGCCTCGCTCGGCGCGGGCGCGGCGGTCGGCAGTGTCTCGCTGGTCATGCGCGGCGAGAGCGTGCCGCCAGGGACGCGGTGGCTGGGTAACCCCATCTCCGTCTGGCCCGACACGCTTGCGCCAGAGCATGCCTGGCCACGTGGCCGGGGCCGGCACCTCGCGGTGACGTACCCGCGCCGGAGCCCGGCCACCGCGACTCGACGAAGCCTGGCAGTAGCAGCGGCCGTAGTCACCCTGGCCTCTTGCGTGGCCGCCGCTGTCCTGCTCGACGAGCCTCCCCGCCAGACGCCGTTGGCGGCGGCACGCTCACCTGCGTCACCCGCGACTCAGCCGAGGGTGATGGGCCCGCCGAGGTTACCCGGTCAGCCTGTGGGAACCCCCGGGACGAAACCGAAGGGACGCGCTGGACTCACCTCGGCTTCAGCCTCCGGCAAACCAGCCGCCAACCACCACAACCACCAGTTGCACAAGGCACACCTGACGTCGGCACCCACTATGTCACAGAATACGCACAGGCAACTACCACGAATTGCCCGATAATCTGGGCCACACCGCACAGGTCACACATCACTTGAAGAGGCCCACCGCTCTCGAAATCACCAGCGCTATGACAATCAACGACACCGCCGACTGCACCAACATCGCCATCTTCGCCCATCGCGCCAATGGCATCGTGTCGGTTGGGCTGAACGAGCAGGCGTTGGTGAAGGACACGTACAGGTAGTCCGGGAACTTCGGCTCCCAATGCGCGGGGGAGAGCTCAGGATTCTGCATCTGCGGGAACGAGAAGTCGGGATGCTCGGCCTTTCCCAACGCCCGGTTCAACGGCCCGCCCTGATCGAACTCCCAGTACCAGAGGGCAAACAGAATGATGTTTGTCGCCCAGATGGCGGCGCCGGATGCCAACAACGAGGCCGCGTCATCCTGCTTGCCCTGGATGATCTGCTGGATCAATCGAACGGCCGACCATGCGTTGGTTGTGGTGATCATGCCGATCAGCAGGAGGCTGGCGGGGCGCATCCAGCGGGGGGCGTGTCCGGTCTTGTGCGGATGGGCAACCCACAAGCCGACCACGAGAAGCAGTTCCAGCACGGGAACAGCTCGATGGCCCGCTGAGAACCTGTTGGGCAGCGCCACCTGTAACGCCACAGCCAGCGCCACGGCGACGATCACGGTCCAGCGGGACTCTCCGGGGGTCGCACGTCGCCAGGCTTGCAGGATGGCCTGCTCGGCGACGGCCAACTCAGGGGCATCAATCTTCCGGGCATTCATCGTGCTCCCAGTTGCCGTTATCGTTCCGGTGGGCGTTCTCGACGGCGGAGATGATCGCCCAGCATCTGGCACAGTGCTCCCCGCTGGCTGACTCGGTGGGCACCGTCATCGCCAGGTTCGCCGGTGTTGGCCGCGGCGGTGGCACTCGGTCATCTGGTTGTCCTTTCGTTCGTTTGTCCCCAGCTGCCCTGGCGCCAGTTTGCCGCGGTACACCGTTAGGTCGTGGTGAGGGACAGCCGAGGCCCGCACGCCGGGCCGAGTTCCAGCGGCTTCGGGACCTTCACGGCAGGGCAAGCTGACGATCGACTGAGGAAGCGGTGCGTCGCTACCGAGAGCTGTCCCAGCCCGACCGAGCAGTTCCCCACCCCGCATGGCTCCGCCGCCGCGCTGCCACGAACCGAAACGCAGGCCCGAGCCTTGGATAAGGCATTGGACAACCTTGCGGTCGACCTCGGCTAGCTGTTCCTGCTGTTCGCGTTGGCCAACGTGCCCGGGCCGCTGCTGCTGGCCCGGCTGTTCCACACAGTTGGCCGACGCCGCATGATCACTCTCAGCTACCTGGTGTCCGGGTGCTATTTAGCTGGCTTCGCGCAGTTGTTCCGCACCGGAGCGCTCACCGCGGTCACCCTCACCTCGGCATGGTGCGTGATCTTCTTCTTCGCCTCGGCCGGCGCCTCCGCTGTGCACCACGACATCGACCCTGCACTGCGTCAACCCTAGGCGCTCGCACCGCGCTGTTCTCGGAGTTACTTGACATGGGTGTATAGATTAAAGAGGATACGGAGTCGAGCGGATGGAGGCGTCGATGAAGGTCATTGCCTACGATCGTTTCAGGCCTGGGGTCACCATGGAGACGATCACGCCGTTCCTCGGCGAGGAGGTCGCCAACGTGTGGCGGC